>NZ_JABMEG010000002.1:0-330908 GCF_013179735.1 Permianibacter fluminis | reverse complement strand
TAGGCTTTGGTACCAATAGCGGCGGCTTTCATGGCTTCGACTTCGGCAGCGAAGTTATCTTCGGCCTTCTCGATGCCTTCGCCGACTTCCCAGCGGAAGAAGCCGGTCGCCGTGGCGCCTTTGCCCTTCAGCAGGTTGCCGACGGTGGTGTTCGGGTCCATCACAAACGCTTGGCCAACCAGGCTGTTTTCGCTCAGGAACTTGTTGACGCGACCTTCCACCATCTTCTCGACGATGTTGGCCGGCTTGCCCGATTCGGCTGCCTGGGCAGTGGCGATTTCGCGCTCTTTGGCCACGTCAGCGGCCGGCATTTGTTCCGGGTTGACGACCAGCGGTTTGGCGGCGGCGATGTGCATGGCAACTTGCTTGGCCAGCTCTTCGTCACCACCTTGCAGGGCAACAGCAACGCCGATACGGCCGCCGTGGCTGTAGGTCGCCAGATTGGCGCCGGCCAGCCGGGTCAGACGACGCACGGTCATGTTTTCGCCGATCTTGGCGACCAGGTTGGCGCGGGTCATTTCGACGCTTTCGCCCGATGCCAGCTTGACCTCGCCGAGCGCTGCGACATCGGTCACTTTGCTGCTCAGCGCGACATCGGCAACGGCATTGGCGAACGCGACAAAGCTGGCGTCCTTGGCCACGAAATCGGTTTCGCAGTTGATTTCGACCAGCACGGCTTCGCCGGCGCCAACGCGACCGACCACGACGCCTTCAGCGGCGATACGGCCGGCTTTCTTGGCGGCTTTGACGGCACCCGACTTGCGCATGTTGTCGATGGCCAGCTCGATATCGCCATTGGCTTCTTGCAGTGCTTTCTTGCACTCCATCATGCCGGCAGCGGTGCGCTCACGCAGTTCTTTGACCAGGGAAGCAGTGATTTCCATGGGAGAATCCTCTTGCAGAAGACTGGCCATCACGAGCCAGTCAGGTCGAACACATTCATCGTTTGCCTGTTGCTGCCAGCGCAATCAGTTGCCCAGAATGCTCTGGACAGAATCGCTTGAACGGCAACAGGCGAACAGAAACAAGTTTCAAAAAAGGGGGCCGCAGCCCCCTTTTTCTTGAGTCCAGCCAAAGGGCAATTACGCCTCTTCGTCGGCCTCGGTCGCAGCAACCGGCGCTTCTTCGACAAACTCATCAGCAACGGCGTCGTCAGCGTGCGGAGCACTTTGACGGCCTTCGATGACGGCGTCAGCAACGCTGTGCAGGTACAGTTCGATGGCGCGAATGGCGTCGTCGTTACCCGGAATGACGTAATCCACGCCGTCCGGATTCGAGTTGGTATCCACCACGGCAACCACCGGGATACCCAGCTTGCGGGCTTCCGAGATGGCGATGTTTTCATGATCGGTGTCGATCACGAACAACACATCCGGCAGGCCGCCCATGTCCTTGATACCGCCCAGCGAGCTTTCCAGCTTTTCCAGTTCACGTTGACGCATCAACGCTTCTTTCTTGGTCAGCTTGTTGAACGTGCCGTCAGCAGCCATCGCTTCGAGGTCTTTCAGACGCTTGATCGATTGGCGTACGGTTTTGTAGTTGGTCAGCATGCCGCCGAGCCAGCGGTTGTTGACGTAGTACTGACCGCAACGCTTGGCTTCCAGGGCAACAACGTCAGCTGCTGCGCGCTTGGTACCAACAAACAGGATCTTGCCGCGCTTGGCCGCAATGCCGCCCAGGAAATTGAGCGCATCTTGGAACATAGGCAGGGTGTGTTCGAGGTTGACGATATGAATTTTGTTACGCGAACCGAAAATGTACTGTTTCATTTTCGGGTTCCAGAACCGGGTGCGGTGACCGAAGTGCACGCCAGCCTGGATCATGTCACGCATAGTGACGCGAGCCATAGTAGACCTCATTGAGAGTCGGGTTGGGCCTCCGCGCTCCTTTCTGGCCGCCTGCAAGCAGGACCCGGGTCAGAAATTGGTGGAGTCGCGTGTGGGGTATACCGCGTCATGGAGCTCGGCCGCTCTTGCAGAGCAACCGGGGTCCCAGCGCGGGGTGCGCTTTATACCACAACCAGCCCTGCCGTCTCAACGCCAACCTCGCCTTGCCAGCCATTTCCCCGGAGCGTTGCCGGCCAGCGCTTGACCGGCTCCGGCCACGCTGAAACACTGCGACCCCGATAACAAGGACGACAGGCTCATAAAGAGGAATGGCTTCCGCACTCAACAAATGGACCGCCCTGCGCCACGAGCTTGGCACCGGCGTCGCCCTGCTCTACCTGTTCCAGAAGCTCTGGAAGCGCCTCGGCGGCAAGCTGGTCGCCTACCGATTTGCCTACCAACCGATTCCGGCCACGCGCTCGGTCGCCCCGGCGGTTGGGGTCGAGTTCCGCTGGCTGACCGCCTTCGAACCCGCGCTGATGGTCGAAGACCGCAAGGAGGCCATCGTCCGGGCCCGGTTCGACCGCGGAGATCGCTGTCTGGCCGCGTTCAAGGCCGGCGAGCTGGCGGCCTTCCTGTGGCTAGCAAACACTCACTACCCGGAAGATGACGCCCGCTGTGACTACCGGCTCGGCCCCCACGAGCTCGTCTGGGACTACGACGTCTATGTTGCGCCCAAATACCGGGTCACCCGGCTGTTCGCCCAGCTCTGGGATGAGGCCAACGAAGCGCTTTATCGCGATGGCGCCCGCTGGTCGGTCAGCCGCATCAGCGCCTTCAATGCCCCCAGCCTGCGCTCGCATCAGAAACGCGGCGCCCGGCTAACCGGCTCGGCCTTCTTTATAATGCGGGGCCGACTGCAACTGCTGCTGGCCAGTCAGCGGCCGCGGTTGCACCTGTCGCTGACCGGCCGACCGGAGTTCCGGTTTGAGTTGCCGCAGGACTGAGCGGCACAGGACTTTATCGGTAGGAGCGGCCTTGGCCGCGATTCTCGCCACCAATTCGGTGGCCAAACAATCGCGGCCAAGGCCGCTCCTACAATACATTTTTACTGGCTTAGCGAGTAACGAGACCACCAATGACCGTCACCATCAAGACCCCTGCCGAACAAGAAAAAATGCGTGTCGCCGGCCGTTTGGCCGCTGAAGTGCTCGAGATGATCGAGCCGCACGTCAAGAAAGGGGTCAGTACCGACCAGCTGAACCAGATCTGCCACGACTACATCGTCAATGTGCAAAAAGCCATTCCGGCGCCGCTGAACTACAACGGCTTTCCGAAATCGATTTGCACTTCAGTCAATCACGTGGTCTGCCACGGCATTCCGAACGAGCGTGAACTGAAAGACGGCGACATCGTCAACATCGACATCACCGTGATCAAGGATGGCTACCACGGCGACACCAGCAAGATGTTCGTGGTCGGCAAACCCACCATTCAGGCCGAGCGGCTGATTCGCGTTACGCAAGAATGCCTGTACAGGGCCATCGCCATCGTCAAACCGGGCGTCAAACTCGGCGATATCGGTTCGGTGATTCAGCAGCACGCGGAAAACGCTGGCTATTCGGTCGTTCAGGAATACTGCGGCCACGGCATCGGCGCCATCTTCCACGAAGATCCGCAGATTCTGCACTACGGCCGCGCCGGCACCGGCATGGAGCTGAAAGAAGGCATGTGCTTCACCATCGAGCCGATGATCAACGCCGGCAAACGGCATGTGTCGCTGATGCGCGATGGCTGGACCGCCGTAACCAAAGACCGGTCCTTGTCAGCACAGTGGGAACATACGATTTTGATTACAGCTTCCGGTTGTGAAGTGCTGACGAAGCGAAAGGAAGAGAGCTTCTGATTATTTGCTCCCCCCCTGTGAAGGAGGGGAGTCAGGAATTCATGTTCGTCACAATTGACGAACTTGCCACCTGAACGGCGCCAACTCAGTTGACGACTGGACGGGTTGGGGTGGTGGCATTGCCGCTCCACCCTTCTCGCTTACATCAACAGCGCAGCAGCCGATTGGCATTCCCCTGTTGCCGCAATGCCTACAATCAATTTACGTCCTTATAGATAATTTGGCCTAAATATTCAAAGCCCTCTATCGCCGAACGATCACCAAACCGACTTGTAACTACAGTCGCACCGTCGGAAATAGGAACCACCATTAGATGGTCGGAATCTATATTCAGCTTTACCCCGAAAGGATCGCCTCCGATTGAAGCAAGCTTAATGTCTGTAATCGACTTGCCGATTAAATGAATGAATCGACTGTCATCGCTGAAATCAAAATTCTGCAGCTGAAAAGTACCGCCTAAGCTCAACTTCATCCAACCATTTAGCCATGAGTCCATCTGTTCGGAAGGGAGAAAATCGGTCAGCACGACACAATTGATCTCGGGCGTCCAATTATCATCCCGTGAAATTGAGATAGTAACCAATATGTTTTTCTGATCGCTAAACTCAAGCCCAAGTGACATATCGACGTCCTTGTTCAGCACCTCCCCTTCTGGCGGCCACACAACCAAAAAGATCCTACTAATAGCTCTGCCAATGAGGGCGCGAAATTGAATCAAACCCATCTCACAAATCACACAGGCACCCCACTGTGAAACCGGTACTGCTCATCCGGCAGCAGAATCAACTCCGATTCCCACACACCAAATTCACGCACCCGCTCAGTGATATCCCCTTCTGCGTAGAGCTTCGCCAAGCCCAGATAATTGCGGAAATGCCGCGACTCCGAACGGAGCAAAAAGCGATAGTAGGTCGCCAGCTCCTCATCGCGCACAACCTCGGCCAGTGCGGCAAAGCGTTCGCAGGAGCGCGCTTCGATATAGGCGCCTGCAATCAGCACATCGATCAAAAACTCCTGATCCGGTTTCCGGGTGTGGCTGCGCAAACCGATGGCATAGCGTGCCGGCGACAGGGCCGTGAATGGCACGTTGCGCGCCTGCATCAAGTCCATGACCTGCTCAAAGTGCCGCAGCTCTTCCCGGGCCAGTCGCGATAGCTGATGCTGCAGTTCATGCCGTTCGGGAAAACGGTGCATCAGGCTCATGGCTGTCGAGGCGGCTTTTTTCTCGCAATGGGCGTGGTCGATCAGCAGCGTCGGCAACTCGTCATTGGCGCGGGCCAACCAGCCAGCAGGGGTTTCGCAGTGCAAAAAGGCACGGACGTCAGCAAGACTCATCAAACCGCTCGCAAAAAAGAGATAAGAAAATTGGCGCGAATTATACCGGGACAACGCCTGTGCGCGCCGTGTCGTGAATCAGAGCATCGTGAATCAGAGCACCGTGAATCAGAATGCCGTGAGTCAGAGCACTTTCAACCGGCGCCAACGCAGGCGCCGCCACTGCGCATGCAACTCGCGTAACGATCCGATTTCGGCGTAGCGCAGTGCCAGATAGCAATCAATGAAGGCGCGCAGCTCGCCGCGCTCGGCCGGAAAGGCACGCTGCGCCCGGCGCAAAAAGTCCTGCGGGGTTTCGTGCGGCTCACGCCGGATACCGGCGCGGGCCAATTTGGCACAGAACGCGGCATAAACACGCGCCACCGGGTCCCGTATCGGCCGCGCCCGCAGAATGAACCAGGCACTGGCAAACATCAGGGTCAGCACACCAAACACCAGAATGCGGACCATGTCCGCCATCGACAATTTCGGCAAGCCGAGATTTTGCAGCCAATCCTGCTGCAGATCGGCATTGAATTGGCTGACGTTGGCTTCAAACCAGCGATTGGCTTCCTGCCACCATTGCGTCACCGCCCAACCACCCGCGTCAGCCACGGTATTGGCGACGCTGTCCCAACCTTCAAATGCCATCAGCGCATCGCGTTTGGCGATGCGCTGCAGATAGGACTCATCGATGCGCGCCGGCGATATCGCCGCCGTCGGATCGAGCCGGGTCCAGCCCTTGTCTTGTTGCCAGAATTCCAGCCAGGCATGAGCATCGAGATGGCGCACGGTCAGAAATTCGCCGTAAGGATTCCATTCCCCGCCCTGGTAACCGACCACGACCCGTGCCGGCACGCCACCGGCACGCAGCAGAAACGTCACCGCATTGGCGTAGTGTTCGCAGAAGCCGCGCTTCTTGTTGAACCAGAAGTCATCGACAATATCCTCGCTCAGTTCCGGCACTTGCAGCGTATACCAATAATTGTCGGTATGGATGGTGCGCAGCAACTGCTCAGTGAACTGAAGCGGATCGGGATGGCGCTGGCGCAGCTGCCGGGCATACTGCCGCGCCTGAGGATTGCCGCTGTCGGGCAAGGCAAGGTAGGGCTGCAATTGTTTTTCGGTTGCGTCGGCACCGAGCCGATACTTCAGCAACGACTCCACGCTGTAATCGACTCGCTGCCGGACAAAACTGTAGGTCAGCAAGGTGGCATTCCAGGCCCGACGTGTTTGCAGCGGCGAATCGACCGTCTGCGGAATGTCCAGCGCATAGAGCCAGCGCAAACGGGTCGGCTCCAGCGCCACTTTGTAGCGCTGCACCGGTCCCAGCGACTCTATTTTTTCGGGTGCCTGCGGCATGCCGACGGTCCAGGCCAAGCCATCAAAATCAGCGAGCACAGTGCCACGCCAATAGCGCTCATTCTCTGGTGGTGGCGGGCCGTCAAATTTGACCCGGAAAGCCAATTCATCGGACAGCACCAGTGACTGGACATCGCCGATGGTCATCGAGTCGGTAGGCCCGGTGACACCACTGCCGGGCAGGCGCCACAGCGGCGCGGAAAGCCGTGGAAAAAACAGATACAACAGCGCCACCAAAGGCAACGCCAGCAAAACAAAACGACCACTGTCTTTGGCCAGCACCAGCAAGCCACGCCACCCTTCGAGTCGATGCAGCACCAGCACCGCCGCCGTGTGCAATGGCAACAGCAAAAACAAATACAGCGCAACCGCCAGCGACTGGTAAAACAGCAGCCCGACAAAGCTCAGGAAAAATGTCAACGCACTGATCAGCATCGCATCGCGATAATTTTTCAGCTCCAGCAATTTGAAGCTGGCCATCAACACAATCAAGGACAACCCCGCGTCGCGGGTGAACAAACCCTTGTGTTGAAACACGACGCCAGCGCTGGCGGCGATTACCAGACTGAGCAGTAACCAACGCGGCAAGCGCTTGCCGACACCGAGTGCCGACAGCAACACCAACGCGCTGACCGCTCCAACCCAGGCCGGTGTTTTCAGCCACAGTGGCAGCAGCGCCGCACTGATCGCCAGCAGCAGCAGTGGTCGCACGCCCGGTCGGTCGAGTTCGAAGCGCTTCATCAGCGGGCCACCCGCATCGGTCGTGCCATGATCAAAACAACGCCAGGGCTTTCAGGCAGCGATGCAAATGCACGTCGCCTTGATCGGGAGGAAATTTTTCTGCACCGGCAGTGCCGGCGCCCAGTTCCAGACCATAACGCTGGCCTTTGCGCTCGGCCTCCAGCAACAGAAAGCACAGCCAGCTCAGCTGGGTCTCGCGATCAGCGGCCGGCAAATCCCGCAGCCGAAACCACCATTCATCGCCGCTCGGTGCAACAAACAAACGCAGATGCAGGCCGCGTTCACGCGCATAGGCTTTCCAGTCGACTTGCCGCAAGGAGTCGCCCTGGCGCCAACTGCGATGACCGGCGAAATCTTCGCTGCCACTGACCGGCTGTGCGTGTTTGCCGTCACCGTCGCCCTGCGGTTGCAAAGGCCACGGCGGCGCCAGCGGCGCCGGATACACCAGCGCCCGCGCGCTCAGCTTCGGCCAGCTCCAAACCCTCAACCAGCCAAACGGTGCCAGCGATTGCAGACAAAACCGCGGCATGTCCTGCCAGCCACGCTGCTGCGCCGGCACCAACAATTCGGCACAGACCGCGCCTTGCGGCGGCACATCCCAGGCTTCATCGGAGGTTGAAGTCAGGCCAACCGAAATGGCCGAGTGGGCGCGGCCATCCGGGTCATCCAGCCAAATCGGAAAGCGCAAGGTTTCGCCGGCAAAGGTCGGCGACGGATCGCCGGCGCGCAAGCGCACACCGAGTACATTGCGAAAACTCAGGAACTTTGCCAGCACGCCCAGCGAACCCAGCCAGAATGCCAACACCAAACCGAGATTGTTCTGGTAATTGGACGCGCCAACCAGAATCAGAAAACCAACGCAGATGAACAACCAGCCGCCGCGCGACGGAAAAATGAAAATCTCGCGATGACTGAGCCGCAGCTCCGGCGTCGCCAGCAAGCGTCGCTCGATCCACGACGCGAAGCGGCCTCGCCACCAGCGCGGAAACAGCGGCAGTGGCGAGCGGGCAACCGCATTGACCAGCGAGGAAACCATGGCCGCGCTCAGTGCTTACAAACCGATTGCATTACATCGGCACCGGCACGGATTTCAGCAATTCCAGCACGGCCCGCTCGCTGTGCTCCTCACGGGCATCGCGCAGCCAGAGCCGGTGCGCCGCGACCGGAACAAACACCGCTTGCACATCATCCGGCAGAACATGATCGCGACCATTGACGAAGGCATAGGCGCGGGCGGCCCGCAGCAGCGCCAAACCGGCGCGGGGACTCAGCCCGTGTAGGAACACGCTGCCGGTACGAGTTGCCGTCAGCAGCAATTGCACATAGTCGAGCAAGGTGTCGCTGACTTTGACCTGCTCGACAGCCTGTTGCCAGGCCATCAGCTGCGCGGCGGAAACCTGTGTTTTCAATGTCGTCAGCAACTGCTGCCGATCTTCACCGCGGAGCAACTCCCGCTCGGCCTTGATGTCGGGATAGCCGACCGCGAGCCGCATCAGAAAGCGATCGAGTTGCGACTCCGGCAACGGATAGGTGCCGATTTGATGCAACGGGTTTTGCGTCGCGATGACAAAAAACGGTTGCGGCAAGGCCCGGGTCGCACCTTCGACGGTGACCTGCTGTTCGGCCATCGCTTCCAGCAGCGCGCTCTGGGTTTTCGGCGTGGCCCGGTTGACTTCATCGGCCAGCAGCACTTGAGTGAATACCGGGCCCGGATGAAACTCGAACTTGTTGTCACCGCGATTGAATATGGAACTGCCGAGAATATCGGCTGGCAGCAAATCCGCCGTAAATTGAATACGCTGAAACTGCAAGCCGAGCACTCGCGCCAGCGCCTGCGCCAAGGTGGTTTTGCCCATCCCGGGCAAATCTTCCATCAGCAAATGGCCGCGACCGAGCAGACAGGTCAGCGCCAGCCGGATCACCTGCGGCTTGCCAACGATGATGCGATTGAGAAGGTTCAGAACAGCTTGCAGTTCGGCTTGGCTCACGTGGACAGTTCCATCACGATGATTCTGGAGAAATGGCGATTCTGTATTTCTGTACTTAAGTATTTCAGCTCTACCCGCAAACAGAGTGTCACAGTTCCGACAAGCGCGCTTTAAAACCCTGCGGATTGCAGTCGTCAGCTTTTCAAGCAAAACAGCAAATCGGCAACATTGCTGCCGGTTGGGCCAGTGAACAGCAAGCCGCCAAGACGTTGCCAGCAATCATAGCTGCTGGCGCCGGCGAGTGCTGCACTTGCCTCGGCCTGTTGCGCCGACGTGACCGGCCACCTGCCGCTTTCAAACAGTGCGCCCGCGGCATCGGACTGACCATCCACGCCATCGGTTGCCAGACTGAGCACCGCTATGTCCGGCAGTCCCGCCAACTCGACCGCCAAACTCAGGGCCAGATGCTGATTGCGACCACCACGGCCGGGCCGGTTCGGCAATTGCAGATGGCATTCACCGCCAAACAGATACAGACCGGGCGACCCGCACCGCAGCTGTGCGGCAATCTGCGCAGTCACGCTGGCACAGTCACCGGCAAAGTCTTGATTGACCACCACCGGATAACCACCTTGCATCGCCAGCTGTTGCAGTGCTTGCCGCACGCTGCGATTGCTGGCGATCACCTCCGTCTGCACGTGAGCTAGCGGGCCCGGGTTCACTGGCACAAGCGCGGGCGACTGGCGCTCCGAACAATGACGAGGCGCATGCTG
The DNA here is from genome assembly GCF_013179735.1 of Permianibacter fluminis. NCBI lineage: Bacteria > Pseudomonadati > Pseudomonadota > Gammaproteobacteria > Pseudomonadales > Pseudomonadaceae > Permianibacter > Permianibacter fluminis. The sequence continues at coordinate 321,058 of NZ_JABMEG010000002.1, read as the reverse complement.
TCGCAGCCATTGCGGCCACGGCGCCGGCAGCCATTCGGGGTTCACCGTCCGAGCTGCCGATACGATGAACGGTGCGGAACCGATGACCTGCAGATCATCATTCGGCACATCGGAGATGATCAGTTGGCGCACCGGCACGGCCGCCGGGCAACAACGCGCCAGACCACCGGCCTTGATCTGCGACAACGATTGCCGGACCGCATTGATCGCCTCGATCGGCAAATTGGCCGCCAACAAGGCCTGCTGCAGCGCCTGCACGTCGGCAAGACTGACCCCATCGACCAGCACGTCGCACAGCGCCGATGCGCCGCCCGACAACAACACCAACAAGGTTTCATCCGCCGCACTCTGCCTGACGAACTCCATTGCCGCCGCGCCGGCTGCGAGCGAATCGGCATTGGGCAGCGGATGGCCGCCGAGCTGCCACTGCGGTGACACAGCAGCGACCGCACGATCAGATTCGCTGGCAGGCGAGGGCGCAATCACGAGTGCTGCCCGCAGCTGGCTGCCAACGCTGCGTGCAGCACCACGCCACATCGCGGCGGCCGCTTTGCCCAGCGCCAACAGCCGAACCGGTCCGCTGATCGGCTGTTGCGTGAGCGTCAGCGTCACTGCCCGCTCGCCGTCAGCGTATTGCAGCGCCGCCGCGGCCAGTTGTTTCAGCAGCGGTGCGGACGGCACGCGAGCAGTCACACTGGCCACGTTCTTTTTGCTCTCCGTATTCAAAGATCCGATTTCAGATACTGGTTTTCAGATACTGGTTTTCCGAAACCGGTTTTCTGAGACTGGCTTTCTGAAACCGCTTTTCACAAACTGGTTATCAGAAACCGAACACCAGATTGATGGTGGTCAGCGTGTCGGTTTTCTCCCGGTCATCCGGCACTTCGCTGTTCTGCCGGATTGCGTAGGCAACCTTGATGGCAAAGCTGCTGTTCATGTCCACTTTCAGGCCGGTGACAAATTCGCTGAAGGTATTTTCATCGCCCGCTTCGACCAGCAGATCATTGGTCCATTTGCTGCTGGCAGTAAATTGCCAACCGTGCGCGACCCGCAACCGCATGATGGTTTCACTTTCTTTCTCGCCGGTATCGATCAGCTCACTGCGCCGTTGACCGGCACCGACTTCGGCCGACAGCTTGTGCAGTTCTTCATTCAGAAAGTGATAACCGTAACCGACTGCCAGCGTGGTCTGGTGGTCATAGCCGCTGAACTCGTCTTTTTCATAGCGGAACGAGCCAAAGGCATAGCTGCGTTCGGACACGGCGTAATTGCTTTGCCCAGTCACTTGATAGCGGTTGGCGGTTTCTTCGTCTTCGCCGGTGTCCGGATCTTCGGCGGTCGACTTCAACGCCGCCAAACCCAGTTCGTGACTCCAGGCACCACTGGCATAACCGAGTTTCAATTTGCCGGAAACGGTTTCGGTATCGGTGTTGCCGCGCGCCGCGACATAACCCAGCTCACCTTCGCCTTTCCAGGCCGGTGTCGCCTCAGTTGCATCCTCCGCCAGCACTGCAGCAGGTAGCAGCAGCGTTGTGGTCAAGGCCAGTCGGGCCACGATTGCATTGTTCATCCTGTTCTCCCTTTCTTGTCAATCGCTGTCGCCATGAGCTGGCGACGGTACCGTCAGCTATGGTAGCCGGCGCCAGCCAGCGATAACAGCTTGCAGGATCAGCGGACTCGCCTATTGTTAGGCAGGTCCTGATTTTTTATTACGAGTACACGGTATGCACTGGCTCACCGCGCTGGCGGTTGCGGGTTGGGCGGTTGCGGGTTGGGCAGCAACAGACAGCGCCAGCGCGCTGCCGAGTGCAGCAACTGTCAACGGCACCGCCACCCTCGACGCTACCCGACTCAACACCACGCCCCTCAACACCACGGCCCCTGATGCTGCGGTCACCGTGGTTGACAGCGGTGCCCGGCTGCTGACGCTGGGCTCCGATGATGGCCTGTCGCAATCCACGGTGCAGACCATCGCCCAGGATCGCTATGGCTTTATCTGGCTCGGTACCATCGATGGCCTGAATCGTTACGATGGTCACGCGCTGCGGATTTGGCGCCGCGGTGAACGCGGGCTCGCGCGCAGCAGCATCAACGCCTTGTGCACCGACAGTCAGGACGGACTCTGGGTTGGTTTGTTTGACGGTGGCGTGCATCGGCTCGCCGCCGACACCGGCCAGCTCGAACCGCTCCGTGCCGGTGATGGCAGCGACAATGGCCCGTTGCCGGGCCGCCTCAATGCCTGTCTGGGTGAGCCCTCCGGGCCCATCTGGTTTGCTACCGACACCGGTCTCAGCCGGTACCTGCCGGCGCAAAATCGTTTTCAACATTGGCCATTGGCCGCTGCCCAGCAAACCGACACCGGGCAACGACTGCTGGCGTTGCAGCAAGACCGCAATGGCGTGCTGTATGCACTCAGTGGCCAAGCCGTCTATCGCGTCGACAATGGCCTGCAAGCCGAAGCGGCACCGACCACGCTGGCCGGGCGGGCCGCCTTCAGCAGTTTTTTGCTCGATGGTGACGACGTGCTGATCGGCACCGACAATGGCGGTCTGTGGCGCTGGTCGCGTCGCGACAACAGCCTGACGGCGATCCCACTGCCGCGGTTCAACAATCCACTGTTCATTAGCGCCATTTTGCGCGACCACGCTGGCCGGCTCTGGCTCGGCACGTCCGAGCACGGTGTGCTGATGCAGGCAAAGCCCGGTGAGCGCTGGCAGCAGCTGCGTCAGCACGCCAGTCGCCATGACAGCCTGGCTGATGATCACGTTTTGAGTCTGTTCGAAAGCACGGACGGAGTGGTCTGGATCGGCACCTGGCTCGGCGGCGTCAGTCGCATTGATCCGAATCAGGCCAGCTTTCACGTTCTGCGCAGCGATCCGGCCCAGCCTGACAGCTTGCCGGTCAGCAGCGTGCGCAGCATTCTGGCCGAACCTGATGCCCTCTGGGTCGGCACTGACGGTGGCGGTCTGTCACTGTCACGCGACGACGGCGAACATTTTCAGCACTTTCAACATGCCCCGAACGACGCCAATTCACCGGTCAGCAATCACATCCGGGTCATCTTTCGCGACCGTGCGCAGCGGCTCTGGCTCGGTACTGACGGAGGTCTGGATCGATTGGATCGGGATCGCAGCGAGCAACGCAAATTCGTTCATGTCCGGATGCCGCCCGGCACCATCGACAGTGACAACCAGCAGCATATTCGCGCGCTCAGCGACGACGCCGAGGGCAATCTGTGGATCGGCACCTGGGGCGCCGGTCTGCTGCGCTACCAGCCTGCCAGTCAGCGCTTTGAAACCATTGCCGATGCCTGTGGAAACCGAGTCGTTGTGCTGCAGGCCGATCTGGACGACAGCCTGCTGATCGGCAGCGATGATGGCGGCCTGTGCCGGCGCAGCCGCGATGGCACCATCACGCGATTGCTGCCGGCCAATTTTTCGGTCTGGTCGCTGCATGTCGACGCCGACGCCATCTGGGTCGGCAGCTATGGTGACTCGATGCTGAAACTGCATCGCCGCAGCCAGCGCATTCACCGCTTCGATCAGCGCAATGGCCTCAGCAACGACAGCTTTTACGCCATTTTGCCGGACAACAACGGCCGGCTCTGGCTGAGCAGCAATGACGGCCTGTTCCGCTTTCATCCGGACAGCGAAAAAGCCGACGCCTATCCAGTTTCTGCCGGCCTGCAGGATCGCGAATTCAATTCCGGTGCCGGTGCCCGCCGCGCCGACGGCCGCTTGTATTTTGGTGGCATCAAAGGTCTGAACTGGTTTGAGCCGGATCAAGTCACGCTCAATGACGTCGCACCGCGAAGCACCATCAGCGATCTGCAAGTCATGCAGAAAGACTGGCCGGCTGCCGTGCATTCCTTGCAGCAATTGGTGCTGCCGGCCAACCAGAACATGCTGGCGCTGAGTTTTTCCGCTCAGCACTACAGCACGCCCAGCGGCAACAAATATCGCTACCGCCTGCGACCGCTGGAGTCGGACTGGAACGAGCTTGATGGCGGCCAGCATCAGGCCTATTACAGCCAACTGGCGCCGGGGCATTATCAATTTGAACTGCGCGCCGGCAGTGCTGCCGGCATCTGGGATAGCGCAGTGCGTACGCTCAACATCGAGATTCAGCCCACATTCTGGAACAGCACGCTGGCCCGCATCAGCTATACCCTGCTCGGCGGCGCGCTGCTGCTGTTGCTGCTGGCGCAGCGCCAGCGCATACGCAATCAGGAGCGCGCACTGCTGACCGGTCTGCAACAGCAGGTTGCCAGCCGCACCCGCGAACTGCAGGAAAAAAATGACGCGCTCGAAAAACTGAACAGCGAACTGCAGCACGCCAATAGTCGGCTCGACACCATGAGCCTGACCGACCCGATGACCGGTCTGGGCAATCGCAGGATGCTGTTCCGCTATCTGGAAAAGGATGCGCCGGCCATCCTGCGCCTGCATCAGGATGGCAAGCAGCAGAACCTGCCGATCAAGAAAGGGGATTTGCTGTTTTTCCTGATCGACATCGATCACTTCAAACGCATCAACGACAGCTTTGGTCACGATGCCGGTGACGAGGTGCTGCTTGCGGTCAAGGACCGCCTGCAGCACATTTGCCGCGAGCAGGATTATCTGGTGCGCTACGGCGGCGAAGAGTTCCTGCTGGTCAGCCGCTACAGCGATCGTGACAGCTCACCGCAGCTGGCCGAACGGATCCGCAGCGTGATTGGTGATCATCCGTTTTCACTCAGCAACGGTGCCCGGCTACCGGTCACCTGCTCGCTCGGTTACGCAGCGTTTCCGCTCAACCGGCAGGACGTTGCCGCCTACACCTGCGAACAGGTACTGCAAGTGGCTGACTGCCTGCTCTATGCCGCCAAACACAGCGGCCGCAATCAATGGGTCGGTGCCGTCAGCACCCAGGAGTCCCGCCCCGATTTGCTGCTGCACCGGCTGCGGGAAAATGGTGCCAGCGCCGTCGCAACCGGCGATGTTGAGCTGCAGTATTCCCAGCGCTCACTGCGCCGCCTGCGCTGGCGCGCCGATGACACCGAGTCACTGACTGAAATGTGAAGCTTAAAAAATGTGGACCCAAAAAAAAGCCGGGCAATGCCCGGCCTTTTTTTGCCACCATCAAACTCAGGAATAGAACGACGCGCCAGCGGCCGCCATTTGCAGCAAGCGTTCGCACGGCGCGAAACGCTCGCCATGTTGCCCCTGATAGTGCTTGAGCCGATCGACAATGGCGCTGGCACCGAAGCTGTCAACATAGCGGAACGGACCGCCAAGGTAAGGCGGGAAGCCGATGCCGAAAATGGCACCGATATCACCATCGCGGGCGCTGCGGATAATGCCTTCATCGAGACAGCGCACGGCTTCGTTGATCATCATCAACAGGCAGCGCTCGGCAATTTCCCGGCCGTCGAGCTGCGTGCTCGGCGTGACACCCAGCAAGGCGTAGACGCTGTCATCGACTGCTTTCTTGCCTTTGCTGCTGCCATCGTATTTGTAAAAGCCGCGCTGATTCTTTTTGCCGAGCCGGTTGTCTTCGATCAATTTCTTGAAGGCGGCCGGCGGATTCATCCGGTCACCGAAGGCCTCGGCCAGAATCGGCGCCACTTTGGTGCCAACATCGATACCAACTTCATCGAGCAGGTTGATCGGACCAATCGGGAAGCCCAGTTTCTTCAGCGCTTTGTCGACCTGGTCCACTGGCACGCCAGCAGCGACCAGATAGCCAGCTTCGTTCATGTACGGCGCCAGAATGCGGTTGACGTAAAAGCCCGCCTTGTCCTTGACCACGATGACGGTCTTGCCCTGCGCCCGACCAAACTCGACGCTGGTGGAGATCACCCAGTCGGCCGTTTGCTCGGTGGTGATGATCTCCAGCAGCGGCATTTTTTCCACCGGCGAGAAATAATGCAGGCCGATGATATTTTCCGGCCGCTGCGCGCCTTCGGCGATCTTGTGGATCGGAATCGACGAGGTGTTGGTGGCAAAAATGGTGTCCGGCCGGCAATGCGTCTCGATGTCCTTGACCATGCTTTGCTTGAGCTTCAGATCCTCAAACACCGCCTCGATCACCATGTCGGCATCATGAAAGCCGCGATAGTCGGTGCTGACCGTCAGCCGCGACAGCAACTTGCCGCCAGCGGCTTCGCTGACATGGCGCTTTTTGATCCGATCGCGAACGATGTCGTTGGCATACTTCAGGGCATGACCGGTGCCCTTGTCATCGCGGTCCTTGACCCGGGCCGCGACCTTGGCCTTGTCGATGCTGATGAATGCGATGCCGGCGCCCATCAGACCACCACCGAGCACACCCACTTTCTTGACCTCACGCGCGGGCGCATCGGCGAACTGATCTTTCTTCAACGCGGTGGTGGCAAAGAAAATATTCATCAACTGCCGGGCGACCGGCGTCACCACCAACTCACCGAATTTTTTCGCTTCGGTGGCAAAACCGTCACTGCCATAGGCCGCGGCGACGCAATCGATGATCTTGTCCGGCGACGGGTAATTGCCGTAGGTTTTGGCACCCGCGGCTTTCCGCGCTTGACTGAAAATAATGTTGCGACCAATCGGATTGCTTTCCAGCAGGACCCGCATCAACCCCGGCACGGACAATAGCGGCGCCGGCTTGCGGACGGTGCGCAGCATGCTGTCACGCTCCGGCCGCGACACCAGCTTCAGCGCCCGTTTGACGGCAGCGATTTCCAGATTGGCTTTCGGCACCACTTCATCGGCCAGGCCCATTTTCAGTGCCTGTTTCGCCCGCACCTGTTTGCCAGTCAGCATCATGTCGAGCGCATTGGCAATGCCAACCAGTTTCGGCAAGCGCTGGGTACCGCCACCACCGGGCAGCACGCCGAGTTGTACTTCCGGCAGACCGACAATGGTCTTGTTGTCATCGCTGAGCACCCGCTCGTGACAACAGAGCGCCAGTTCGAGACCGCCACCGAGTGCCGGACCGTGCACGGCCGCCACCAATGGCACGCCGAGCTTTTGCAGCTCGAACATGGCCTGATGACCTTCGCCGCTGAGTTTTTCCGCCTGCTCTGGCCGCTCAATGGTCTTCAGCATGTTGATGTCGGCGCCGACCACAAACGAATCGGCTTTGCCGGAGGTCAGCACTATGCCCTTGACCCGGGTCTCGCCACGCAGGGCGGTCAGAATGTCGTTGAACTCGGCGGTGAATTCCGCGCGCAAAGTGTTGGCTGTTTCGCCCGGCACATCCATGCACAAAATGGCGATGCCATCGCCACGCAGGGTCAGGGTAAAGCTGCTGGTTTGTTTCAGGATCATGTTGTTGTCGCTCTTGTAGGGTGGCTCAAGCGGCAGCGGAGCCACCGTCTCCATTCGGCGGTTCCGGTGCTCTGCACCTTGAACCGCCCTACGCCATTCGGTTTTTGATTAATCCGCTTCCAGCACCATTGCCACGCCCAGACCACCGGCGGCGCAGGCCGTGACCAGCGCCAGACCACCACCGCGGCGGCGCAGTTCGCGCAGGTTCTGGGTGATCATGCGGGCACCGGTCGCGGCAAACGGATGACCGTAGGCGATGGAGCTGCCGAGCACGTTGAACTTGTCCATGTCGATCTCGCCAATTTTGCTGGCGCGACCCAGTTTTTCATTGGCGAACTTGTCGGAGGCAAACATCTTGACGTTGCTGAGCGTTTGCGCGGCAAACGCTTCGTGCATTTCAATCAGGTTGATGTCTTTCAATGTGACGCCCGCTTTGTCCATGGCGCGCGGCGAGGCGTATGACGGCCCCATCAGCATGTCGATATCGGCTTCGATGGCGGCGTAGGCGTACGAGCGGATAAAACCGAGCGGTTCCAGACCGAGTTCCTTCGCCCGCGATTCCCGCATCAGCATCAGGCTGGCGGCGCCGTCGGTTAGCGGCGTCGCGTTGGCGGCAGTGACGGTGCCATGCGCTTTGTCAAAGGCCGGTTTCAGTTTGGCGTAATTTTCCAGCGTCGAATCGAAGCGGATATTGTTGTCGCGTCGGGCCGCGTCCTTGAACGGCGGCAACTGCACGGTCATCACTTCGTCATCGAGCTTGCCGTCATTCCAGGCTTTCGCGGCCAACATGTGCGAGCGGTGCGCCAGCGCATCCTGCTCGGCCCGACTGATACCGTGATCACGCGCCATTTGCTCGGCGTTGTCGCCCATCATCAGACCGGTCGAATATTCCCGCACCGACGGCGGCACCGGCGCCAAATCTTTCAGCGACAGCTTTTTCAGCAGGCTGAGCCGCTGGCCCAGCGTTTTGGCTTTTTGCAATTCCACCAAAATATTGGCGAAGCGGCGCGAGAACTGGATGGGCACCACCGACGAGGAATCGGCGCCGCCAGCAATGCCGATATCGATATCGCCGGCCAGAATCGCTTCGGTGACCGAGCTTGCGGCCTGAAAACTGGTGGCGCAGGCACGCGACACCGAGAACGCATCGGTGTGCACATCCATGCCGGTACCGAGCACAATCTCGCGGGCGATGTTCGGCGCCTCCGGCAGCACCAGCACCTGACCGAACACCACCCGATCAATCAACTTGGGATCGATGTCGGTACGGGCCAGCATTTCATTGACCACCAGCTTGCCCATGTCGATGGAGCTGACGCCCTTGAAATAGGTCAGCTGGCGCCCAAATGGGGTCCGCAGCCCGGCCACCACGGCCACGCGCTCGGCAAACTGCACCGGCCGGGCTTTGCGCCGAACCGGACTTTCCACTGGGGTATGAGTCATTTGCTGCTCCTGATGGGGCTCTTGTGGTCCGGCGGGACAACGGTGGCTGTGGCCGGGTGGTATTACTGGTCGGAGGATTGTAGCGATCCGCCGGTCGGTTTCAAACGGCCGTTTAATCATCAGCCAGAGTTGTAAGGGATATTTCGTTTCCCGGACAGGTCGAATCGGCCCGTTTACAATCGCGGCACTGCAAAACCGCATTTACAAACAACCAGTTGCAAACAAGAAGATAGCCGACCCATGAGCTTACGCGACCGCTTTGCCGCCCTTGAGGCCCAACTCAACCAACGAGTCATTGGCCAGCCCGACCTGAATCGCAAATTGCTGATTGCCCTGCTCGCCGATGGCCACCTGCTGGTCGAAGGCGCGCCGGGCCTGGCCAAGACCCGCGCCGTCAAGGCGCTGGCCGAGGCCATCGAGGCTGATTTCCACCGGGTCCAGTTCACCCCGGACCTGCTGCCGGCCGATCTGACCGGCACCGAAATCTACCGGCCGCAGGATGCCAGCTTCGTGTTCCAGCGCGGACCGCTGTTCCACCACCTGCTGCTCGCCGACGAGATCAACCGGGCGCCGGCCAAGGTGCAATCGGCACTGCTCGAAGCGATGGGCGAACGGCAAATTACCGTCGGCGGCGAAACCTATGCGCTGCCACGGCTCTTTCTGGTCATGGCCACGCAAAACCCGATCGAACAGGAAGGCACCTATCCGTTGCCGGAAGCGCAGCTCGATCGCTTTTTGTTGCACGTCAAAGTGTCGTATCCGGATGCCGACAGCGAGCTCGCCATTCTGCGACTCGCCCGTGGCGAAGCGCAGCAACATGCCCCTGTCGTCCACGAACAAATGAGTCAGCACGAGATTTTTGCCGCCCGCGATGACGTGTTGGCGCTGTATATGGCGCCCGAAGTCGAGCGCTACATTGTCGAGCTGGTGCTGGCCACCCGCAGCGCCGCCCGCTACAGCGCCGATTTGACCCGCTGGATTGCCTACGGCGCCAGCCCGCGCGCCACCATCGCGCTAGATCGCTGCGCTCGCGCGCAGGCGTGGTTGTCGGGCCGCGATTTTGTCAGCCCCGATGATGTTCAGCATGTGCTGGCCGATGTGTTGCGGCATCGCTTGCTGCTTTCTTATGAAGCGGAAGCGGAGAGCATTGATGCCGAGCATGTAATTGCGCGATTGGTGACGTTGGTGGCGGCACCGTGATCTTGGCGGCTGTTGGTTGTGGGAGCGGCTTTAGCCGCGATCGCAATTTGCTCCGTTGTAGAAGCGAGCTTGCTCGCGATTCCGCTTTTAGCCCCTCGCCCTTTGTGGGACAAAATCGCAGGGAGCGATTTTGGACAGCGCGGCTGCCCGAAGGGGACATGGCAGAGCGCCATGTCTCAATGGGGTTGGGGAGAGGGGGCTGTTTGTGCGCGAAATGAGTTGTTCGACTGCCACCATTGCCGGGTCTCGCCCCGGCGGGCGAGTGACTTTCTTTGACGCAAAGAAAGTCACCAAAGAAACATGCCCGATTCCTCGCCGCGCCAACAACGCGCGGTCCCCTGCGCGACTTCGCTCCTTCTGGGGCTTTTCTGACAGCACATCCCTGTGCAGTCAGAAAAGGCTTCGGCCTCCTGCCTCGCCCCTTCGCCCGCGCTACGGGCTGTTAACCCAGACTCCGCTACGTTGCTCGGCTCGTCAGACGGGCGATAACTGCACGCTACGCGCTTTATCGAGCATCCCCAAATTCATATGAGCACTCCAACCTCACCGATCCAAGGCGTCGAACTGACTCTCGCAGAGCTGCTGCAGCTGGAGCTGCGCACGCGTCACGCCACCACACCGCGTTACGTTGATTCGCCGGGCGGAACCCAGTACCGGACGCGGTTGAAAGGTCGAGGGATGGATTATGACGAGACCCGTAGTTATCAGCCGGGTGACGAGATTCGCCATATGGATTGGCGGGTGACGGCGCGTACTGGCAAGGCGCACACCAAGGTGTTTCGCGCCGAGCGCGAGCGGCCGGTGTTGTTGTTGCTGGATCAAAGCTTGCCGATGTTTTTTGGCAGCCGGCATGCGCTAAAGAGCGTGTTGGCAGCGCGCTTGTTTGCCCGGGCCTTGTGGCGGGCCTTGGGCAGTGGCGATCGGGTTGGCGCCCGGCTGTATTCGGAACACGGTGGCCAGCAATTCACGCCGTCGCATCGGCGCTCGTTGGCGGTGCATGTGCTGCATCAGCTGGTGCAGGCGCATCAGCAGCAATTGCGGTCGAACAAGCAAGGCGAGCTGGCGAGCGACGAATTGCTCAATCGGCAATGGCAGACGCTGCGGGCGCAGGCGCTGCACGGCTACCAGATTCAGGCCTTCGTCAATCTGGCCTCGTGCAGTGAAGCGCAGCAACCGGCGCTGTCGTGGCTGGCCCGGCACAATGAGCTGCGCATTTATCCTCTGTACGATCAACTGGAAGCCGAACTGCCGCCGCCCGGCCACTATCTCGGCACCGATGGCAGCGCACGTTTGCTGCTCGATACCAGTGACACATCGCTGCGCCAACAGTATCAACAACGCTTTGCCGCCATCGAAAGCCATCTGTTGCAGTTCTGCCGACAGCAAGGCGTGCTGTGCCTGCCCTTGTCAGCAAGTGACGGCCTGGCGCACGGCCTCAAACAATTTGAAGAGGCCGCGTGATGACGACTCCGGTACCACTGGTGTTGCCGCATGACGTGATCGAGCCGGCGCCGATTGGCTGGTGGCCGCTGGCGCCGGGCTGGTGGCTGTTGCTGGTCGTGACTATCGTCGCCGGCACGTTGCTGATCCGCTGGTTGCTGCGTCGCCATCGCGCACTGGCGCCGCTGCGGCAAGCACTGCAGGAACACGCGGAAGTCCAGCGGCAATGGCAACAACACCGCGATCACCGCGCCGCGACGGCCGCACTCTCGGCGCTGCTGAAGCGGACCGCGCGCTGGCGTTATCCCAACGACGACACCGCGGCATTGAGCGGCGCACAGTGGCAGGCATTTTTGCTGCGCACCGGCAACGGTGCATTCAACGACGCCAGCGTGGCTCTGCTTGGCCAGTTCTATCAAGCGCCGCAGCTCGACACCGACGCACCACCGTTCGAGCCCTGCTTGCGCTGGCTGCAGCAACAAAAACAGCAACAACCGCAACAACCGCAACAACCGCAACAACCGCAAAAAAGTCTAGCGACCGTGAAACAGGTGCCACATGCTTGAGTCCGGTTTTGATTTTGCCTTGCCCTGGCTGTTGCTGGCGCTGCCGTTGCCACTGCTGATCCGCGCCCGCCATCCGGCCTTGCAGGGCAGTGCGTTATGGCTGCCGTTTTTCTCGCGCTGGCAACAACTGGCCAACAGCGAACAGCCGACCCGCGATCCGCGCCGACGCTTGTTGCTGTGGCTGATCTGGCTGTTGCTGGTGCTGGCAGCAGCACAGCCGCGCTGGGTCGGCGAACCGATCAGCCAGCCACGCAGCGGGCGTGATTTAATGCTGGTCATCGATGTTTCCGGCAGCATGGAAGCCACCGATTTGCCGCTCAACGGTGCGCCAGCAAGTCGGCTGGATGTGTTGAAACAAGTGGTCGGCGAATTCATTGAACGGCGCACCGGTGACCGGCTCGGACTGGTGCTGTTTGGTGAACGCGCGTATCTGCAGGCGCCGCTTAGTTTTGATCGGAAAACCGTCCGGCAATTTCTCAGCGAATCCGAGATCGGTTTGGCCGGCGCCCAACGCACCGCCATCGGTGACGGCATGGCGATGGCGCTCAAGCATTTGCATGACAGTCCGGCAAAACGGCGCGCGATGATCCTGGTGACGGATGGTGCCAACAACGCAGGCTCGCTGACGCCGGAACAAGCAACGACCTTGGCAAAAGACGAGACCGTGACCGTTTACACCATCGGCGTTGGCGCCGATGAAATGGTGGTCAACGACTGGCCGTTTGGCAAACGGCGGGTCAATCCCTCCGCCGAACTGGATGAAGACGCCTTGAAAGCCATCGCCAGTGCGACCGGTGGCGAATACTTCCGCGCCCGCGATCAAGACGCCTTGGCGCAAATTTATCAGCTGCTGGATCAACTGGAACCGGCGGCAAGCGATGCCGATGCGGTGCGGCCCCAAACAGCCTTGTTTTACTGGCCCTTGCTGCTGGCATTTGCCTTGGCGCTATGGCGCTGGCTGGTGTTGCTGTGGCCGCCACGGCGCGCCGCGACATGAGCAGATTCTTATGAACCTAATCCAATGAACCGATTCCCATGAAACGATTCTCATGAACCAAGGGTACCGAGTGCAGTGATGAACTGGCTTTCGCTCACAGATTTTGTCTGGCTGCGGCCGTGGTGGCTGTTGGCCTTGCTGCCGCTGCCAGTGGTGATCTGGCTGCTGCTGCGTCGGCAGGCCGGCGCTGGTCGTTGGCAGGACATTATCGACTCGCATTTGCTGCGCGTGTTGCTGCAGCAAGGTCGTGATGGCAAACCGTCGCGGGCGCCGCTGATCGGCATTGCGCTGGCGTGGTTGCTGAGCACGCTGGCACTGGCCGGGCCGAGTTTTCGCAGTCAGGACGCACCGCTGTTTCAGCGCGACAACGCCCGGGTGTACGTGCTTGATTTGTCGCCATCAATGAATGCCGATGATGTCAAACCGAGCCGATTGGCGCGCGCCAAACTGAAATTGCTCGATGCCCTGAACAGCCAGCGTGATGGCGAACAAGCCTTGATCGTTTACGCCGGCAGCGCCCATGTGCTGACGCCGCTCGCGACCAATGCCCGGACACTGGCGAGCCAGGTGCCGGTGCTTGGCACCGGTCTGCTGCCGGTCAGCGGCAACCGGCCGGAATTGGCGCTGCAACGTGCGGTGCAATTGCTGCACGACGCCGGCCATGACAGTGGCGAAATTCTCTGGCTGACCGATGGCATCGAAGCCGATCAGGTTGATCGCGTTGTCGAGGTGCTGCGCGATCAGCACATGCAACTGGGCGTGCTTGCCGTTGGCACTGCGGAAGGTGCGCCGGTGCGTACCAGTGCCGGCAACCTGTTGACCGATCGCGACGGCAAGGTGGTGCTGGCGGCGCTGGATCTGGCGCCGCTGCAAACGGTGGTCAACCGCGTCAACGGCAAACTGACGACACTGCAAGCCGACGACAGCGACTGGCAGGCCCTGCAGTTTGATCGCAATGATTTTGCCGGCGCCACCCGCCGCGTCGACGGCGCGCTGAGCCTGCGCGAAGACGCCGGTGCCTGGCTGGTGTTGCCGCTATTGTTGATCGTGCTGTTGGCGTTTCGCCGTGGCAGCCTGTTGCCGGTTTGTCTGCTGGCCATGCTGACCGCCAGCCCGCGCAGCGAAGCTGGCTGGTGGCCAGACAATATTTGGAAAAACTTGTGGCAAACCGCTGATCAGCAAGCTGCCGCACAGCTGGCTCGTGGCGATGCCAAAGCCGCCGCCGCGACGTTCAAGAATCCTGACTGGCGAGCGCTGGCGCACTATCGCGAAGGCGATTTCACTCAGGCAGCCGAAGGCTTCAATGGCAGCGACGCCAACGGCCAATACAATCGCGGCAATGCGCTCGCCAAAGCCGGCAAGCTCGATGACGCTATCGCGTCCTACGACGCCGCCCTGAAACAGAAACCTGACTTTACTGCGGCCAAGGAAAACCGCGAGGCCGTCGAGAAGCTGCGCCAGCAGCAAAAGCAGCAACAATCCGGGCAGCAACAGTCGGATCAAAAGTCGGATAAACAGCAGTCCGAACAACAACAGTCACAGCAACAGTCACAACAGCAATCCGGTCAGCAGCAATCTGATCAACAACAGAACGGCCAGTCCAAACCGGGCGACGACGGTAAGCAAAGCGACTCGCCAGCCGATCAGAGCCAAACCGGTCAGCAAAACGGCACTAAAGACAACGAGCAAAGCAACTCGCAGGACGGCGACAGCAAGGCGCAGCAAGAACAGGCAAAAGAGAGTCTGTCAAAGCAAGAGCAGTCGAAACAGGAACAGGCAAAGGCCGCTCAAGCAAAGGACGGCAAGACCGCTGACGACAAAGCCAAACAGGCGCAAGCGCTCGCCGAAAGCGACGATCAGGCGCCACCGGCCAACCAGCGGCCGATGCCGATTCAGCTGAAGCAATTGCCGGAGGATCCGGGCGGCCTGTTACGCCGGAAAATGAAATTGGAATACCTGCGTCGCGGTCAGGAGACGCAGCAGCAAGATCAGGAGCAGCGATGGTAGTGTCCCGTCCCATTCGAGCCTTCGTGCTCGTTGCGCTGTTGACCACGGCATGGTCCCGTGCGGCCGTTGCCGAACTCAGCATGAGCCTCGACCGCAATCCGGTTCGGGTCAACGAAACCTTTACGCTTGATGTCAAAAGCGATGACGCCGATGCCGACGAGCCGCGACTGGATTTGCCCGATGGCGTGCAGATGATCCGGCGCAACACCATCAGCTCGCGCTCGATCATCAATGGCCGCATCGAGGCCAGCCGAACCTGGCGCTACAACCTGGTGGCGCGGCAGCCGGGCGAATTTGTTTTTCCGGCCCTGCGCATCGGACAGGACAAGGCCGATCCGATTTCCGTGACTGTGCTGGCCGCCGACAGCAAAGCCGCCGCCACCGGCAATCAGCCGCTGTTGTTGAAAGCCAGCGTCGATCAGAAATCGGTGCTGCCGCAGCAGCAAATCATTTTGACCGTGCAATTGCTGCGCAATGTGCCGGTGCGTTTTGCCCAGATGTCGGACCCGAAACCAGCCAATGCGCTGGTGCAAAAACTGGGCGAAGACAGCGAATACGAAACCACCGTCAACGGCGTCAGCTACATGGTGATCGAACGTCGTTACGCGCTGTTCCCGCAGCAGGCGGGCGAACTGGTCATTGATCCCATCCGGTTTCAGGGCGACGTCAGTGCCGAACGGCAACTGTCACTGTTTGGCGCGTTCAACGAAACCCAGCCGGTCAGTTTGCAAACCCAGCAGATCACAATCGACGTGCGCACACCAACCGCCGCCGATGCCGGACTGCCGGCACAGCAAGTGGAGTTGACCGACACGATCAGTGACGGCCCGTATCGCGCCGGCGAACCGCTGACCTGGACCGTCACCGTGACCGCCGATGGCGTGCTGCCGGCACAATTGCCGGAGCTGCTGCCCGGAACTGGCACTGGCACCGACAAATCCTGGAGGGTGTACCCGGATCAGCCGCAGGACAACGTGCAAGTGATCGCCAGCGGCGTGCGCACGGTGCGCACGCAAAAATTTGCCCTGGTGCCAACCCAACCCGGCAGCCAGGACACGCCGACGCTGACACTGCCGTGGTGGCGGCTCAGCGATGGCAGCGCGCAGCAAGCGACGTTGCCTGCACATCACATCAGCGTAGCCGCCAACGCCAATGGCAATTCCAGTAGCGCGACGGTCAACGCAACTGCCGCACGAACCAAACCGGTTCCGCCCAGCGTGGCCACACCGGCAGTCAATCAGCCGGAACCGGTGGCCAGCGCCGCCATCGTCAGCGATAACACGGCACGCTGGTGGCCGTGGTTGACCGCACTGTTTGCGCTGTTGTGGCTGCTGACGGCGGCGCTGTGGTGGTTTTCCCGTCGACGAAATTCAAGCGTTGCGGCGGCGGCGCCGTCTACCCCTCCGCAACACGATGCCAGCACGGCAAAAGCCTTGGTCGACGCCTGCAAACGCCACGATGCGCACGCCGCCCGCGACCACCTGTTGCAGTTGACCGGCAGCAGCAGCCTCAGCGCATTGGCCGAGTTGCATGAAGGTGCCGCTGCCGCTGCTATTCACGCGCTCAACCACGCGCTGTACGGGCCGCCGCCCCAGCGCTGGCAAGGCGACAGCTTGGCGACGCTGGTACCGCAACTGCTGCGCCCCAGCAGCAAAACCCGCAAGAACACAGCCGCCGCGTTGCCGCCGCTGTACCCGGCGGCCTGAGCCGCCGCCGCTGCAACCGCCGCAACCGCAACCGGGCGTCACGCGACCAGCGCTTCAATTTGACGGGAGTTTCGGTCGGTCCGCATCGGCGCCACCAGCGCCTTTTGCGAACGGGCCGGCTGCGGTGTTGCCGCGCACATATCGGCCGACCGAATCGGCCTGCTAAAATGACCGCCGATTCGCTATTCCGTCGCGCCATGCCATCGGGAGACAGCAGCAAACCCGAGCCGCGACCACCTTCCCAGCCAGGACTTTCACCATGCCCGTCAAACACCTTCACGCCGTGATCAGCGGCGGCGCCAGCGGCCTCGGCTTTGCCGTCGCGCAATCGATCATCGCTCGCGGTGGCAAAGCCGCCCTGCTCGACATCAATGCCGAACAAGGCGCGCAAGCCGTCGCCAAATTGGGCGGCAATGCCCAATTCTTTGCCTGCGACATCAGCAATGCCGAACAAGTCGACGCCGCCGTCGATGCCGCCGCGCAAGCGTTCGGTTCGATCACCGTTGCCGTCAGCTGCGCCGGCATCCTCGGCAATGGCCGCGTGCTCGGCAAGAAAGGTCCGATGGAAGCCGCGTTCTTCCAGAAAGTGATCAACATCAATTTGATTGGCGCGTTCCTGCTGACCAAGGCAGCCGCCCGCCATATGCAAAACAACACCGTCAGCGATGACGAAGATCGCGGCGTGATCATCCACACCGCCTCCATTGCCGCCTTCGAAGGCCAGCTCGGTCAGGCCGCTTACAGTGCTTCGAAAGCCGGCGTAGTTGGCATGCTGCTGCCACTGGCGCGGGAATTTGCTGCACTGAAAATTCGCGTCATGGCGATCGCGCCCGGCATGTTCGACACCCAAATGCTCGGCAATGTCACCGACGAGATTCGCGCCCAGTTGGCCGCATCAGTGCCCTACCCGCCGCGCTTCGGCAAACCGGATGAGTTTTCCTCGTTGGTGAATCACATTATTGATAATGGGATGTTTAATGGCACGGTGCTGCGATTGGATGGGGCGGCGCGGTTGCAGTGACGTAAATAAAAAGGGCGCCGATGGCGCCCTTTTTTCGCTATGCAAGACCATGGCAGACTAACAGCCACTTCCCTGCCTCGACAATTCAACCCATTTATTGCCGTCGAGCTCGTAAAGCAACGTGCCGCTCGACTCCAATCCATAAATTAAATCCAATAAATATTTTTTCCCTTGCCAGACAAAGCCGGCGCTCAGAATTTTATCTGCACCAGGCCGATTTCCATCCCCGCATTTGCCATACCAGGATTTCATTTCCAGCATCGATGCCATTCCGTTTGAAGCTTGCAAGCCAAAGCCCTGAAACGTGGTAGGGGCTTGGTCGCACAATTCAGCCGCCCGGCAAAAGGCATTCTCATCGCAAACCTCCGGGAGTGCATCCTTATAGGTCTTTACGACCTCGAAAGAAAATACTGTGGTGCCATCTGGGAACGTCAGAGAGCGTCCCAACCAAGAATGAACAGGCCGCGCGCGTAAAATTTCGAGGCTGGCCGGTATCCTCTCCTGCTCCCTCCCCGACCAACTGTCCACCGCATTTACAGACCAGCGTTTCAATTGCCACGCTTCCTCCTCGGTAAAGGCATTGCGGAACATCAGCCGCACCTTTTCCGGTAGATCACTCTCCGTAATCGTTTGTGCCACCGCCGTGGGAATGGGTTGGTTGCTCGCCCAGCCGCCCATTTTACGAACAAGTGTATCCGGTGCGGGCACCGCATCAAGGACCCAACCGGGGCTGCACGACCGCACAATTTGTGCGGCACCTGTCGCAAGCAGCTCCGCCGTGTTGGGTACTCCTTGGTTTGCCGGAAGAAATGGATACCAGTTGCTAATCAAGCTAGCTTCGCGCTTGAACACCGCCTGCGACAACACATCCAAACTGATGCGAAGACTCTGGTCAAACGTTATCCACGTACGCGGAAACAGCGGCAAGTCTGCGGTTGTTGAAGGAATATCTGCGTCCCGTTTATCGCCGTAGTCTTTTCGGCTCAATGGAACTTCTAGCGCAAGCCAGCTCTTGCCATCCAACAAAAAACGAGGGCTTATTATTTTCGTCGGGTAGTTACCTGCCGAGTCAGGATCAAAGCTGACTTGCGCCAGAACCAATGGCACGTCTTTAGCCTGAACACCACCATTGACCTCAGCATGCGCAAGGAATGTCGGCAGCAGAAAAGAGACCAACCCAGACAACCTGCCAAGCCAAGTGACTATCCTCATGAATCAAACCATCCTTAGTTAATTTGTACTGATAGTGAATTAGCAGGCATTGAACAATGCGAATTATTAGATAGAGATTAAAAGGGTAAAGCAGGGCTGTCACATTATGCCACTCAATGACGTGCTGCTGAAAAATTGATTGCCGGTGTGAGATCCAACGCCATCAGAATACGCAACTCAATCAAGTGGCAAACGCAATCTCGTAATTCCCCCCACCCCAGCCCGCCCAGCCAAACGCAAAGCGTTTGTCGTTCAGTAGGCAAGACAGCCCATTGGGGCTGTTTTGAATTCCCTACTTCACCCCCCTCGCGGGGGAGGGAGAAAACCTCAGCGCCCCGGGGCCGCTGCCGCACTTGCCGTCCAGCTCTGCCACCACACCGGATCTCTCAGCGCCTCAACCCACCATTGCAAAGCTTTACCATCCGAGCGTTTTGGCGTCAGCAAATACAGTGGTGCAACCGGCTTGGGCCGTTCGACGGTGCGCTCGATCAGTGCGCCGCTGTTCAAATGGCATTGCGCTTGATGACGAAACACATTGCCGACGCCGAGCCCGGCGATCTGGGCGGCAATTTTCGCCTGCATGGTCGGCACCGTCAGCGTGTCTTGGCCGTCGAGTATGCCGAAGCTGCGTGGTGGCAGATTGCGCGAGGAGTCGGCGACGGCCACTACGCGATGATGCTGCAATTCGGACAGCGCAATGGGCTCGGCGACTTTGGCCAGCGGATGGCTGGGCGCAACCGCGAACACCATGTCGATCTCGCCAATCGGAATGGCTTTGTAATCGGCGCTGGATGGCACGCCACCGGAGGCGCCGACCACCAGATCAGCACGGCCGAATTTCATTGCTTCCCAGGCGCCGCCGAGCACTTCTTCCTGCAGGCGAATGCGGGTGGCGTGACCTTCGGCGTAAAAGCGCGCCAGCAGCGGGTACAGCGATTCGATCGGCACCACGGTGTCGTAGGCAATGCGCAGCTCGGTTTCCCAGCCGGTGGCAACCCGCTTGACCCGGCATTCCAGATCGCCGGCGGCGGTAAGCAGTTGCCGGCCCTGGTCGAGTAGCTCTCGACCGGCGACGGTCAATTTGGCGCGGTGGCCGCTGCGGTCGAACAGCAGCACATCCAGATCCTCTTCCAGTTTGCGGACCACATAGGTCACCGCCGAGGGCACCCGGTTCATCTCGTCGGCGGCAGCGGCAAAGCTGCCTTTGCGGTCGATGGCATCGAGCACCAGCAGGGCATCGAGGGTCAGTTTCATGGTCTTGGGCTCCGGGACGGTTCGGGCTTGGGCGGTCTGAGTCAACAGTTCTTGTTCAGTGTATCTGAACATTGCGCTCAAATCCTTTCAGCCTACTCCGGGCGGATTGGGCCTAAGATGCCTCCCATCCCAAGCGCGACTGGCCCGCCAGGCTGAAGCCGGCAAGCCAGACACCAGCAGTAAATTTGAAGGAGGCATGATGATCACGCTACGCCCCGCCGCCGACCGCGGCCACGCCGACCATGGTTGGCTGAACAGCTGGCACAGCTTCTCGTTCGCCGAATATCAGGACCCCGAGCATGTCCGCTTCGGCACGCTGCGGGTGCTGAACGACGACACCGTTGCTGCCAAGGGCGGGTTCGCCCCGCATCCGCACCGCGACATGGAAATCATCAGCTATGTCCTGTCCGGTGGCCTGCAACACAAGGACTCGATGGGCACGGGCTCGGTGATTCGCCGTGGCGATGTCCAGCGCATGAGCGCCGGCACAGGCGTGGTCCACAGCGAATTCAACGCCTCGGACAAAGAGCCGGTGCATTTTCTGCAAATCTGGATTTTTCCGGAACGGTCCGGGCTGCAACCGGGTTACGAACAGGTCAGCGTGCCGGACAGTGAAAAGCGTGGCAGGCTGCGCGTCATTGCTGCCCGCAACGGTGGCGACAATGTTGTCACAGTGCATCAGGATGTGGTGATTGCCGCCGGTTTGTTTGACGGTGACGAACAGGAGACCCGCGCCCTGCAAACCGGGCGCCAGTATTACCTGCATGTCGCCGATGGTGCGATCACCGTCAATGGCCAGCGCCTGCAGGCCGGTGATGCCCTGAAACTGATTGAGGAAAAACAACTTCGGCTGGAACAAGGCCAGGCCGCTGAAGTGCTGTTGTTTGATTTGGCTGCTTAAAATTTTTACCCAAAACACACTTGCAACGCTTAACGAACGTTTACTCACCCTTTCATCGGAGAACCTGTTATGAACGCCCTGTTTGACAAACTTTCGCCTTACTTCAACCTCGCGAGCCGTGTTCTGCTTGCTGCAATATTCATCTGGGCCGGTTACGGCAAAATTGGCGGATACAGCTGGTACCTCGAAAACATGATCACTCCAATGGGGCTACCATCAATTGTGCTGCCTTTGACCATTGCTCTGGAGTTGGGCGGCGGAATTCTCCTGCTCATCGGATTTCAGGCAAGGCTGGTTTCGTTCCTGCTCGCAGGATTCACACTTGTAGCTGCCTTCATTTATCACCTGCAGCCACAAGACGTCATGCAGATGATCATGTTCATGAAGAACCTGGCCATCGCCGGTGGTCTGCTGCTGATCACCCAATACGGTGCCGGTGCGTTCTCGCTGGATAAACGCAAATAAGCTGTCGTCGCTCGGTGCCAACACCGAGCGACAAATACCCCACCCCGGCCCGTTCGGCCAAACGCAGTGCGTTTGTCGTTCAGTGAGCAAAACAGCCCACTAGGGCTGTTTTGAATTCCTCACTTCACCCCCTTCACAGGGGCGGGAGCAAAAACTCCTCCCCCTGTGAAGGGGGAGGCCGGGAGGGGGTAATCTACGAGACGCAGTTCGCTACTCGCCGCCCCACTACACACTCATCAACGGCATACTCAGCTCAACCGACCCACAGGACAGCACCATGACCGTCACCGTTCGCAAAGCTGCCGATGGCAAACTGAAACAACAAGTTCAGTACAACCAGCATCAATGGTTCAGTGATGTCGCCGTTGAACTCGGCGGCGATGATGCCGGTCCGGACCCGCACGCCCTGCTCGGCGCCGCGCTCGGCAGCTGCACCGCGCTGACCCTGCACATGTATGCCAAGCGCAAGAACTGGCCGCTGGAAGATGTGCAGGTGCAAATGGATGAACAATCTGCCGATGGCACCGCCACCTTGGTACGGCGCATCAGCCTGGTCGGCGCGCTCGACACCAGCCAACGCGAACAACTGCTCGCCATCGCCAACAAATGCCCCATCCACAAAATTCTGAGCGGTAAAATTGTGATTGATACCGCGTTGACGGAATGACGCGGGAGCCTGAACTGAATGATCGTGTTGCAGACCCACGAGATGATGCACAAAACTGACACGGACAGTGCCTTTGATCCCCCTCCTTTCTAAGGAGGGGTTAGGGGTGGTTGCAGAGCTTGAAAGAGTGACCATTCTCGTCGGGTAGAACAGTGTCTTCTGAGCTCAACCACCCCCAGCCCCTCCTTGACAAGGAGGGGAGCTAAAAAGCCGGGCAAGACATCCGTTACAAGGAGTATGACTATGACAATCAAGGTACTGGTCTTCGCCGGCAGCGCCCGTCGCGATTCGCTCAACAAAAAGCTCGCCCGACTCGCCGCCGAAGCGGCCCGCAAAGCCGGCGCCGAGGTCACCTACATTGATCTGAATGATTACCCGATGCCGGTCTATCACGGCGACGACGAGGCCGCCTCCGGCATCCCCGACAACGGCAAAAAACTGAAAGCACTGTTCAAATCGCATCAGGCACTGATCATCGCCTCGCCGGAAAACAACAGCTCGGTCTCGTCGCTGTTGAAGAACACCATCGACTGGCTGTCGCGACCAGATGGCAGTGAAAGCGGCATGGTCCCGTTCAAAGACAAAACGGCGTTATTGATGGGAGCGTCGCCCGGTCCCTTTGGCGGCGTTCGCGGCTTGAATCACCTGCGCGATATCGTCAGCCGGCTCGGTGTGCTGACCTGGCCGGATATGATGACCGTCACCAATGCCGACACGGCCTTCGATGACAGCGGAGCCTTTGTCGATGGCAAGCAGCAAACCCGGCTGGAGAAATTGGCGGCAGCGATGATACAGCTGGCGAACGGTCGGCTTGCTGGCTGATCACTGCATCAGCACGGTACAAAAAATTCGTGTTTGAAAAACAAAGGGACCGCGCGGTCCCTTTTGTTTGAAAGCAGAAAGGTTCGAAAGCAGAAAGTCTGAATGTAGCAATGGTTTGAGTGCAGCAAAACCCGTAGCGAGCATCACCCTCACCTAAATCCTCTCCCATCAAGGGAGAGGACTTGAAAGCCTTCGCCCTTGATGGGAGAAGGTTGGATGAGGGTGAAGCCAGCTAACCAACAACGGCACATCTCATCGCAAAGGCTGACTCAAGGCTTCTGCCCCAACTGGGCCAAGATGAAACTGTAATCCTTGGCCGTCTCGCGCAGCTTCTGGAACCGACCGGATTTGCCGCCATGGCCAGCTTCCATATTGATCCGGAACAACAGCGGATTGCTATCGGTCTTCATCGCGCGCAGCTTGGCAACCCATTTGGCCGGCTCGTAATACTGCACCTGCGAGTCGTTCAGGCCCGTGCTGACCAGCATGGCCGGATAGGCCTGACGGCTGACGTTGTCATACGGGGAGTACGACAGCATGTAGTCGTAATACGGCTTTTCTTTCGGATTGCCCCACTCATCGAACTCATTGGTGGTCAGCGGAATGCTCTCGTCGAGCATGGTGGTAACCACGTCAACAAACGGCACGGCCGCAATGATGCCGCGATAAAACTCCGGTTTCATGTTGGCAACGGCGCCCATCAACAAACCACCAGCGCTGCCACCATTGGCGAACACTTTGTCTTTTGCTGCGTACTGCTGCTTGACCAGAAATTCGGTGACATCGATGAAATCAGTGAAGGTGTTTTTCTTGTTCAGCAGCTTGCCGCTCTCATACCACCGCCGGCCCATTTCCTGACCACCACGAATGTGGGCAAGGGCGTAAACAAAACCGCGATCCAGCAGCGACAAGCGCGCGGCTGAGAAATACGGGTCCATTGACGCACCATACGAGCCATAGGCGTATTGCAGCATCGGCGCGCTGCCATCACGCTTGAAACCTTTACGATAAACCAGTGACACCGGCACCTTGCTGCCGTCGCGAACAGTCGCCCACACCCGTTCGGTTTGATAGTTGGCCGGATCAAAGCCACCGAGCACCGGATATCGCTTCAGCAAACGGCGTTCGCCGGTTTTCAGGTTCAGTTCGTAAATGCTGGTTGGCGTGGTCAGTGAGGTATAGCTGTAACGCAACCAATCGCTGCTTTGCATCGGGTTGGAGTCAAGAGTGGCGGTGTAGGTGGCTTCGTCCATCTTGATATAACGCGGCTCACCTTTCTGCCATGACAAGATGCGCAAACGCCGCAAGCCATCGCTACGCTCGCCAATCACGAGGTTGCTGTTGAATAGCGAAAATTCCTCGATAAATACCTGATCATTGTGCGGGACCAGTTCGCGCCAATTGGCGCGAACACCGACCTTGCCGTCATCGACAGTCATGATGCGAAAATTGGGTGCCTGCCAGTTGGTTCAGATCACCCAGCGCTGACCAATATGACCGGCACTGTATTCAAAGTCCCGCTCACGAGCCGCAAGGCGCACCGGCTTACTGTCCGGTGCATTTGCCGGAATCAGCCACTGCTCGCTCGACACCGTGCTGCTCAGATCAATCACGATGTACTGATGATCGTTGGTTAGATACACCGATGTGTAGAAACTCTTGTCTTGCTCTTCATAGACCGTCGCGTCCTTGTCCGGCTCGGTTCCGACCACATGGCGCTTGACTCGGAACGACAGCAGCGTCACCGGATCATTTTCAACATAGAAAAAGCTCTTGTTGTCTGCCGACCAGGCAATGCCGGCTGAAGCCCCGGTAATCGTTTCCGGAAAATCTTTTCCGGTGCTCAAATCGCGAATGCGAATGTTGTTCTGGTAGCGGCCCTGATTGTCGACCGTGTATGCCAGCAGCTGCTGGTTCTGACTGACCTCCCAGGTGCTGAGATGGAAATAGGCCAGGTCTTTGGCCAGTACATTGCCGTCGAGCATCACTTGTTCCGGCGCATTCATATCGCCTTTGCGTCGCGCGACAATTGGATAATCCTTGCCTTGTTCGTACCGGGTGTAGTACCAGTAGTCACGGTCCAGCTGCGGTGCCGTCGCATCATCCTGCTGGATGCGGCCGACCATCTCATTGAACAGCTTGTCTTCGAGCGCCTTGTGTGGCGCCATCACGGCATCGTAATAGCTGTTTTCAGCGCGCAGATAATCCAGCACTTCCGGTTTGCTGCGGCTGTCATCACGCAACCAGTAATACGGATCGTGGCGTTCACCGGCAGGGGCTTTGACCACATAATCATGCGTAGCCGCGACCGGCGGCTGCGGCAGCGAGGCGGCGTTAGCCGTAATCATGACGACCCCCAGCAATGGCGCTATCGATTTCAACCGAGTCATGCATTCTCTCCATGAAGAATTTTCGTCTTGGCGCGAGCCTAGCGGAACCCAATAGGCGTGTCTATTTCGCGACAGATCCGATTGATGGATAATTTGAACCAGCGCCAGACTTCTCGGCTACGGTCAGTCATCCGAAACATTCGGTGCGTCAAGACGCACCCTACGCGTGCTGCGCTCTGCGAACCCACCTCACGCCAGATTATTGATGGGCCCTATGCGCGCACCTTTCCCCACTTATCGAGCTTTGTTCCGCAGACTTCACAAGTCCAGCCACCCCACATTGCCTCGTGACCATCTTGAGGCACACGCGCGACGGGTAGAGAGCTCGAACAGCCGGGGCATTTCGGTGGCGCACCGAACCGAATGCCAAAACGTCCCTCATTTTTTATGCTCTGGTAGACGACAAGCACACCGAGAGAAACAATCAATCCCAAAAAGGTAAGCGCGAGCATCAGCACCATTCCCCATATCCTCATCGCATACGAAGCCGGCATACCCGGCATGCGTAGGGTGCAATTCATTGCACCGAATGTTTGCGCAAAACTCCGGACCGAACGTGACAAATAAATTAACCACACCAGCTTACCGTTCTCTTGGCCAATAACAAAGGGCGCCGAAGCGCCCTTTGTTTATCTATCTACAGCTTCTCTGTCGACTCGCTTAGCGAATTTTGTTGCCGTCGGCGTCGATCACCGTCACTTCACCGAGGTTCAGTTGACGAATGCTGTCTTCGACCTTGCTCAGATCACCGACCACGATCCAGGTGAACTGCTCTGGCTTCAGGTTGGTTTTTGCGGCGGCCTGAATGTCGGCCACGGTCAGGCTTTCATACTTCGGCTTGATCGACTGGACGTAATCATCCGGCCGGCCGTATTGCACGATGCCCGACACGGCGCCTTGGACGGCGCCCATGGTTTCGTATTCACCTGGCATTGAGCGAACGGTGTTCATGACGCTCTTCTGCAGCTCTTCGCTGGTGGCCGGACGCTTGCCGACGTAGTCACGGTATTCGTTCAAGACTTCCTTGATCGAATCCGCGGTCTTGTCGGTTTGCACCGGTGCGTAAGCGAAGTACGGGCGCTGACCACGGGCACCCGGGAATTGGGCATAGGCGCCGTAAGCCCAGTGCTTGTTCTCACGCAGGTTCATGTTCAGCCGCGCCGAGAAGGCGCCACCGAGCACATCGTTCATCGTGATCAGGGCCGGGTTGTTGTCGACATTGGTCGGCGGCATCACCTGACCGGCAATGATCACCGACTGCACCGCACCCGGTTTGTCGATGAGATAGACCCGCGCTTTCGCCGGATAGGCAACCGTGGCGATATTCTTGCCCGGCTTCGCGGTGCTCGGCGCTTTCCAGTCACCAAAGGCTTTTTCCAGCTTTGGCAGCACGTCTGCCAGCGTGGTGTCACCGACCACGATCAGCGTGGCGTTGTCCGGACGCAGCCAGTTCTGGTGGAAATTGACCAGATCATCTCGGTTCAATGATTTGATCGACGCTTCGGTACCCGAGCCGGTGAACGGAATCGCGTAGGCATGACCCGCGCCATACAACAGCGGCGGCAGCGTGCGCAGCGCCATCTGCACCGGCTGTGCTTTTTCGCGGGCGATGCCGGCGATCCAGCGGGTGCGGTTGCGCTCAAGCTCATCATTGGCGAAAGCCGGGTTACGCACGATGTCGGCGTACAGCGACAGCGAGGCATCCAGATTTTTCTTCAGTGCCGACAGCGACACGGTGGCGGTATCCAGACCGGCGCCAGCACCGATATTGGCACCGAGCCGCTCGGCTTCGTCGGCAATTTCCAGCGAACTGCGTTTCTGCGTGCCTTCGTCGATCATCGCCATGGTGAAGCTGGCGGTGCCGAGTTTGCCGCCTTGGTCAGCGGCGTAACCGGCATCGAACTGCAGTTCGAAATTGACTACCGGAATCGCTTTGCGTTCAGCCAGCACCACTTTCAGACCGTTCTTCAGTTCAGCCCGTTGCAGGGCCGGGAAGCTAAGGTCCGGCGTGGTTTTGACTTCCGGCACCTTGCTGCGATCGGCACCGTCTTTGGCGACGCTGTAGGTCGGGAACGGATGCACTTCCAGCGTGTAATCGCCATCACTCAGCCAGGTCTTGGCAACCGACACCAAGTCTTTCTCGGTCGCGGAAGCGTAGTTCTTCAGCGATTGCTGGAACAGGTTGGCATCGCCAAGGAAGGTCTGGTAGGTGGCCAGCACATCGCTCTTGCCACCGAAACCGCCGACCCGCTCGACACCGCGGATAAAGCCGGCTTCCAGTGACGCTTGCACACGGCTCAGCTCGTCTTTCTTGATGCCCTTGCTCAGCAGCTTGTTCAGCTCTTCGCTGATCAGGCGGTCGACTTCTTTGTAATCGGCACCCGGTTTGACATCAACCATGATCATGAACTGCGAGGCCAGCTCGTTTTGATCATTGAAGGCATTGGCGCTGGTGGCCAATTGCTTGTCGTAAACCAGGGTTTTGTAAAGGCGCGAGTTCTTGCCGCCACCGAGCACGGCAGCGAACAGATCCAGCATGTCGGCGTCGTGGGTGCCGAACTGCGGCACGTTCCAGACTTTGATCAGACGGGTTTGCGGCACCCGGTCGAACATCACGTCGCGGGTCGATTCGGTGCGCTTGGCGATCCAGGCTTCGCGTTTGACCAGCGGTTGCCCGGCCGGAATGTCGCCGAAGTATTTCTGGACTTTTTCCTTGGCGGTGGCGACGTCGATATCGCCAGCCAGCACGATCACCGCGTTGGCGGCGCCGTAATACTGCTTGAACCACTCATGCACGTCATCAAGCTTGGCGGCGTTCAGATCGTCCATCGAGCCGATAGTCGTCCAGGAATACGGATGGCCCATCGGGAAGGTGGCTTTGCCGATCTGTTCCCAGCTCTTGCCGTAGGGTTGATTCTCGCCTTGGCGTTTTTCGTTTTGCACCACGCCGCGTTGCTCATCGAGCTTGGGCTGGGTGATCGCGCCGAGCAGATGGCCCATGCGATCGGATTCCATCCACAGCGCCATGTCGACCGCGGTGGTCGGCACGTTTTCGAAATAGTTGGTGCGGTCAGAGTTGGTGGTACCGTTCTGATCGGTGGCACCGGCTTTTTCAAACGGGCCAAAGTATTCGTCGTTGAAATTTTCAGTGCCGTTGAACATCAGGTGTTCAAACAGATGCGCGAAACCGGTTTTGCCCGGCTTCTCGTCTTTGGAACCGACGTGGTACCAGACGTTGACCGCGACGATCGGCGCTTTGTGATCTTCATGAACAATGACAGTCAGGCCATTGTCGAGCGTGAACCGCTCAAACGGGATTTCGACCACCGGCTTGTCGGCCGACTTGTCACTGGCTTGGCCCACCGACATCGTCAGGGTACCTGCCAGCGCGAGCGCCACAGGGGCAATCTTCAGCTTGCGCATGCGCTGCAACATTTTTCTCTCCGATTCAGTCCCTTGAGGACAGGGCGGCAGGATAGCAAGCCAGCCCGCCACTGGGCCGCCAAGCAGGTCTGAGCTGGCACAGGAGAGTGTTGCGAAGTGTTAATGACTGTACAGAGCGCTACCTGCGACTGTTGTTTGAACTGCTCACATTTTCGCCAATGCAGGAAGTGCTGCACCGGTGACCCGGTACACCGTCCATTCGTCCATCGGCACGGCGCCGAGCGACTGATAGAACTCGATGGCCGGGGTATTCCAGTCCAGCACCGACCATTCCAGCCGGCCGCAATCGCGCTCGACCGCCAGCTTGGCCAAGTGAATCAGCATGGCTTTGCCGATACCTTTGCCACGGTATTCCGGCAGCACAAACAGATCTTCCAGATAGATGCCGGGTTTGGCCAGAAAGGTCGAATAGTTGGCGAAGAACAACGCAAAACCGGCCGGCTTGCCCTGCCACTCGGCCAGCCGCACCTCGGCAGCCGGCCGCTCGCCAAACAGTGTCGCTGCCAGTTTTTGCTCATCAGCGACCACCATGTGTTCCAATTTTTCATACACCGCCAGCGCCTTGATAAACGCCAGAATCTGCGGCACTTCGGCAGGCGTTGCCGCGCGTATTACCAAATCCGTCATGTTGAACCCCGAGTTTGTTCAGGCGTAATAGCGCGCGACATACTCGGCAAAGCTGCCGGTATTGTTCGCATCAATCTGTGCTTGCGCGGCCAGCGAGCGCTCGGTTTCGGCGCGAAATTGCCGCTCGACCGCGCTGGTAAGCGGCGTTGCCAGCAACGCTGCCTTGTGCTGTTTGGCCAGCTCATGGGCGTAGATAAAATAACCGCCGTGCTCATGGGCGCCGCGCAGCATGGCGGCCGATGGCGTGGCGTCCGGATCGGCAATCCGCTTGCGCAAGGTCGCCAGTGTGTTGCTGTACCGATCATTGCCGTAAGCGGTATCAAGCATGGCGGCAAATGGCGTCATGTCGTCAAACAGGCCGTTGGCGACGCTGGCAAATTCGTGTTCGCGATTGTGCAGCAACAAGGTCAAATCCGGATGCCGGCCTTGCATGACAACCCGCCGTTTGTTTTCTTTGTTCTCGGCTTCTTCCCGAGCGGTGATCAAGGGACTCTCGCGGAACAGACACATCAGCAGCAGCACGTCGGCAAAATTCATCATGTCGGCGTTGACGCCGAGCGGCGAGAACGGGTCCAGATCAAATAGCCGAACCTCAATATATTCCACCCCATGGCTGCGCAGCACTTTCGCCGGACGCTCACCGTTGACCGGGGTGTGCTTCGGCCGAATGCCGGCGTAAAACTCGTTTTCAATCTGCAGCAGATTGGCGTTCAGCTGCTTCCAGTGCCCCTCCACCTCGACGCCGATGGCGGCATAAAACGGATCTGGCGTCCGGATGGCCCGCTCCAGCGCTTCGGTGTAGACCTGCAGATTGTCGAAGCTGACCTGCAGCCCGGCCTGGGCGTTGTTCTGATAGCCGATATCGCTCATCCGCAAACTGGTCGCGTGCGGCGCGAACAGCGTCCGCGATGAATACTCCAGCAGCTCGGTTTTCTTGCCTTTGACAAACGACCGGCAAATCGCCGGTGATGCGCCAAACAGATACGGGATCAGCCAGGAATAGCGCTGGTAGTTGCGGATCAGGGCGAAATACTGGGCGTCCTTGTATTCGCGCAGGCTCAAGCCACCACAGCCGCAGGCGCTCATCATCGCCTGCCAGAACGCATCCGGCAGCGACCAGTTGTAATGCACGCCGGCAATGGTCTGCATGTGCCGGCCGTAACGATGACCCAATCCTTCGCGATAGACGTATTTGAACCGGCCTTTGTTGGACGGCCCGTAATCGGCGATGGGAATGGTGCTGTCATCGCCAACCACGCAGGGCATGGATGCGCTCCAGAGCAGCTCATCACCGATCTGGCGCACGGCAAATTGGTGGATGTGCTGCAGGAAAGTCAGCGGTAAATCCGGATCACTGCTGGGCGGCGTGATGAACTCCAGCAGCGCTTCCGAGTAATCGGTGGTGATCCACTCATGGGTCAGCTTGCTGCCGAGTGCGGTTTGGTGCGGTGTTTGCGCCAGTGCGCCGTCCGCCGTCACGCGCAGGCATTCCTTTTCCAATCCGCGCACGATGCCGCGCAACACTTGGGCGTTGGCCTGCGAGGAAAACTGCCGAACGGCATCACAACAGGTGAACTTGAGCATTTACCGCTCCACAGTGGGGACGACCCCATTTCGTCAGGCCGTCAATATGGCATGCATCTTAGAGAATTCAACGGGGCAATAATTACGGCTATTGACCCGCCCGCCAAGACATACTGTTTCCGGAACCGGGCTTGCGTTGAGAGCCGGGTCAAATTGGCTAGTAAAAAGCCAAGTTGACACGGCTCGACACATGGTTGCAGCCAGCAGCGCTGGCGCCCCGCACTCAACATAAACCACTCAGCACTCGCTGCGGGTTCGCGGTCGCCGGCGACCATTGAGCATGGCGCCGAGAAAGCTCGCACGCACCAACAGCGCATAGCTGGCCAACAATACGGCCATAGTGAGGCTGATGATCAGCAACAGCTTCAACCATGGCGACAGCGGCAGATTCCGCATACTGACTTGCAAGGCCAGCACGATCGGCAGATGCATAATGTAGATCCAGTACGAAGCGTCTGCCAGATAGCGCCGGAGCGGGCTGGGCTTGGACATAAAGCGCAGCGCAACACCGATCAAGCCCCAGCACCATTGCCACGCCGCGATGGCATAGGCCGTTACATACAACCACGTTTGAACCTCAGACATTGGCGCCGGCTGCAGCACCGGCGCCAGCCCCAGTAGAATCAGACATAGCCCCGTCAGCAGCACCGCCGCACCGAGATGCCAATGCCAGCGTTGCACCAACTGCGACAGCAGCGTCGGTTGCCGATGCAACATCCAGCCGATC
Source organism: Permianibacter fluminis (assembly GCF_013179735.1). Classification (NCBI taxonomy): domain Bacteria; kingdom Pseudomonadati; phylum Pseudomonadota; class Gammaproteobacteria; order Pseudomonadales; family Pseudomonadaceae; genus Permianibacter; species Permianibacter fluminis. The sequence goes on along the minus strand of NZ_JABMEG010000002.1, from coordinate 289,293 downwards.
AGAAAACCGAGCCAGTACGAGGCCAGCACCGGCGCATTGGGATACAGCGTCTGATCAGGCGTCGGGATGCCGAACCAGGCATACCAGTTCGCTTGGCCAGCCAAGGCCAACAGCAGTGGCAACGCCAGCAGGATCGTCCCGGCCGGTCGCAAGCAAAACGCCAGCGACCGATCCGCCCATTGGCACAAGCGGCCACTGTTGGCAAACCGATATATCACCGCGCGCAGCGTCAGCAACACGCCGTAGCACAGCAGCAACTCATACAAAAACCACAAATGCGTCAGTGGAAAATCGTTCGGCAAGAAGCTGGGGCCGGGCGGAGTCTCGGCCGGCAATTTACCGCCGTTGGCCAACCATGTCGCCCACACCAATACGGCTGTAATGGCCATCAGGATTGGTGCCCAGAAAATCAGCAGCGGTTTGCCGATGCGATGCAGACGATTCAACAGAAAGGCACGGGTTCCCAGACGTTCATGCAGCATGCGGCCGAAGAAGCCAGCGAGCAGAAAAAATATCAGCATGCGAAACAGGTGCGGTACATAAAACATGAGTCCGATAGTCGCGGCCGAGCGGCTGTCGCTAACCAACCAAAAGTATTGCGCTCCCGGCAGCAAGCTCATGCTGGCGTGTAACGCGACGCCAAGCAGCAAGGCAAAACCACGCAAGGCATCGAGACCGTGCAGTCGATCGGATGCTGCGGCCATTGAATTTACCGAAGTCATGCTGTCCTCCAACAATTTCCGGACACGCGTCTGCCCTGACCGGCGTGACGCCGGCCGGCTGACAATCCGGAGGGGATAGTGAGTGGGTAGTGAGTGGGTAGTGAGTGGGTAGGTGTTTGGCACTCTCGGCGAATGCCGCGTGCCAGCGAAATCAATCCGGAGCGGGCGGCTCAAACACGCGCATTGCGGTCCGGACAAACTTGCCATGGCGCCGTCTGATCTGTCGCTTGCACCCGGCTGCCGGCAAGAAGCGCTGAGCGTCATCACCAAACACAGCGTGACCACGCGCTCGTGCCGTTTTCACAACAGCAAGCAGCGTCACAGCGCAAGACGTCTTCACAAGACACCGCGCTTTCACAGCAGGAGCATCCGTTGCCATCGTCCGATATCCATCATGACCAATCTGATCCATGATTCGCGGCCGGCTCCGAATTGTCACAGCCTCCGCCAATTTTTTTTCGTTCGGCGCTGATCCGGTCTGCGGCCAAAAAGAAAAACGCCCGCATGGGGCGGGCGTTTTTTGCTTGCCGTCGCAACTTAGCCGACGTGCCTGCGGGCATTGCGGAACATCCGTAGCCACGGACCGTCTTCGCCCCACTCGGCCGGATGCCAGGAGTTCTGCACGGTGCGGAACACCCGCTCCGGGTGCGGCATCAGAATGGTGACGCGGCCATCGCGGCTGGTGACCGAGCAGATGCCATGCGGCGAGCCGTTCGGGTTGGCCGGATAGGTACTCGCGGTCTTGCCGTAGTTATCCACCCAGCGGGCGGCAACCAGACCGCTGTTCGACAGCGCCAACGCGTCGGCCGCCGTTGCGGTTTCGGCATAGCCTTCGCCGTGCGCGACCGCGACCGGAATGCGCGAACCGTGCATGTCGGTGAAGAACAACGACGGACTCTTCTGCAATTCCATTTGCACGAAGCGGCCTTCGAATTGCTCCGAGGCATTGCGGACAAAGCGCGGGAAATGCTCGGCACCCGGAATCATGTCCTTGAGCTGCGACATCATCTGGCAACCGTTGCAGACACCAAGCGCAAAACTGTCCGGCCGGGCAAAGAACGCCGCGAACTCGTCGCGAGTACGGCTGTGGAACAGCACACTCTTGGCCCAGCCGCCACCGGCGCCGAGCACATCACCGTAGGAGAAGCCGCCGCAGGCAACCACACCGGCAAACTCCTGCAGGGAAACGCGGCCGGCCAACAGATCGCTCATGTGCACGTCAATCGAGCGGAAACCGGCGCGCATGAATGCGGCCGCCATTTCAACCTGACCGTTGACACCTTGCTCACGCAAGATGGCCACTTTTGGTTTGACGCCTTTGGCAATGAACGGCGCGGCAACGTCATCGGCCGGATTGAAGGTCAGCACCGGCTGGATGCCCGGGTTATTCGCGTCACACTTGCTGGCGTATTCTTCTTCGGCGCCGCGCGGGTTGTCGCGCAGGCGCTGCATTTCAAACGACACTTTCGACCAGATCGTTTTCAGCTGCATGGTCGGCTCGTCCAGCAGCACGGCGCTGCCGTTACGCACGATCACATGCTGGCGCTGCCCGGCTTTGCCAATGACATAGCTGACCGCGCCGAGACCATGCTGTTGCAACACTGCCTGCACGTCTGCAAGTTCGGCGCTGCGCACCTGAATCACGCCGCCCAGTTCTTCGTTGAACAGTGCCGCTGTCGGGTTGGCGCCGAGCGCAGCGACATCGACATCGACACCGCAATGACCGGCAAACGCCATCTCAATCAGCGTGGTGATGAGACCGCCATCCGAGCGGTCGTGATAGGCGAGCAGCTTGCCGGCATCGTTCAAAGCCTGCATCGCGTTGAAGAAACCTTTCAGCAACGCCGGGTTGTCGACGTCCGGGGTTTCGTTGCCAAGCTGGTCAAAGCAGTGCGCCAATACCGAGGCACCAAGGCGCTGCTTACCGTTGGCCAGATCGATAAAGAGAAGGCTCGTCTCCGCATTGAGCGCCTGCAATTGCGGCGTCAGCGTCTTGCGAGCGTCGAGCACCGGCGCAAAGGCCGAGATGATCAGGCTGAGCGGCGACGTCACAGCTTTCTGCTTGCCGTCTTCCTGCCAGACCGTCTTCATCGACATCGAGTCTTTGCCGACCGGAATGGTCAAATCAAGCGCCGGGCACAGCTCCATGCCCACCGCTTTGACCGCGGCAAACAGATTCGCGTCTTCGCCGGCCGAGCCTGCTGATGCCATCCAGTTCGCCGACAGTTTCACGTCGGATAGTTTGCCAATGCGTGCCGCCGCAATATTGGTGATCGCTTCGCCCACGGCCATGCGCGCCGAAGCGGCGGCATCGATAAGCGCTGCGGGCGTGCGCTCGCCCATGCTCATCGCTTCGCCGGTGTAGCCAGTGAGAGCGCTCAGCGTGACCGCGCAGTCGGCCACCGGCACCTGCCACGGGCCGACCATCTGATCGCGCGCGACCAGACCGGTAATGGTGCGGTCACCGATGGTGATCAGGAAGGATTTGTCAGCAACGGTCGGATGCGCCAGCACCCGCTCGGTCATCGCCTTGATGCTGGCGTCGATCGCGACCGGCTTGTGCGCGACGCTGCGTGACTTGGCTTCGCGGTGCATGCGCGGCGGCTTGCCGAACAGCACATCCATCGGCATATCGATGGGCGCGTTGTTGAACTGGCGATCGGTGATGGTCAGCTGCAGTTCTTTGGTCGTTTCGCCGAGCACGGCAAACGGCGCCCGCTCGCGCTCGCAGAGCTTTTCAAACAGCGGTAGATTTTCCGGCGGAATCGCCAGCACGTAGCGCTCTTGCGCTTCGTTGCACCAGATCTCGACCGGCGACATGCCCGGTTCGGCATTCGGCACTTCGCGCAATTCAAAGCGGCCACCGAGTTCGCCGTCGTGCACCAGTTCCGGCACCGCGTTCGAGATACCGCCGGCACCGACGTCGTGAATCGAGCGGATCGGGTTGGCATCGCCAAGCGCCCAGCAGCGGTCGATCACTTCCTGACAGCGGCGTTCCATTTCAGCGTTGTCACGCTGCACCGAGGCAAAATCCAGATCCGCTGCCGAGGCACCGCTCGCCATCGACGAGGCCGCGCCACCGCCCAGACCGATCAGCATCGACGGACCACCGAGCACAATGATCTTGTCGCCCGGTTGCAGCTGGCCTTTCTTGACGTGATTGGCGCGAATGTTACCGAGACCGCCGGCGATCATGATCGGCTTGTGGTAGCCGCGCACTTCGACGCCGTCGTTGGTCGTTACCGTCTGCTCGAACGAACGGAAATAACCGCACAGGTTCGGCCGGCCGAATTCATTGTTGAACGCGGCACCGCCGATCGGGCCTTCGAGCATGATGTCGAGCGCCGAGACGATGCGGAACGGCTTGCCGTAATCGTTCATTTCCCACGGCTGCACATTGCCCGGAATACGCAGGTTCGACACGGTGAAACCGGTCAGGCCGGCTTTCGGTTTGGAACCGCGACCGGTTGCGCCTTCGTCGCGGATTTCGCCACCGGCACCGGTGGAAGCGCCAGCGTATGGGGAGATCGCGGTCGGGTGGTTGTGGGTTTCGACCTTCATCAGAATATGGGTCGGTTCGGTGACGTACTGGTATTCGCCAGTCGGCACATCAGTCATGAACCGATCAACGGTGAAACCTTCGATGACCGAGGCGTTGTCTTTGTAGGCCGACAGCACGCCATCCGGATGATGAGCGTAGGTGTTCTTGATCATCTGGAACAGCGACTTGTCCTGATTGACGCCGTCGATGGTCCAGCTGGCGTTGAAAATCTTGTGCCGGCAATGTTCGCTGTTGGCCTGCGCGAACATCATCAACTCGACATCGGTCGGGTTGCGTTTGAGTTCGGTGAAGCGGGCAACGAGGTAATCGATTTCGTCTTCGGCGAGCGCAAGACCGAGTTCTTTATTGGCGCGCACCAGTGCCTCGCGGCCACCCGCCATGACATCAACGCTGGTAAATGGCTTCGGCGTATGCGCTTCAAACAGTACCGCCGCATCCTCCAGCCGATGCAGTGCCGCCTGGGTCATCCGGTCGAACAGTTGCGGCGTTACCGCCGCTAGTGTCGCGCCATCGAGCGGCATGCCATTGGCGCCGCTGACGAAGTAGGCAATGCCGCGCTCCAGTCGCTTGATCTTGTCCAGCCCGCAGTTGCGGGCGATATCGGTCGCCTTGGATGACCACGGCGAAATGGTGCCCGGCCGCGGCACCACCAGAATCAGGCTGCCGCTAGCGGCTTCCTTGTCCAGCCGTGGGCCGTATTCCAGCAGCTTGTCGAGCACGGCCTGTTCGGCACTGCTGAGCGCAGCGCTGACATCGGCAAAGTGCACATACTCGGCGTAAACATGGTGTACAGCAGACGAACGATCACGGCAGGACGACAGCAGCTTGGCCTTGCGAAAACTCGAAAGGGCCGGAGCGCCACGCAGGGTCAGCATGGTGGGAACTCGCGCGGATGGAGGGGAAATTTCGGGCGCATATGATAGCGCAAAAGCAGTCAAGGGCGGTAGGCAAGGCCGTTTGGACGGCTGAAAACTTGATTAAGACAGTCATCTAAGAATCTGATTTATAAGACCTATTTTAGGTAAACTTGATAAAACGTGACCCATTCCTCATAATTGCGCCAACTCTCGCCATACGGGACGGTCAGGACGACCATTCCACCGGCGGCCATACAGGATGGTGTAATTGGGGTTTTCAACGTCGTTCAAACGCACCTGGTGGGCATGGCTGGGTGCCGCAGTTATCGGTGGATGCTGGATGCAGCATCGCTCCGAGCCTTCATTCTCTCAACGGGATCAGGTCAGCCAACGTGGAGAATGGCGCGTCGCCATTGCTTCCGACTTGCTGCCTGCCTCCGGTGACATCGACGTGTCGCTGGATTTGGTGCTCGCCAAGCAATTTGCCGACGCCCGCCATTTGACGCTAAAAATACTTCCATATCAGCAACTTACTGAAGCACGCGAACTGCTCGTGCGGGGCCAGATCGACGCCATCCTGGCAGTGCCGGCGGCTAGCAGCCAGCTGGCCGGCTTGCAGCAAACGCGCGCCTATCAGGAAGTCGATTACCGGCTGGTGTTCAAAAATGGCGTTCATCGTGGCCGCAGTTGGGCTGAGCTGGACGGCGACCTGAAAGTCCCGGCCAGCAGCCGCGCCAGCGAGCTGTTGCTGGAAGCCAAGGTCGAGCAGCCGGCGCTGAACTGGACCGAAAGCCCGCTCAGCCACCGCGAGCTGATGGCAGAAATCATTGATGAAACGCTGGCCTACACACTGGTGCCAGCGCCGGTGTATGCCATCGAGCGCAGCTTGCACCCGGAACTGGCCGCCGGCCTGGTCGTCAGCAAGGCCGAGCCTTGGGTCTGGGCCTTCCCCGGCGACGATGACAGCCTGGCCGAACTGGCCGACAGCTTCCTCGGCGAGCGCATCGACGACGGCACCATCGCCAGCCTGCGCGATCGGCTGGTCGAGCCGATTGATGGCGCCGACTACATCGAGTCGCGCCATTTTGTCGATGCCATGCTGGAACGGCTGCCGGCGCTGAAACCGCATTTCGTCCATGCCGCAAAAACCGATCTGGACTGGCGACTGCTGGCAGCGATTGCCTACCAGGAATCGCATTGGCGGGAAAACGCCATTTCGCCAACCGGCGTGCGCGGCATCATGATGCTGACCGAAGACACCGCCGAGCGCATGGGCGTGACCGATCGCACCGATGCCGAGCAAAGCATTCGCGGCGGCGCGGCCTATTTCCGCACCATGCATGACACCATTCCGGAGCGCATTGCCGAGCCGGACCGCACTTGGTTTACCTTGGCCGCCTACAACATCGGCTTCGGTCATCTGGAAGATGCCCGGGTGCTGACCGAGCGTGCCGGTGGCAATCCGGACCGCTGGGATGATGTGCAAAAGCAGCTGCCAAAGCTGCGCGACCCGAACGTTTATCCGAGCCTCAAGCGCGGCTACGCGCGCGGAGATGAACCGGTGCAATTCGTCGGAAACATCCAGCGCTACTACACCACTTTGCGTTGGCTTGGCGATGATCTCGACAGCACCGCACTGCGCCGGATGGCGGGTGAGCCGGCCCGTCGACTGTCGCCAGTTGCCGAACCGGAAGCCGAGCCAGTCGTCGCTGCCGAACCGGCCGTAACCCCCAGCAGCACGCTGCTGGCCTACGACAGTGAGCGCCGGTCTGCGCGGCAACAAGCGCTGCCCATCGGCGTGACCGACTGAGAGGCCGATTGAGTCACAAAAACAACACGCTCAGGCAGCCAATAAAAGCTTCAAATAAAAAAGCCCGCAATGCGGGCTTTTTATTTGTCTTCATGTCTCCTTGCCATGACTTACCATGACGTTCAGTTGTCATCGATGGCGACGGTCTGCCGAGCCTCGCCATGAAACCGGCTCAGCCGCTCATTCCGATCATGACTCAGGATTTCTCTTTGCGCCGACTGGCAAAGAACGCCGTCAGCTGCGCCTTGGCAGCATCAGCCAATACGCCGTTGCTGACCTGACACAGGTGATTGAGCTGCGGGTGACGCAGCACCTGGAGCACGCTGCCAGCGGCACCGGCTTTGTCATCCGCGGTGGCATAAACCACCCGCTTCACCCGCGCATGCACCAACGCGCCGGCGCACATCGGACAAGGCTCCAAGGTCACGTACAGCGTGCAGTCATTCAGACGGTAATTGCCGAGTGCCTGCGCCGCCGCACGCAGCGTGACGATCTCGGCATGCGCGGTGGGATCATTCAAGGCGATGGGCTGATTCCAGCCTTCGGCGATTTTCTCGCCATTGCGCACCAGCACTGCACCGACCGGCACTTCGCCCGCTTCAGCGGCGCGCGCAGCCAGCAGCAAGGCTTGCTGCATCCAGAAAACATCATCGTGCTCGACGGTCATCACCCACTCTCTCTCAGCACAAAGGCCAGCGCGCCAGCACGCGATGTTGCGTGCGGCCGAGCAAGCTGTGAATCAGAACCATTTCCTGTGCCTGCCACTGTAGCGGCTCGATCGCCTGCAGCGGAACTTGCTGGCGGTCATACAACAGCGTGACATGCGGAGTAAAGCTGCGATCGACCTGAAGAAAACCGACCCGCTTCATCGCTTCACCGAGTGCGCGTTGCAAGCCAAGCAAGGGCTGAAGGCCTTCCTGCGCCAGTAACACAAACGGCCGGTTGTCGGTACGCCGGGCAAAGCTCATGACTCGATCAAAACGCAGGGCAAGCTTGTGTCGTTCCACACTCTCGACCGCGACGCCGGCACGGGCAATCCAGTCATCGGGCAAGGCTTCGTGATCGAGCAGGTGCTGCAGCGTGATATGCAAATGTTCATCGCGCAGCGCAGTGCCCTGCAAACCGTGCAACTGGCGTTGTTGCTGCTCCAGCTGGCGCAGCGCTGGCCACATTTGCGCTGGCGGTTGCAGCGCCAGAAACAGCCGCTCTCTGCCGGGTCGGTGTAACGACAATGGCGACAAGCTTGTTGCCGGCTCGGCAAAACCCGCCAGACTGAGTTGAGCACACATACCGATTCACCATTCCGCATTTCGCCATGAAAAATGCCGGGCAACCCGGCATTTTCATTTCGTTCGCTTTCCGTTCGCTTGCCTTAACTTGTTCTCGCTTCAGGCAAGCGTATGCGTGCGACTCATTCCCACTCGATCGTCGCCGGCGGCTTGCCAGAGACATCGTAGACCACCCGGGAAATGCCCGGCACTTCGTTGATGATGCGGTTGGAAATGGTTTCCAGCAGCGTGTACGGCAGATGCGCCCACTTCGCGGTCATGAAATCGATGGTCTGCACCGCGCGCGCGGCGACCACGTAATCATAACGACGGCCATCGCCCATTACGCCGACCGATTTCACCGGCAGGAATACGACAAACGCCTGGCTGACCTTGTGATACCAGTCGGCCTTGCGCAGCTCGTCGATAAAGATCGCGTCGGCCTTGCGCAGCAGATCGCAGTACTCTTTCTTCACTTCGCCGAGCACGCGGACACCGAGACCCGGCCCCGGGAAAGGATGGCGATAGAGCATGTCGTAAGGCAGGCCGAGCTCCAGACCAATTTTGCGCACTTCGTCTTTGAATAGTTCACGCAGCGGTTCGACCAGACCGAGCTTCATATCTTTCGGCAGACCACCGACATTGTGGTGGGACTTGATGACATGGGCCTTGCCGCTTTTGGCGCCGGCCGACTCGATCACGTCCGGATAAATGGTGCCCTGCGCCAGCCACTTGGCATTCGGCAACTTGGTCGACTCTTCCTGGAACACATCGACAAACAATTTGCCGATCACTTTCCGTTTGGCTTCCGGATCGGCAACGCCTTTGAGCTCACCGAGGAAGCGCGCTTCGGCATTGACCCGGATGACCTTGATACCAAGGTGCTCGGCGAACATCGCCATGACCTGATCGCCTTCGTGCAGCCGCAGCAGGCCATGATCGACGAACACGCAGGTCAGTTGCTTGCCGATGGCACGATGCAACAGCACCGCGACCACCGATGAGTCGACACCACCAGACAGTCCGAGGATCACATCGTCGCTGCCAACCTGCTTGCGGATATTGGCGATGGCATCTTCGATGATGTTGGTCGAGGTCCAGTTCTTGTCGCAGCCACAAATGTCGCGGACAAAGCGCTCCAGCATCCGGCCGCCCTGGTGGGTATGGGTCACTTCCGGATGGAACTGAACGCCGTAGAATTTGCGGCCTTCATCGGCCATCACGGCAATGGCGCAGTTGTCGCTTTCGCCGATCACTTCAAAGGCCGACGGCACTTCGACCACTTTGTCGCCATGGCTCATCCAGACATCGAGCACGGCCTTGCCCTGCTCGTTGACCCGATCTTCAATGCCATGCAACAGATCACAATCGCCGTGCACCCGCACCGCCGCGTAACCGAATTCGCGAGCGTGACCGCCTTCAACGCGGCCACCCAGCTGCGCTGCCATGGTTTGCATGCCATAGCAAATACCGAACACCGGCACGCCCATCTCAAACACGCAATCTGGCGCTCGCGGCGTATCGGTTTCGGTGACTGACTCCGGACCACCCGACAGGATGATGCCCTTGGGATTGAATTCGCGAATCGCCGCTTCGTCAGCATCGTAGGGCCAGAGTTCGCAATAGACACCGATTTCGCGCACGCGGCGGGCAATCAGCTGGGCAACTTGGGAACCGAAATCCAGAATCAGGATGCGGTGGGCATGAATGTTTTGGCTCATGTCGACTGCCTTGCAGGTGTAAGAAATTCCGTTCCGGCAAAAAGAACCGGCGTAAAGGGGTCTAGCAAAATAGCGACTGCTGAAAGCGCATCGGGACCGCATTGCGATCCCGATTTATCTTGCCACCGCGCGCTCAATCGACGCGGTAGTTCGGCGCCTCTTTAACGATTTGCACATCATGGACATGGCTTTCGCGCATGCCGGCCGAGGTCACCTTGACGAATTGCGCCTTGCTGCGCAGCTCTTCAATGGTGCGGCAACCGGTCAGACCCATGCAGGAGCGCAAGCCGCCCATCATCTGATGCACGATGGCGACCAGCGAGCCTTTGTACGGCACCCGGCCTTCGATACCTTCCGGCACCAGCTTTTCGGCATCGTTGCTGCCCTGGAAATACCGATCGGCCGAACCATGACGCTGCGCCATCGCGCCCAGCGAACCCATGCCGCGGTAGCTCTTGTAGCTGCGGCCCTGGAACAGTTCGACTTCGCCCGGCGCTTCTTCGGTGCCAGCCAGCAGTGAACCAACCATCACCACATGCGCACCCGCGACCAGCGCTTTGCACATGTCGCCGGAGAAACGGATGCCGCCATCAGCGATGCACGGAATGCCTTTGGCTTTCAGTGCTTCAACGGCATTGGCGACTGCGGAAATTTGCGGTACGCCGACACCGGTAACAATGCGGGTGGTGCAAATCGAACCGGGGCCGATGCCAACTTTGACGCCGTCAGCGCCGGCTTCAGCCAGCGCGAGTGCGCCTGCTGCAGTGGCGATATTGCCGCCGATGACCTGCACGCCCGGATACATTGTTTTGACCCGACGGACGCGATCCAACACGCCTTGCGAATGGCCGTGCGAAGTGTCGACCAGAATGACGTCGACACCGGCGTTGACCAGCGCGGCGACACGCGCGTCAGTATCGGCACCGGTACCCACCGCCGCGCCCACACGCAGATGACCAAAGGCATCTTTGCAGGCATTCGGTTTGTCAGCGGATTTCTGAATGTCTTTGACGGTGATGAGGCCTTTCAGGCGGAACTGCTTGTCGACCACCAGCACGCGCTCGATGCGGTGCTTTTGAATCAGATGCAGCGCTTCATCAAGATCGGCACCTTCCTGCACGGTGACCAGCTGCGCTTTCGGCGTCATCACCGACGACACCGGCTCATCGAGCGCGGAGACGAAACGGACATCACGGCCGGTGACAATGCCAACCAGATCATCGCCATCGACTACCGGCACGCCGGAGATGCCATGCTTGGCGGTGAGCGCTTTCAGCTCACGAATGGTGGTGCGGGAGGTAACGGTGATGGGATCACTGACGACACCGCTTTCGAATTTCTTGACCTTGCGGACGTGCTCGGCTTGCTCTTCGACTGTCAGGTTCTTGTGAATGAAACCGAGACCGCCTTCCTGGGCCAGCGCGATTGCGAGCCGCGCTTCCGAGACGGTATCCATCGCCGACGACACCAGCGGGATGTTCAGCTGGATCTCGCGGGTCAAGAATGTCTTGAGTTCAGCCTGATGTGGCAGTACTGTGGAGTGCGCTGGCACCAAAAGCACGTCATCAAACGTCAGCGCTTCACCGATAATCCGCATGATTCCTCAAAACCCCGCTGGCAATAGCAAAGCGGAATTATACCGTTTTCCCCGTTCGCTTGTCACACCGCCCCCAGCGAGTTTCTTTCTGGCCATTCCGGTCGCGATGCGCGAAAATGCCGCGGTTTGCCCTCCGCGATGATACCCGGGTACCACGCCACCCATGACGTCCACCCGCAAGGTTTACACCGTCTCCGAGCTGGTCGGCCGCGCCCGGCGTGTGCTGGAACAGGACTTCGGCCTGCTCTGGCTGGAAGCCGAAATCTCCAATTTCTCCGCACCGCCCTCCGGGCATTGGTACTTCACGTTGAAAGACGAAGGCGCCCAAGTCCGCTCGGCGCTATTCCGTAACCGCAATCAGTTGCTCAGCTATCGGCCCAAAGACGGCGACAAGGTGCTGATCCGGGGCCGGGTCACTGTGTATGAGCCGCGCGGCGATTTTCAGCTGGTCTGCGAATATCTGGAGCCGGCTGGTTTCGGAGCCTTGCAGCAAAAGTTTGAGCAGCTGAAACAAAAGCTCGCCGACGAAGGTTTGTTCAACGCCGAGCGCAAGCGCGTCTTGCCCCCCTTCCCGACCACCGTCGGTGTCATCACCTCACCGACCGGCGCCGCCATCCGCGATGTGCTGAGCGTGCTGGCGAAGCGGGCGCCGTTTATCAAGGTCATCCTCTATCCGGCCGTGGTGCAAGGTGCCGAGGCACCGGCAGCGCTGATCGAAGCACTGAAAACTGCCAACCGCCGCCGTGAATGCGACGTGTTGCTGCTGACCCGTGGCGGCGGCTCGCTGGAAGATCTGTTCTGCTTCAACGATGAAAAACTGGCCCGGCAGATTGCCGGCAGCGGTATTCCGGTGGTGTCGGCGGTCGGCCATGAGGTCGATTTCACCATTGCCGATTTTGTCGCCGACCTGCGGGCGCCGACACCGTCGGCCGGCGCCGCGCTGCTGTCACCGGACCGCGACGCCTTGCGTCAGCTGCTCGGCCAACTGGGCCATCGTCAACATCAGGTGTTGCAGCGGGCCATCCGCCAGCGCCGCAGCCAACTCGACAGCCTGAGTGGTCGCTTACCTACGCCGGAACGGCTGCTGGCCCGTCGGGCCCAGCGGCTCGATGAGCTGCGTGACCGGCTGCTGGCCGGCAGCCAACGTCGACTGCAGCTCGGCCGACTGGCCCTGGCCCATCAGGAGGCGCGGCTGCGGTCTGTCGCGCCCGCCGTTCGCTTGGCCTCGGCCCGGCACCGGCTGGCCAGCCTTCAGCAAAGGTTAGTGCTCACTGCCAATCGGACCATTGAGAAACGGCGAACCAAGTTGGCCCGTTGTACCGGCCAACTGGCCACGTTGAGTCCGCTGGCCACCTTGAGTCGCGGCTATACCCTGACCCGTATCGAAGCCTCCGGCGTGCTGCTGCAGCAGCAACCCCAGCTGCCGGCCGGCACCCTGCTCGAAACCCGCTTGCCGAATCGGCGCGTGCTCAGCCGCGTCGAAACCGATGAGGTCTTAGCCCATGCCGATCCGCTCGCCGTTCCCGACCGCCGCTGACCGCCCGCTTGTCCAGCGTCCCACGCGCACCGGTTTATGCCGGCGCAATCTGGCTGGTCTGCTCGGTCGATTGCTGCCGGGTTTGGCACTTCTGGGTCTGACCTTGCCTGTTTTTGTGATCGCCGCGACCGCTGCGACTGCGGCTTCGACGACAGCACTCTCTGCAACAACGACAATTGATGCACCCGCCATCACCGCGACCTTGCCCAGCGAAGAGCGGGTGCCGGGCGGCGTCGCGCTGCTCGATGTTGGCCCTCGCACGATTGCGATGCCGACTGTCCGCTACGGGGAATCGCCGGTGCTGGTGTTGGCCGCAGCCGATCGCTGGCTCGCCGTGGTCGGCTTGCCACTGAGCGCCGCCGTTGGCGAGCAGCAGATCAACGTCGATGGCCGGCCGCTGACCTTCAGCATTGTCGACAAGGCCTACCCGACTCAGCCGCTGAAAGTCGAACCGAAATACGTCAACCCGGATCCGGCCGACGAAGCCCGCATCGCCCGCGAGCAAGCGCTGATGCAACAGGCGTTCGCCCGCTTCAGTCTGCCGCTGCCGAGTCAGTTGCGCATGCGCGCCCCGGCCGACGGTCCGCAGAGCAGCAGCTTTGGCCTGCGCCGGGTATTCAATGGCGAAGCCCGCAACCCGCATTCGGGCATGGACATCGCTGCCAACAAAGGCAGTGTCGTGCGGGCGCCATTGCCGGGCAAAGTGGTGGTCACCGGCGATTTTTATTTCAACGGCAACACCGTCATCGTCGATCACGGCGGCGGCCTGCTCAGCCTGTATTGCCATCTTGACCGCATCGACGCCACGCCCGAACAAACCGTCGACACCGGGACCGTGCTCGGTCTGGTCGGCGCCACCGGGCGCGTTACCGGCCCGCATCTGCATTTCTCCGTCAGTCTCAACGGCGCCCGCATCAATCCGGCGCTGTTTCTGCCCGCCCCGACCGAGCCCTAAGTAGGCCCATCGGGACTGGCCACAGTTGCAGTTCGCCCGGCCCTGACTACGCTTGATCGCGATACGGACGACAACAGCCGCCCGCCGCGTTTTGGTGCAGGAGCAGGAACATGGCAGAACCTCGCAGCAGTCTTGGTAAACGTTTGCTGACCGTCGTTGGCGGCGGCTTTGGCATTTTGGTCATCGCTTCACTGGTTGGCTTGTCGGTGCTCGGTGGCCACGTCAGCACGCTGCGCGAAGGGCTCGAAGTCAACAGCGCGGTCGGCAGTCTGGGCGTCAGTTTCAAAACCCAGGTTCAGGAATGGAAAAACGTCCTGTTGCGTGGCAGTGATGCCGAAGCCCGTGGCAAATACTGGAGCCAGTTCAACAGCGAGGCTGACCGCGTCCAATCCGACGGCAAAGTCCTGAAGGCCCGGCTGACCGAGCTGGGCCTCGACGAAGATGCCCAGCACGTTGCCGACTTCCTGACCGAACACGCCAGCATGCGCAGCAAATACGAAGAAGGCTTCCGGGCGTTTGAAGCCGCCGGGTTTGATCACAAAGCCGGTGACAAGGCGGTCAAAGGCATCGATCGCGCCGCCACCGAAAAACTCGAGCATCTGCAAAAAGGGCTGGCCGAAAAAATTTCCAATCTCAGCGCCTCGGCCGATACCGCCAGAACGGTTGTCATCGTGGTCGTGGTCGGCTTTTCGCTGGCGGTGATCGTGGTGCTGCAGATGATGACCAATCGATTGATCGTCCAACGTACCCGGCGGCTGTTTGAGCACATGGAAAAAATGTCACAGGGCCAGTTCCAACATCCGATCGCACCCGAGGGCGACGACGAACTGGGACTGATGGCGAGCGACATGGAGCTGGAGCGGCAATTCATTGCCGGCTTGGTCAAAGAGATTCACGCGGCCTCACGCGACATCGGCGCCAGCGCCGGCCAGATTACCCGCGCCGCACAGGAGCTTGCCGGCGCTACCGGCGATGCCGAACACCGCATCCATCAAGCTGCAACCGCGCTGACTGAAATGTCGGCCACCGTGCAGGAAGTGGCCAAAAATGCCGCGACCACAGCGCAGGCCACCGAAGCGGTCAACAAATCGGCCAGCAGCGCGCTGAGCCAGATGGAGCGCTCGGCCAGCGTCTCGCAACAGCTCGCCGACGATATGGCCAAAGCGGCTGAGGTGGTGCAGAAGCTGCGCGATGACACCAAGAATATCGGTCAGGTACTGGAGGTCATTCGCGGCATTGCCGAACAAACCAATTTGCTGGCACTGAACGCCGCCATTGAAGCCGCCCGTGCCGGTGAGCAGGGCCGTGGCTTTGCTGTGGTCGCCGACGAAGTGCGCAATCTCGCCAAACGCACCCAGGACTCCACCAGCGAAATCCAGCAAATCATTCAGAACGTTCAGAATGGCGCGTCATCGGCTGCCAATGCCATGGAGCAAGGCAACAGCCGAACCCGGGAAAGCGCTGAGCAATCCGAACAGGCGCGCAGCGCACTGGCGGAAATTACCCGCGCTGTTACCGATATCCGCGACATGAACACTCAGGTCGCCGCGGCCGCCGAAGAACAGAGCACAGTCGTCGACGACATCACCCGCAACGTCAATGGCATTGCCGACAGCGCCCGCGAAAGCGCGGTGCACGCGCAGCAATCGGCGAGCGTTGCCGGGCAGTTGAATCAGGTCGCCGGACGCTTGCAGGACATCGTCGAGAAAGTCACGGCCTGAACGCCATTGCCGCTAACAAAAACGCCAGCATGTTGCTGGCGTTTTTGTCTGGATTCCGCAATAAAGTCGGGCTATTTTTCGCCGCGTTTGCGATTGCGGATCATCCGTCGCCGGCGGTCAGCCTGGCGCTCGCTCAAGGTGTTCTTGCGATCCTTGAACGGGTTGTCGGCATCCTTCAGTTCCAGCCGAATCGGCGCCCCCACCAGATTGAGCCGTTTGCGGAAATAGTTGATGAGATAGCGCTGATAGTTCATCGGCAAGCGCGACACCTGGTTGCCGTGAATGACCACCAGAAAAGGATTGTGGCCACCGAGGTGGGCATAACGCATCTTGACTCGCCGACCATTGACTTGCGGGGCCTGAAACTCGGCTTGTGCCTGTTGCAGCAGCTCAGTCATCTTGCTGGTCGGCACATCCAGATGCGCCGAGTCATAGGCTTCGTGCACCGAATCAAACAGATCGCCGACGCCGGTACCATGCAGCGCCGAAATGAAATGCAGGCGGGCGAAATCGGCAAAGCCCAGCCGGCGATCGATGTCGTCCTTGATCAGCTGGCGTTGATCACTGTCCAGGCCATCCCATTTGTTGACGCTGAGCACCAACGCCCGGCCGGTGTCCATCACATAGCCAAGCAAATGCAGGTCCTGATCGGTAATGGCTTCTTTGGCGTCCATCACCAGAATGACGACATGGGCGTCGTCGATGGCTTGCAGGGTTTTGACCACCGAGAATTTTTCGACCGCTTCAAACACCTTGCCGCGGCGACGAACACCGGCGGTGTCAATCAGGGTGTATTTGGTGCCACGCCGTTCCATCTCGACGTAAATCGAATCGCGGGTGGTGCCGGGCATGTCAAACACCAGCACCCGATCTTCACCGAGAATGCGGTTGACCAGCGTCGACTTGCCGACGTTCGGCCGGCCGACAATCGCCATCTTGATGCCTTGCGCAGCACGTTCTTCTTCGGTCAGTTCCGGCGCGTCGGGCAATCGCTCCAGCACGGCATCGATCATTTGCAGAACGCCGCGGCCGTGCGCCGCGGCAATCGGTTGCGGCTCACCATGACCGAGGGCAAAAAATTCCGGCAACACCAGATCGATGTTCAAGCCATCAATCTTGTTGACCACCAGCAGGGTCGGCTTGTTCATGGTGCGCAGTTCGCGCGCGACCTGTTCGTCGATCGGGGTCAGGCCGTCACGGGCGTCGCACAGCAGCAACACCAGATCGGCTTCTTCCATCGCCAGCCGCGACTGTTTGGCCATCGCTTCATCGATGCCCTCTTCTTCGCCGGTGATACCGGCGGTGTCGATGACGATCGCCATCCGGTCTCGCAGTTGGGCGCGGCCGTATTTGCGATCCCGGGTCAGGCCGGGCATGTCAGCGACCAGCGCGTCCCGACTGCGGGTCAGCTGGTTGAACAGGGTGGACTTGCCGACATTGGGTCGGCCGACCAGAGCGATAACAGGCAACATACCAAGAACTCAACCGTCAAAACGAAAACACGAAAACACGAAAACACAAAAGCAAAAAAACGAAAAAGCGCCGGACGCGATCACGCCCGGCGCTGGAGCTTGCTACGTCAAAGCTCAGGGCAACTTGTACAGATGCAGCGTGTCGTCACGATCATAGACCAGCAACTGCTGATCGACGACTTGCGGCGGCGCTTGCAAGCCATCGCTATCGACCTGCACCTGGGCCACAAACGCGCCATCTTCGCGCTTCATGAAGTGCAGGTAGCCTTCCAGATCCCCGACCACAACATAGTCACCCATCGATACCGGCGCGCTCAACTGGCGATTTTCCAGCGCCTTCTGGGTCCACAGGACAAAGCCGTTACGACGGTCCAGCGCAACCACATAGCCCTGTGTATTGCTGGCAAACAGCATCTGGGCATCGACACCGAGATTGCGGTAGGTCGACAGTTCGCGCTGCCACAGCGTTTCGCCGTTGCGCAGATCCACGGCGATGATGCTGCCGTTGACGCTGGCAGCATACATCACGTTGCCGAATACCAGCGGATTGGTGTCAACATCGGCAATGCGCTCGATCTCGGAGCGGCCGGTCGGCTGACCGACCCGCTTTTCCCACAGCGGTTGACCATTGTCGAGCCGGAATGCGGCCACCTTGCCGTTATCAAATCCGGCCAGCGCAATGCCACCACCGATCAGCGGTGAACTGGTCCCACGCTGGGTCAACAACGGCACGTTGCGATCGGAAAACCATTTGCGTTCGCCGCTATCGACATCGAGCGCAAACAATTTGCCATCGACCGTGCGGACTACAACAAAACCTTCGCCAACTGCCGGCGGGGCAATGACTTCACTGGAAACGGTATTGCGCCATTTTTCCTGACCGGTTTCCGAATCCAGCGCCAGCACGACACCTTCTGGCGTGCCGACGATCAAGATGCCGGCACCGGCGGCCATACCGCCGGACAGGCGGCTACCAAGCCAGTAACGCCAGAGTTCCTTGCCATCGCGATCCAGCGCCAGCAACAGACCTTCACCGTTGGCGACAAAAACCCGATTGCCGTACACCACCGGTTCCAGATTCGGGGCAAAGCCACCGTCGATCGGCCGATCGGCATCCGGCGAACCCGCCCACGGCCAAATCGTGCGCCAGGTGGCACCAAGCGCCAGAGAAATGTCTTCACCAACAGTCGTGGTGACCGTTTTGCTCCAGAGCGGATGCGGCTCAAATTGCGGCGTGATATCCGGCACCGGCGCAACAACCACTTCCTCGTCATCACTGGCGCAGCTGACCAGCAACAAACCGGCCAGCGACAAGGCCGCGGCGCGCAACCAACGGCGGTTCAATACAGTTTTCATTTCGCGGTTTCCGTGGCCAGGGCCGGCAGTGCGCTGGCATCCAGTTTCATGGCCAGCGCCGGATCCTGTGCCGCAACGCTCTGCTCAGCAGCAGCGTCCTGATAGGCGGCATTGGCTTCAGCAGTACGATTCAGCGCGGTCAAGACATCACCACGCACCAGCGCGTAAGCGCCAGCATAGGCACCGGCTTTTTCCTTGCTGATATCAACCAGCTTCAGTGCTGCGTCGCTTTCGCCCTGCGCCAGTTTGACCCGCGCCAACCGCAAGGTCGCGACGTGACCAATCGCTTCGTGTTCCGGTTTGTTGACCACGGCCTGCAACAGGCTGGCAGCACGCGCCAGATCGTTGTCGCGCACCGCTTCCCGGGCCAGATACAGCTGACCAAACTGAGCGTAGGCGGTGCCCTGGTGTTCGCTAACCAGCGCTTCAGCTTGCTGCTTGAATTCGCTGCGCTTGCCGGCATCGTCGGCCAGCTTGATCACGGCCTCGTAGGCATCCGACGCATTGACGGCTTTGTTCAGCTCGTTCTGCTGGTAATACTTCCAGCCGGCAATCGCTGCCAAACCCAAAGCTGCGCCGATCAGCACCGAGCTACCGTTGGTACGCCACCACTTCTTGATGACTTCGAGTTGTTGTTCTTCAGTTGTAAAAACGTCCACGTTCTGCTCCTAAACCAAACTATTGGTCATTCAATCTTCGTCGTTCATCTCTCGTGGCAACGGCCGCCCCAACGCGGAGGCGTGAGGCCGTCAGTTCGAGAGGGCTTTGGTCAAAAAGTTCGCCAACTCGGCGAACGGAATATCCTGCTGCTCACCTTCACCGCGCAGTGGCTTGACCGCGGCAACCCCGCGCTGCAGCTCACTGTCGCCAACAATCAGCGCGTAACGGGCACCGCTGCGGTCAGCCCGCTTGAGCAGTTTCTTCAAATTGCCGCCGCCATGCCCCTGCACCAGTCGCAAGGCCGGCAGCGCATCGCGCAGCTGCTCGCTGAGCGGAAATACCGCCAGCTCTGCTTCGGTACCGAGCGCGGCAACAAAGACATCGGCTTGGCTCGGCGCAGTCACGCCGTGGACCGCTTCCAGCAACAGCACAATACGCTCGATACCCATGGCAAAACCACAGGCCGTGGTGGCATGGCCGCCGAGCTGCTCGACCAGACCATCGTAACGACCGCCACCGCAAATGGTCCCCTGGGCGCCGAGCGCGTCCGTCATCCACTCGAACACGGTGCGATTGTAATAATCGAGACCACGCACCAGCCGCGGGTTGATCACGTAGGCAATGCCGGCCGCATCAAGCAGTTTTTTCAGGCCATCGAAATGCGCTTGCGACTCGGCATCGAGGCAATCGATCAGCTGCGGCGCGTCCTTCAACACCGCCTGCACAGCCGGGCTCTTGCTGTCGAGCACGCGCAGCGGGTTGGTTTCCAGCCGGCGCTTGCTGTCCTCATCGAGAATGGCTTCGTGCTGGCGCAAAAATGCCACCAGCTTTTCCCGGTAGGCTTTGCGCGCTTCGTTGGAGCCGAGCGAATTCAGATGCAACTCAACCTTGTCGGCAAAGCCGAGTTCGCGCCAGAGTCGCGCCGTCATCAGGATGAGCTCAGCGTCGACATCCGGCCCCGGAATGCCGAAGGTTTCGACACCGAGCTGGTGAAATTGACGGTAGCGGCCCTTTTGCGGGCGCTCGTGCCGGAACATCGGGCCCATGTACCAGAGCCGCTGTTCCTGGTTATAGAGCAGGCCTTGTTCGATACCGGCGCGAACACAGGAGGCTGTGCCTTCCGGGCGCAAACTGAGCGACTCTTTTTCCCGATCGAGAAAGGTATACATTTCTTTCTCGACGATATCGGTCACCGCGCCGACGGCGCGGGCAAACAGCTCGGTCTTTTCCACCACCGGGGTGCGAATTTCTTCATAGCCGTAGCGCGCCATCAGCGCACGCAGCGCGCTTTCCAGTCGCTGCCAGGTCGGGCTCTGGGTCGGCAACAAATCGTTCATGCCGCGCACAGATTGAATGGTTTTACTCAACTTACAATCCACCATGTCTTGTTGTTGTGGGAGCGGCTTTAGCCGCGATGCCAATCAATCGCGGCTAAAGCCGCTCCCACCAATCATTCATTCCATTCAGGCGTTTTTTACTGTCAGCCGCTCGGCACCTTTGGCCGCGGCCGCATGCTGCGCTTCCCGCTCGGCCAGCTTGCCGCGCACGGCTTTTTCCAGCCGGTCGATGATGTCGTTGTTCGGAATCTTCTCGTGCTTCTCGCCGTCGAAATACAACATCGAGCCACTGAAGCCACCGGTCAGACCGACATCGGTTTCACCGGCTTCACCTGGGCCGTTGACCACGCAGCCGATCACCGAGACATCAAGCGGCTCGCGGACATCTTCCAGCCGCAGCTCCAGCTCATTGACCGTGCCAATGACATCAAACTCGGCGCGCGAACAGGTCGGGCAGGCAATGATGTTGACGCCGCGGTTGCGCAAACCGAGCGACTTCAAAATGTCCCAGCCGACTTTCACTTCCTCGACCGGATCGGCCGCCAGCGAAATGCGGATGGTGTCGCCAATGCCTTCGGCGAGCAGCATGCCGAGGCCCACCGACGACTTCACCGTGCCGGTGCGGAAGGCGCCAGCTTCGGTGATGCCCAGATGCAGCGGATTATCAATTTGCGCGGCAATCAGTCGATACGCGCTGACCGCCATGAACACGTTCGACGATTTCAGGCTGAGCTTGAAATCGTGGAAATTCAGCTTGTCGAGCATGTCGATGTGTCGAAACGCCGACTCGACCAAGGCTTCCGGTGTCGGCTCGCCGTATTTCTCTTGCAGATCTTTTTCCAGCGAACCGGCATTGACGCCAATGCGAATCGGAATGCCCTTGTCACGCGCGGCATCGACCACCGCCCGCACCCGCTCTTCCTTGCCGATATTGCCCGGGTTGATGCGCAGGCAATCGACCCCGTACTCCGCCACTTTCAGCGCAATGCGGTAATCGAAATGAATATCGGCAACCAGCGGCACCGGTGAGCGCTGCTTGATGATTTTGAACGCCTCGGCCGCGTCCATGGTCGGCACCGAAACCCGGACAATATCGGCACCGGCGTTGGCCAGCTGCACGATCTGCGCAACAGTCGCATCGACATCGGTCGTTTCGGTATTGGTCATGCTTTGCACGCTGATCGGCGCATCACCGCCGACCAGGACATTGCCCACCCGAATCTGGCGCGTTTTGCGCCGTACGATCCACGACTGCCCTTTCATATGTCCTCGATACTCGTCACGACGCGGCTTGCGGCCGCGCCATCATCATTCACTGGCTGCCGTTTGCACGGTCAGCGTTGCCGGCCGACCGCCCGGATAAGCGGTCAAATCGATCGGCCGACCGTTGTGCCGCAATTGCACGCCACTCGGATTGCCGAGCACCACGGTCAGCGGCGCCTGACCGGACAAGCGAATCCGATTGCCCTTTTGCTTGATGCCTACCGACAACACGCTGCCGCCGGCATCGGTCACCCGAATCCAGCAGTCTTCAATAAACGCAAATTCCAGCAACTCACCGCTACCGCTGACCGGCTCCGCTGCTGACGTGCTCACCGGAACGACGCTTGCCGACGTGGCTGGGCTGTTGCTGGTCGCCGGCTTGCTGGCGCTCTCACTTGGCTTCGTCGCCGGATCCGGCTTGGCCGCGACGCTCTCGGTGCTCGCAGCCGTTTCGGTTTCCGCTTCCGGCACCACTTCGGCGTCGGTCACCGGTTCTTCCGGCGCCAGCTGCAATGACAGTTCGCCGCTGGTGGTTTCCGGCGGCAGCGCCAACGTCGCCGTGCTGTCTGTGGCACTGACACTGCTGTCTGCCAAGCGCATTTGCTCCAGCCAATTTCCCGGCGACAGCTTGATCACCGCGACCACAACCACGATCAGCACAATGGCCAGCATGCTGAGCCACAACCACTTGCTGCTGCGACTGCGACCGCTTTCAGGCAACGGCAACAAACTTTTCAAACCGGCCAGCGTTGCTTCATTCGGCTGCTGTTCGTTATAGGCCGCGACGATTTCGTCGGCCGGCAATTCCAGCCATTTGGCATAGGCGCGCAAATAGCCGCGCAAAAAGGTCGACGGCACGTGCGCCGGATAGTGATCCGATTCGATTGCGGCCAGCGTGGGTTCATCCAGCCGCAAATGCCGCGCAGCCTGCTCCAGCGATTGCTTTTGCGCTTCCCGTCCGGCTTTCAGCCGGGCGCCCGGTCCGACTCGCGGCGCCGCAACCGGCGCCGCTTCAGTGGTCAATTCCGCCATTGTTGTTTTTTATCTGCGTAAAGATCAGCTTCTTCCGAGTCCGGGAAGATCTGCTCCAGTTTCAGGCCGAGGCTGGCAACGGTGTCCTTGTCGCGCAACGCATGTGCTAACTGAATACCCACCCACAACGAACGCGGGGTATCGCGTCCGACTTCCTTGAATCGATCCCAATACCCTTTGGCCCGCTCCAGTCGCTGCTGTTCCAGCTCGCGATTGGCCATTTCCAGCAACGCGTTGGCTTGCTTCGGATTGTGTTGCAGCGCCCGCCGGAAATACTCGTCGGCTTTTTCCGGGGCATTGCTGCGCAGCGCACAGAGACCGGCGTTCTCCATCACTGACGCCATTTTCGGGTTCGATGGAATGGCGATGGCACGTTCAAACAATTCCTGCGCCTTGCTGTACTTGCCCTGACGGCAGAGATAGACGCCGTACAAATCCAGCACGCCCGGACTGTCCCCATCCAGCCGCAAGGCTTTCTGGAAATGCTCTTCGGCCCGCTTGTTTTCACTGACCAGCGAGTAGTAATAACCGAGCGTTGCCTGCACGTTCGCATTGTCAGGTGCGTGTTGCAACGCCTTGTCGAGATGGAACTTGGCCCGCTCCATTTGGCCGGCGTCCAGATAGCCGGATGCGGCAGCCAACCGCGCTTCCGCGGCCTTCTCGCGCTTGTCGGATGCCAGATTGTCGGGTTGACTGCTCGGCGCGCTGCTGCACGCAGCGAGGCACAACATCAATACACAGACGGTCAGGCATTGCTTCATCGCGTTCCATTCCTCATGCCGGTTTTATTGGGCCGGTCTTGTTTCCGGCTCGTTTACTGAACAGAAATCGGTATTTGTTTTTGCTGGGTGCGGCGGGTCCGGTCATTGACCTTGCCGACCAGCTGACCACAGGCCGCGTCGATATCATCGCCGCGGGTGCGCCGGGTCACTACGGTAAAGCCGGCGTTAATCAAAATCTGGCCAAACCGCTCAATTCGTTCATCACTGGAACACTTGAACCGCGTTTGCGGGAACGGGTTGAACGGAATCAGGTTGATCTTGCTCGGCATGTCTTTCAGCAACCGGGCCAGCTCGCGGGCATGGACATCCTGATCGTTGACGCCGTCGAGCATCACATATTCGATGGTGACTGTACGGGCCGCCAGCGATTTGTCGAGATACTTCTGCACAGCCGGCAGCAGCACCTCGATCGGATATTTCTTGTTCACCGGCACCAGCTCGTCACGCAGCGCATTGTTTGGCGCATGCAGCGACAGCGCCAGCGCGACGTCGATATGGTCAATCAGCTTTTCCAGGCCCGGCACCACGCCGGACGTGGACAGCGTGACCCGACGTTTGGACAGGCCATAGGCGTTGTCGTCGAGCATCATGCCCATCGCGGTGACCACGTTGTCGAAATTGAGCAGCGGCTCGCCCATGCCCATCATCACGACGTTGGTGACCTTGCGCTCACCGGTGGTGGCAACGGCGCCGAGACGGCGGGTGGCATGCCAGACCTGGCCGATGATTTCAGCGCTGGTCAGGTTGCGATTGAAGCCTTGCTGGGCGGTCGAGCAGAACGCGCAATCGAGCGCGCAACCCACTTGCGACGACACGCACAGCGTGCCGCGATCGGTGGTGGGAATAAAGACGGTTTCAACCAGCTGACCACCTTCGAGGCGCAAGGCCCATTTGATGGTGCCATCGGCGGACACTTGTTCGGTGACGGCTTCCGGGCCGCGGATTTCAGCGGTTTCCTTGAGCTTTTCCCGCAGCGCTTTGCTCAGGTTGGACATGGTGTCGAAATCATCGGCACCGTGCTGATGGATCCATTTCAGGACCTGGGTGGCGCGAAACGGTTTTTCGCCAATGCTGGCAAAAAACTCGGCCAGTCCGTTGGTATCGAGACCCAGCAGATTCACTTTGCCGGGCGTTGCAACTGCAGTCATCAAATACTCCATTGCCCTGTGCACTGACAGGACGGCCTTGTTACAGGATTTCTACCTTGCTACAGGCTTTGGCAACATCGTGAAACCGGATGCCGGTTTCACGATGTGCTTGCTACACACTACGGCTTCAATCTACGTCTGCGAACAACATCTGCAAAGAACGCCTGCAAACAGCGTCTGCGAGCATTGTCCGGCAAAAACGTCCGCTAGAAACCGAACGGCTTAGCGGGTACGCGGGCAGACTTCGTCGGCTTTGAAGAAGTAAGCAATTTCGCGCTCGGCCGACGCAACTGCGTCAGAACCGTGGGCAGCGTTTTCATCAACCGAGACGGCATAGTCAGCACGAATGGTGCCGGCCAGCGCTTTCTTCGGATCGGTCGCGCCAAGGATTTCGCGGTGACGCAGCACGGCGTTTTCGCCTTCCAGCACCGAGATCACCACCGGACCCGAGGTCATGAAACCAACCAGCGCGCCAAAGAAACCGCGTTCTTTGTGCTCGGCGTAGAAGCCTTCGGCTTCGGCCTTGCTGAGGTGCTTCATCTTGGTAGCAACGATCTTCAGACCGGCACGTTCAAAGCGGGT
This sequence comes from Permianibacter fluminis, assembly GCF_013179735.1. Lineage (NCBI taxonomy): Bacteria > Pseudomonadati > Pseudomonadota > Gammaproteobacteria > Pseudomonadales > Pseudomonadaceae > Permianibacter > Permianibacter fluminis. The sequence continues at coordinate 263,911 of NZ_JABMEG010000002.1, read as the reverse complement.
GAAAATTTCGCCAATGACGTTGTTGCCCACTGCGTCCGGTTTGACGATGGAAAGGGTGCGTTCGACAGCCATGAAAAACTCCAAAAGGACTAGCAAAAATCTGCAGAAAAAGCCGCGCCCGCCAGGGCCGGCCCGGAAAAACGGCGAATTATACCCTTGTGTGGCGGCCAATACCTAGCCAAAAACAGGCACTTTAGTCCCGGTCTGGCAAGGCCGCTGGCTGCTGAATAGCGGTCTCCAGCCGGCCCAGACGCCCTCAGTACTCAGCGCTTGCTGGCCTGCATGACCAGGAGATTGCCAAGCAGCGACAGGCCGATGCCGACAAAGGTGGCCAACTGCCAGCGGAAGCCTTCGACCAGCGCCGACAGGATCAGTGCCACGATCGGCACGGTGACGTTGACGTAGGCGGCCTTGGCGGCGCCGACCCGGGCGATCAAGGTCAGGTAGCTCATGAACGCCACCACCGAACCGAATAGCACCAGATAGGCCAGCGAGCCGAGGTAGCGCAGGGAAAAATCGAAGCCGAACGGTATCCCGGCCAGCAGCGCGTACAAGCCGGTCAGCAAGGTGCCGTACAACATGGCCCAGGCGGTCGACTGCAGTACCGGCAGATTGGCCCGGCGCTGACTGACCGAAACCAGATTGCCGCAGGAGGCGCTGAACGTCGCGATCGCCGCCAGTGCGATGCCGAGCCAGCCGGCATGGCCAGCCGAGAATCCACGCACTTCCGGCCAGAACACCACCATGATGCCGGCAATGCCGATCGACGACCCGAGCGCAACGGTCGGCGCAATGGCCTGGCCATACAGCAGCCGCATGCCAAACATGTTGAAGAAGGCGATGCCGGAGCAAATCAGCGCCACCAGACCTGAGCTGATGAACCGTTCGCTGTGATAGAACAGCACGTAGTTGAGGCAAAACAGGAACGCGCCCTGCAGCGCAAAACGAATATGGGCAGCCCGATCGAACCGCAGCGTCAAGCCACGCCAGGCTGACCAGCCAAACATCACCAGCGCGGCCAGCGCAAAGCGATAAACAATGGACGCTTCCGGCGCCACCTTGCCGAGCTGGAAGGTGATCAGGAGCCAGGTCGAGCCCCAGATCAGTACCGCCAGCAAATACAAACCCCACCCTGCGGCATTCATCGCGATATCACTCACCCGTGTTGGCATCAGCGCCTTGGCGCTGAATGGAAAATTCGCTGGCAAAAATGAAACGGCGCACCATCGGGTGCGCCGTTTGCAGGCCGGGCAAGGCTATCACGCCACGCCGTTTTTCCGGAACCATTCCAGCATCCGGTGCCAACCATCGGCGGCGAATTCGCTGACATAACTGGGCCGGTAGTCGGCATTGAATCCGTGCGGCGCTTTGGGGTAAACCACGATTTCCGAAGGCTTGCCGGCCGCCGCCAAAGCCGCCCGCATTTTCTCGACCGACTCCTGCGGAATGCCGGTATCGGACTCGCCATACAACCCCAGCACCGGCGCATGCAGCTGCGTCACGACATCGAGCGGATACAAGGGCTGCAGTTCATTGGCCGTACCGACCAGCCGACCATACCAAGCCACTGCCGCTTTGACGGCCGGACTGTAGGCCGTATACAGCCAGGTGATCCGGCCGCCCCAGCAAAAACCGGTCACCGCGAGTTTGCTGACATCGCCACCATGACCGCCGGCCCAGACCACCGCGGCATCAAGATCACGAAACACCTGCGCGTCCGGCACCTTGGCCACGATGGTTTGCACCAGCTGATTGATGTCGCTGACGGCCGTCGCATCGCCCTGACGCTGATACAGATTGGGCGCAATCGCCAGATAACCGGCCTTGGCCAGGCGCCGGACCAGATCGCGAATATGCTCATGCAGACCAAAAATCTCCTGCACCAGCAGCACCACCGGCAACTGTTGTTTGTCGACCGGTTTGCCAGCCGGTTTGGCGTAATACGCCAGCATCTCGATATCGCCAGCCGCAATCCGGGTCTCACCGGCATCCAGACCGATGCTGTCGGTCTGGGTCACCATGCTGCCAATGGCGGGCGCCACCGACGCGGCAAAGCCGGCACTGATCGTGGCGGTGACAAAGGCCCGCCGCGACGGATCAACCGCGGCATCGGCAGTCGCCGGTTTTCTCGATTCGGTCATCGCTCTTTTCCTCAATCAGCACGTGTGACGGGCCCCCATACTGGCTTCCCGCGCTCAGTCTTTCCAGTACACTGGCCAGAAATTCCGCATCCGTCAGGGACGCCGTGTCGCACCAGTCAGGACGCGGTTAGCAACTTCAATCCTGTGGGGAGTGTCATGGCAGCAGCAGCGCAGCTTTGCGACATCGGTTTTGTCGGCACCGGCGTGATGGGCAAGAACCTCATCATGAACTTGGTCGACAACGGCTTTACGGTTATCGCCTTCGATCTGGATCAAGCCAAATTGAATGCCCTGATGGCGCAAGATGCCGCCGAACGGGGCGATGGCCCGGCGCGGGTCTACACCTGCAACTCCTACACCGATCTGCTGGCCAGCCTGAAGCGGCCGCATCTCATTGTACTGTCGGTGCCGGCCGGCGATCCGGTCGATGATGTCTGCCACAAACTGATCGATGCCGGCCTGCAGGCCGACGATATCGTGGTCGATACCGGCAACAGCCTGTGGACCGATACCCAGCGCCGTGAAAAAGATTACGAAGGCAAATTCATTCTGTTTTCGACCGCGGTTTCCGGCGGCGAAGTCGGCGCTCGCTTCGGCCCGTCGCTGATGCCCTCTGGCGACCCCTATGCCTGGGCCCGGATCAAACCGATGTGGACCGCGATTGCCGCGAAAGTCGATCCGGCCAGCGGCCGGCCCATCGAACGGAAAGCGCCCGGTGAAGTGGTGGCTCGCGGCGAACCGTGCGCGGCTTATATCGGCCCGTCCGGTTCCGGTCATTACGTCAAAATGGTGCACAACGGCATCGAATACGCCGACATGCAATTGATCTGCGAAGCGTATCAAGTGATGCGAGATGCGCTGGCGATGTCCGACGAGGAAATCGCCGCCGTCTTCCGCCACTGGAATGACGGTCTGCTGAACAGTTATCTGATCGAAATCTCGGCCGATGTATTGGCCACCCGCGACAGCGAAACCGGCCAGCCGCTGGTCCGGATCATTCTCGACAAAGCCGGACAGAAAGGCACCGGATTGTGGACCGCTGTCAGCAGCATGGAGCTGGGGTGTCCGGCACCGACCATTGCCGAAGCGGTTTACGCCCGCTCGATTTCCACCTTGAAAGATCAGCGCGTGCAAGCCTCGAAGCTATTGGCCGGCCCCGCCACCGAACGACCAGCCGCGACCGAACGCGAAGCCCTGATCCAACAACTGCACGATGCGCTGTACTGCGCCAAGATCTGCGCCTACGCCCAAGGCTTTGATCTGATGAAAACCGCCGCCCGCGAACAGGGCTGGTCGCTGAACTTTGCCGAGATCGCGAAAATCTGGCGCGCCGGCTGCATCATTCGGGCGGCGTTCCTGCAATCCATTGCCGATGCCTACGAACGCAAAGAGGAGCTGGAAAACCTGCTGCTGGATCAGTATTTCGCCGGTCAGATTTCCCGCTACCAGAGCAACTGGCGGCGCGCCGTCGCCAACGCCAGTTTATGGGGCGTGCCGGTGCCGGGCCTGAGCTCGGCCTTGTCGTATTACGACTCGTATCGTACCGAGGTATTGCCGGCCAATCTGCTGCAGGGCCAGCGCGATTATTTCGGCGCCCATGCCTTCGAGCGAACCGACAAACCGCGCGGCAAGAAATTCCATGTCGAATGGAGCCATCCGGGGCGGCCGGTGGTGAAACACGGCTGAACCGGCAGCCGGTGGAAAAGCGATTTCAGCGTCAGGCGACGCCTGCCGTGAGGAAAAAACAATCGTGAAAGACTAATCAAGAAACTCGTCCAAGAAACTGGACCAAGAAAAAAGTCGCAATCGCGGCTTTTTTCTTGCTTGAAATTCGCTTATCTCAACCCCGTTACTGCCCGGCCGTGCGCCGCTCCGGCCACCATTCCGCCCGCAGGCGCTGGAACTGGCCACGCTGACTGGCCGACGGCCGCAGCGTGCCGCTGTTGGCCACGGCGGCATGCAAGACGCTGGCGTATTCGTCCAGCGACATGCCGTCGCGCTCCATTGCCGCACGGGCAAAGACATCGCCGCGCAGGCATTCGCGCCGATCGGCCAGCATCAAGGTTGGTTCGGCGCAATCATCGGCAAAGCGGCCCTGCAGCATTTCGGCTTTTTCGGCCAGCGCCTGATAGCGGGCGGCACTGGCGGACAAAAAGCGCTGCCAGCGATCGCGGTTGAGATCGAGCTCCGGCACATCGGGCTCATCGAAACGTTCCGCCGGCAAGGCCGCCTGTGCTGTTTGCGGCAAAACCGCAGCGAGAATGAAACCGAACAGAACCAGTGAGAATGCGGCACAAGCCGCGTGGTGAAACCCTTTTCCTTGGCGTCGCATGTTGCCTCCCCTTTCCGTGTGGGTGGAGACCCGATGCTAAGGAAGAACCGGCAATGACAATGTGAAGGCGCCCGCAAACCCGCAGGCTCGATCAGGAGTTTTGCGCCGCGGAGTCAGCCGTCTGGCGCCACGGCGAACGACGGCTTGGCCCGTAACGTGCGATTACTGAACGGTACCGCCGCCTTCTGCACTTATTGATAGCGGGTCGGGTCGGCCACACCCGCGTCGACAAAACCGGCTTTGCGCAGCCGGCAGGCATCACAACGGCCGCAGGCGCGGCCGTGATCATCGGCCTGATAACAGGACACGGTCAGGCTGTAATCGACGCCGAGCGCCGTCCCGGTCTGGACAATCTCGGCTTTGCTGAGGGCGATGAGTGGCGTCTCGATATGCAGCATGTGGCCTTCGACGCCGGCACGCGTTGCCAGATTGGCCATACGCTCAAACGCCGCAATGTAGGCCGGCCGGCAATCGGGGTAGCCCGAGTAATCCACGGCATTGACGCCGGTGAAAATGTGGCGGGCATCGAGCACCTCGGCCCAGCCGAGCGCAATCGACAGAAACACGGTGTTGCGGGCCGGCACATAGGTCACCGGAATGCCGCTGGTCGGCGCCTCCGGCACGGCGATGGCGTGATCGGTCAGTGCCGAACCGCCAATCTGCGACAGATCCAGATCAATGATTTTGTGTTCGCGAACCTGCATCGCCTTGGCAATGCGCTCGGCAAAGACAATCTCCTGCTGCGAACGCTGGCCATAGTTGAAACTCAGCGCATAACAGTCAAAGCCACGCGATTTGGCAATGGCAAGACAGGTGGTGGAATCGAGGCCACCGGAGAGCAGAACGACAGCGCGCGGATTCATCAATCGGCTTCCTGAAAAGTCCTCAGACGGGAATTGTGGCCATGGCAATCAATGCCCCGGCACATCGCCCCAGATATGCTTGTGCAACTGGACCTGCATCCGCACCGGCAAGCGATCGGCCAGTATCCATTCCGCCAGATCGCGATAACTCAAGCGACCGAACACCGGCGAGAACAGCACATCGCAGGTCTGGGTCAGGCGATGCTCATCCAGCTTCATCCGTGCCCAGTCGTAATCCTTGCGGTCACACAGGACAAACTTGATTTGATCGTTTGCGGTCAGCAGCGGCAGATTGGCCCAGCGATTCTTGTCGACCTCGCCGGACCCGGGCGTCTTGATATCGACCACCCGCGACACCCGGGTATCGACCTCGGAGATATCGAGCGCACCGCTGGTTTCCAGCGACACCCCATAACCGGCGTCGCAGAGCGCTTTCAGCAGATCGATGCAACCCTTCTGCGCCAGCGGCTCACCACCGGTCACGCAGACATAGCGCGGTGACCACTCCGCGACTTTGGCAAGAATGGCCTCAAGTTCGTGGTATTCCCCGCCGTAAAACGCGTACTCGCTGTCGCAATAACCGCAGCGCAACGGACAGCCGGTCAGGCGAATGAACACGGTCGGCCAGCCGACGGTGCGGGCTTCGCCCTGCAGCGAGAAAAACATTTCGGTGAGGCGCAAACGGGTCATGGCGATCACAAGAAAACGGCCGCAGACGCGGCCGGAGTGCAGCGGGCGGGCCCGCGGTTAATCGGTCGAAAACTCAGCGCAGTTCCTGCAGCCGTTTCTGTGCGGCCAAGGCCGACGAGCTGCCGGGAAACTTCTGGATAATCTGGTTGTACAGCGCTTTAGCCTTGTCCAAGGCGCCACGGCGCTCTTCGATGGCGGCCAGTTTGGCCAGCGCGTCCGAGGCTTTTGGTGAGTCAGCGTACTGGCTCATGACCAGTTTGAACTGGGTCTCAGCGTCTTCGTTGCTGCCTTGGACGTAATAGACCTGACCGAGCCAGTAACGGGCATTGGCAGCGTTGCGGCCATCCGGAAACTTGCTCAGAAATTCGCTGTAGGCTTTCACCGCTTCGCTGTATTGCTTGTTGCGCACCAGCGGAAAAATCGCGTCATAGGCTTTTTGTTCGGCTTCGACATCTTTGCTGCCTTTGCCGGCCGGTTTGGCCGGTTTCGGCTCGGCCGGTGCCGGGACCGGCTCAATCACTTGCGGCTCGGACGTTGCAACATCCGGCAGCGACGGCACCGTATTGACGGTGGCCGGTTCAGTCGTGCTGGCACTCGCACCGCCGCCCGCGCCTGGCATGCCAGACAGACGACGATCGATATCGCGATACAACTCGCGTTGGCGTTCCAGCAACTGGGAAATTTTGTAGTCCTGCTCCTCGACCAGACCGCGCAGCATGCGCACGTCTTCCTGAAGGGCATTGACTTGAATTTGCAGATCGGCAATCACTTGATTGCGCAATTGCGCCTGCTGCTCTTGATTGGCAGTTGCCTGCTGCAGCTGACGCTGTTCGGTCTCGGCACTGACAACCGGAGCGGCTGCCAGTGCTACACACGGAAGTGTGAATGCCGCGAGCGCAAGGATGCGCAGGAGCGGCCGCGAGAACGAAGTAGACAAAGCGGCGACCAGCGCCGCCGCTTTGAGCTTACGCATCGGTATTAACCTTGGTAAGCCAGCACGCCACGGCGGTTTTGCGCCCAGGCGGCTTCGTCATGACCCGGGTTGGCCGGCTTTTCTTCGCCGAACGACACGGTTTTGATTTGCGAGGCTTGCACGCCGTAGCTTTGCAGCACTTGCTTCACAGCATTGGCACGACGCTCGCCGAGGCCAACGTTGTATTCCGGGGTGCCGCGCTCGTCGGTGTGACCTTCAACGGTGACGGTCAGGCCCGGGTTCTTGGCCAGGAAGGCGCCATGGGCAGCCAGCAGATCACGGTATTCCGGCTTGATGTTGGCATCATCGAAATCGAAATAGACAACGCGAGCCTTGCGGGCTTCGATGTCAGCCAGACGGGCCAGTTCTTCGGCGCTCGGACCTTGCTGAATCGGCTGAGTCACGGTGCTGTCAGTGCCAGCATTGCTGCTGCCGCTGGTTGCAGTTTCAGTTTGCTTGCTGGCGCAAGCGGCCAGACCGGCGACGACCAACGCCAGAACAGCACTTTTCCCCATTTGATAAATCGACATTTTTAGACTCCCGCCTAAGACAAGTGAAACAAAAAACAAGCACAACTGCCCAGCCAAAACGGCCGGGCACCACAAATCAATCCAGGAACGGCGACCACGCCGGCGCACGCACTTCACCCTTGCGCGCTTGCAACCGGGCCTTGAAGCGCCCATCTGTGGACACCACCGCCAGCACCTGCTGCCCCCGGTAAAGGGTCGCGTATATTACCATGCTCCCGTTCGGTGCCAAGCTAGGTGATTGATCTAATTGGGTATCCGACAGCACTTGCAGGTTGCCGGAGGCCAGATCCTGAATCCCGACCCGGAACTGGCCGGCGGTCCGGTTGATCATGACCATCTTTTTGCCGTCCGGGCTGTATTCCGGCTCGGAGTTGTAGTCGCCCTCGAAGGTCACCCGCTGGGTCTGACCCGAGGCCAGATGGACCCGATAAATCTGCGGTTTGCCGCCACGGTCCGAGGTAAAGGCCACGTATTGACCGTCCGGCGACCAGGTCGGATCGGTGTCAATGACCCCACCACCGGTTTGCGTCATCCGCTTGGTCTGCCGCGAGGCGAGATCGTAAATGTAGATTTCCGGATTGCCTTCGTGCGACAGCGACATCGCCAGCTTGGTGCCGTCCGGTGACCACGCCGGCGCACCATTGTGGCCGGGGAATGCCGCAACAACCTGACGCTGACCGGTGTAGATGTCCTGGACAAACAACTGTGAGCGGCCTTTTTCAAAACTGACATAAGCAATGCGATGCCCGTCTTTGGCCCAGGCCGGTGACATCAGAGGTTCAGTGGTCGAGGCCACCACGCGCGGATTGTAATCATCCGAATCGGCAACATAGAGTTTGTATGGCAGCCGATCACCGCGATCGATATTGACGTAAGCAATCATGGTCGCAAACGCGCCACGCTCACCGGTCAGCTTTTCATAAATGATGTCGGCCATCTTGTGCGCATGCATGCGCACGCCGGCGCTCGGCACCAGATGCTGACGCGCTTCGATGACGCTGCTGCTGCCCAGTGCCGACGCGCTGCCGGCCTTGTCCTTGCCTTTGAAGACATCGATCAATTCAAAACCGATCTGATACTGACCCGGTGCGGTTTCGCTGATCTTGCCGACCACCACGGCTTCGATGCCGCGATTGCGCCAGGCTGCGAGATTGACCGTTGCCGAGCTGGTCGGTTGCTCCGGCATGTCGGCCACGGCCATCGGCCTGAAGCGTCCGCTACGCTCGAGATCGCGGGCGATGATCTCAGCCATGTCCTGCGGCGGTGCAACCGTGGTGCCATTCCAGACAAACGGGGCGATGGCGACGGGCCGGGCATCGTCCATGCCGCCGGTAATGACAATTTCCAACTCAGCCTGCGCCGATGGCACCAGCATCAGGCTACTCAAGAACGCCGAGAGCAAAAGCGTTGCTAGTTTATTCATCAATGGCTCCACCACAGGTTTTACAGTCGCCGCCGGTTATGGTTTGGTTGGATCAAACGGCAAGCGCAAATTTCTGAACTCATCAAAGACATCCGGCTCTTGCGGTACAGGCAGCGGTTCGGCTTTTCGAATGGCTGTCACCGCCGCCCGACACTGCGCCTCATTGCCACTCGAACTCAGCACATCCAGCACCGTGCCATCGGCACCGAGTCGCAATGACACAATGCAGATTTCGGTTTCACTGGACTTGATCCAGTTGCGTTTCACTTTGGCCTGGATAAGGCCAATGTATTTCTGCTTCTCGGTCTGAATGTATTTTTGCCGCGCGGCGCTGGCGGCAGCCTCTTGCTCCATCTGTGCCTCCAAATCCGCTTCCTGCTGGGCGCGGCGTTTGGCATCCTCTTCCTTCTTCTTTTTCTCGGCGTCAGCTTTGCGTTTTTTCTCTTCCTCTTCCTTTTTCTTCTTCGCTTCGGCGTCTTTCTTTTTCTGCTCTTCTTCCGCCTTGCGTTTTTTCTCTTCCTCGGCCTTGCGCTTCTTGTCGGCCTCGGCTTTTTCTTTTTGTTCGCGTTCTTCCTGCTCTTTCTTCTTTTCCAGTGCGATGCGCTTGGCCTCGTCTTCCTTGCGTCGAACTTCCTCTCTGGCCTGCTCTTCAGCCAATTGCTTCTGTTCGGCCTGCTGTTGCCGCTCGGCCTCGTCATTGAGCTGTTTTATGCGCTCAAGTTCCTGTTCCTTGTCCAGCTTTTCCTGCTCGGCCCGCTGCACATCCTGCTTTTGCTGTCGGGCCTTCTTTTGAATCTGCTTGACCTCGCTGACATCAATGGTCGGCGCATCCAGTAGCTCGCCCGCCACTGGCGTCGGCTCGTAGCTGTTCCAGTTGAAATGCAGCGCCAGCAGGGCGATCAGCAGCAAGTGGCCGACACCGGCTATCGCCAGCGGCAACCCAAGCTTCTGTTGTTCTTGTCGGAAAGGAGGAAGCTGAGCCATTACTTCTTCTTATTTCGGCGCTTGTCGTCTTCGAGCGCAGAGTCGTCGGTCATCAAGGCGACGTTGGTCAATCCGGCCCGCTTCAATTGCACGAAAACTTTCAGGACATTGCCGTACTCGGTGTAGCGATCGCCACCCAGGGCAATCAACATGTCCGGTTTCTGTTCGTGCAGGCCGCTGACTTCCGCCAACAATTCATTCGGTTCGAAAGGGCCGCTCTTGCTGCTGCCGACGTCCAGAAACAATTGGCCATTACGCTCAACCGTGATGACCGCAATTTCCTTGTCGGTCGACATCGGCTCGGCTTCGGCTTCCGGCAGCTCGACATTGACGCCGGTGGTAATGATCGGCGTGGTGATCATGAAAATGACCAGCAGCACCAGCATCACGTCGATATACGGCACGACGTTGATTTCGGCCATCTGACGGCGACGTTTGGCCATACCGACTTACCCCTGTCCGCCAGGGGCGCTGTGCGCCTTGCGGTGAAGAATGCCGGAGAACTCTTCAATGAAGTTCTCGTAATGGTTTTCCAGCCGACCAACCGTGTTGCTGAACCGGTTGTAAGCAATAACCGCAGGAATCGCCGCGAACAAACCCATGGCCGTGGCGATCAGCGCTTCGGCGATACCGGGTGCCACCATCGCCAGCGTTGCTTGCTTGACGCTACCGAGCGCAATGAACGAGTTCATGATGCCCCAGACCGTGCCAAACAAACCGATGTACGGCGAGGTCGAGCCGATCGTCGCCAGCCAGGACAAATTGAACTCCAGCTTGTCGACTTCGCGCGAATGGGCCACTTTCATGGCGCGGTGCGTGCCGTCCATGATCGCTTGCGGCGAGGTGCCGGCTTGCGCACGCAGACGGGCAAACTCCCGGAAGCCGGCGGTGAAGAACAATTCCAGACCGGAACTCTCCCGATTGCGGCTCGACAGATCGGTATAGAGCTTGTTCAGATCGATCCCCGACCAGAATTTTTCTTCAAATTGCTGCATGTCCTGACGGGCGCGCTTCAGCACATTGACCCGCTGGATGATCATGGTCCACGACGCCACCGACAGCAGCAGCAGGAAAATCATGATCAGCTTGACCAGCAAGCTGGCATTCATGAACAAGCTGATAATCGACATCTCTGCAGTCACGCTTGCAACTCCCGTTCTATTTGTTGATTCAGTACTGTTGAATGAGTACCGCTTGATTCCGTACTGCCAGATTCGGTACCGGCCAATGCGGTGTGCGGATTGCTATAACCTTGCTTGCTGCAGGTGCTGCAGCTGGCGGGTCAAATCAATCGGCATGCCGGCCGGCTTCATGTCGGCAACCGTGATGCAGACCACCTTGACCAGCGCCTTGTTCAAAATGTTCCCCGGATCGCCGGCCTTGCGCAGGTACTGGCCAAACTCAATCGACGCGCGACCGACCCGGTTGACTTCGGTCACCACTTCCAGTGCATCGTTGAAACGGGCCGGCTTCAGGTAGTCGACTTCACAGCGAGCGACCGCGAAGGCCAGCCCCTGTTCGATCAGCACCGCCTGATCCAGCCCCAGCGCGCGCACCAGTTCGGTCCGGCCGCGCTCGTAATACTTCAGGTAGTTGGCGTAGAACACCACGCCAGCGAGGTCGGTATCTTCGTAGTAGATGCGGACCGGGAATACGAACGGCGTCATGTTCCGGACTCATCAACTCGGTTGGCGGCAAATAAATCACCATTGCCGGCGCGTGGTACCAGCCCGAAATGCTGATAAGCCAGCTTGGCCGCCATCCGGCCACGCGGCGTGCGCTGAATGAAGCCCTGCTGGATCAAGTAAGGCTCCAGCACATCTTCGATGGTGTCGCGCTCTTCACCGATCGCGGCGGCGAGGCTGTCGAGCCCGACCGGGCCGCCGTCAAACTTCTCGATGATGGTCAGCAAGAGCTTGCGATCCATGGTGTCGAAACCGTGGTTGTCGACATCGAGCATGTCGAGCGCGCGATCAGCGACATTCGCCGTGACATTGCCATCGGCTTTCACTTCGGCGTAATCACGGACGCGGCGCAGCAAGCGGTTGGCAATGCGCGGCGTGCCACGCGAACGACGGGCGATTTCGTGGGCACCGCCCTCCTCCATCGGCATTTTCAGCAAGCTCGCCGAGCGCATGACGATGCGAGTCAGATCGGTCACCGAATAAAATTCCAGTCGCTGAACAATACCAAAGCGATCACGCAGCGGGCTGGTCAGCAAGCCGGCGCGCGTGGTCGCACCGACCAGGGTAAACGGCGGCAAATCCAGTTTGATTGAACGCGCAGCCGGGCCTTCGCCGATCATGATGTCGAGCTGGTAATCCTCCATCGCGGGATAGAGGATTTCTTCAACGACAGGCGAGAGCCGGTGGATTTCGTCAATGAACAACACGTCGTGCGGTTCGAGCGAGGTGAGAATGGCGGCGAGATCGCCGGCCTTCTCGATCACCGGACCGGAGGTGTGCTTGATGCCGACGCCCATTTCGTTGGCGACGATATTCGCGAGTGTGGTTTTGCCAAGACCGGGCGGGCCGAAAATGAGCACATGATCGAGCGCTTCTTTCCGGGCCTTGGCCGCCGCCAGAAAAATCTCCATCTGCTGGCGCACGGCGTCCTGACCGGTGTAATCGGCCAGCCGGGTGGGCCGGATGGCCCGATCGATGAGCTCTTCCTGGTTGGAGCCACGGGCCGTGACCAGGCGATCGGTTTCAATCATGGGTACGCGTCTTTCCACTTATATGAGGCAGGCCGGGATGCCTGCTTTGGACCGCACTATACGGCAGCTAGCTGCCAATGCGGGCCAATACTACTAGCTATTGTGGTTATGGCGATTATGACCGGCCAAGACATGACTGGCTGAGCCGTTTGGGCGGCTATTTTGCCATCTGACGCAGGGCAAGGCGAATCAGTTGCTCGGCGGGGTGTTCGCCATCATCAACGGCATTGATGGCCTTGCTGGCATCCTGCGGCTTGTACCCGAGTGCCACCAAGGCGCTGACTGCCTCTGAGGTGATGCGGGCCCGCGACGGCACTGCCGGCTCGCCGGTCTTGCTCGGTGGCAGCAGCATTTCCGGTGAGCCCCACTCTTTCAGCCGGTCACGCATTTCCACCACCAGACGCTCGGCAGTTTTCTTGCCGACGCCGGGCAAGCGGGTCAGCATGGCGATGTCGCCATCGTGAATGGCGCGGAAAAACTCCTCGCCACTGATGCCGGACAACACCGCCAGCGCCAGCTTCGGGCCGACGCCGTTCACCTTGATCAATTCGCGAAACAATTGCCGCTCTTCACGCGAGGCAAAACCAAACAGCAGCTGGGCATCTTCACGGACGACGAAATGGGTATGCAGGATGATTTCCTTGCCCGTGTCCGGCAACTGGGCAAAGGTCGACAGCGGCGCCAACACGTCGTAACCGACGCCACCGCATTCGATGATGAGTTCCGGCGGCCGCTTCTCGATCAGGATTCCACGCAAACGACCGATCATTGTGTTGTTCTCATAGTTGCCGTCTCAACGCATTCTTCCTCTTCTTCTTTTTATCAGGCCAGCGCTTTAGCCTTGTCCAAGGCGCCACGGCGCTCTTCGATGGCGGCCAGTTTGGCCAGCGCGTCCGAGGCTTTTGGTGAGTCAGCGTACTGGCTCATGACCAGTTTGAACTGGGTCTCAGCGTCTTCGTTGCTGCCTTGGACGTAATAGACCTGACCGAGCCAGTAACGGGCATTGGCAGCGTTGCGGCCATCCGGAAACTTGCTCAGAAATTCGCTGTAGGCTTTCACCGCTTCGCTGTATTGCTTGTTGCGCACCAGCGGAAAAATCGCGTCATAGGCTTTTTGTTCGGCTTCGACATCTTTGCTGCCTTTGCCGGCCGGTTTGGCCGGTTTCGGCTCGGCCGGTGCCGGGACCGGCTCAATCACTTGCGGCTCGGACGTTGCAACATCCGGCAGCGACGGCACCGTATTGACGGTGGCCGGTTCAGTCGTGCTGGCACTCGCACCGCCGCCCGCGCCTGGCATGCCAGACAGACGACGATCGATATCGCGATACAACTCGCGTTGGCGTTCCAGCAACTGGGAAATTTTGTAGTCCTGCTCCTCGACCAGACCGCGCAGCATGCGCACGTCTTCCTGAAGGGCATTGACTTGAATTTGCAGATCGGCAATCACTTGATTGCGCAATTGCGCCTGCTGCTCTTGATTGGCAGTTGCCTGCTGCAGCTGACGCTGTTCGGTCTCGGCACTGACAACCGGAGCGGCTGCCAGTGCTACACACGGAAGTGTGAATGCCGCGAGCGCAAGGATGCGCAGGAGCGGCCGCGAGAACGAAGTAGACAAAGCGGCGACCAGCGCCGCCGCTTTGAGCTTACGCATCGGTATTAACCTTGGTAAGCCAGCACGCCACGGCGGTTTTGCGCCCAGGCGGCTTCGTCATGACCCGGGTTGGCCGGCTTTTCTTCGCCGAACGACACGGTTTTGATTTGCGAGGCTTGCACGCCGTAGCTTTGCAGCACTTGCTTCACAGCATTGGCACGACGCTCGCCGAGGCCAACGTTGTATTCCGGGGTGCCGCGCTCGTCGGTGTGACCTTCAACGGTGACGGTCAGGCCCGGGTTCTTGGCCAGGAAGGCGCCATGGGCAGCCAGCAGATCACGGTATTCCGGCTTGATGTTGGCATCATCGAAATCGAAATAGACAACGCGAGCCTTGCGGGCTTCGATGTCAGCCAGACGGGCCAGTTCTTCGGCGCTCGGACCTTGCTGAATCGGCTGAGTCACGGTGCTGTCAGTGCCAGCATTGCTGCTGCCGCTGGTTGCAGTTTCAGTTTGCTTGCTGGCGCAAGCGGCCAGACCGGCGACGACCAACGCCAGAACAGCACTTTTCCCCATTTGATAAATCGACATTTTTAGACTCCCGCCTAAGACAAGTGAAACAAAAAACAAGCACAACTGCCCAGCCAAAACGGCCGGGCACCACAAATCAATCCAGGAACGGCGACCACGCCGGCGCACGCACTTCACCCTTGCGCGCTTGCAACCGGGCCTTGAAGCGCCCATCTGTGGACACCACCGCCAGCACCTGCTGCCCCCGGTAAAGGGTCGCGTATATTACCATGCTCCCGTTCGGTGCCAAGCTAGGTGATTGATCTAATTGGGTATCCGACAGCACTTGCAGGTTGCCGGAGGCCAGATCCTGAATCCCGACCCGGAACTGGCCGGCGGTCCGGTTGATCATGACCATCTTTTTGCCGTCCGGGCTGTATTCCGGCTCGGAGTTGTAGTCGCCCTCGAAGGTCACCCGCTGGGTCTGACCCGAGGCCAGATGGACCCGATAAATCTGCGGTTTGCCGCCACGGTCCGAGGTAAAGGCCACGTATTGACCGTCCGGCGACCAGGTCGGATCGGTGTCAATGACCCCACCACCGGTTTGCGTCATCCGCTTGGTCTGCCGCGAGGCGAGATCGTAAATGTAGATTTCCGGATTGCCTTCGTGCGACAGCGACATCGCCAGCTTGGTGCCGTCCGGTGACCACGCCGGCGCACCATTGTGGCCGGGGAATGCCGCAACAACCTGACGCTGACCGGTGTAGATGTCCTGGACAAACAACTGTGAGCGGCCTTTTTCAAAACTGACATAAGCAATGCGATGCCCGTCTTTGGCCCAGGCCGGTGACATCAGAGGTTCAGTGGTCGAGGCCACCACGCGCGGATTGTAATCATCCGAATCGGCAACATAGAGTTTGTATGGCAGCCGATCACCGCGATCGATATTGACGTAAGCAATCATGGTCGCAAACGCGCCACGCTCACCGGTCAGCTTTTCATAAATGATGTCGGCCATCTTGTGCGCATGCATGCGCACGCCGGCGCTCGGCACCAGATGCTGACGCGCTTCGATGACGCTGCTGCTGCCCAGTGCCGACGCGCTGCCGGCCTTGTCCTTGCCTTTGAAGACATCGATCAATTCAAAACCGATCTGATACTGACCCGGTGCGGTTTCGCTGATCTTGCCGACCACCACGGCTTCGATGCCGCGATTGCGCCAGGCTGCGAGATTGACCGTTGCCGAGCTGGTCGGTTGCTCCGGCATGTCGGCCACGGCCATCGGCCTGAAGCGTCCGCTACGCTCGAGATCGCGGGCGATGATCTCAGCCATGTCCTGCGGCGGTGCAACCGTGGTGCCATTCCAGACAAACGGGGCGATGGCGACGGGCCGGGCATCGTCCATGCCGCCGGTAATGACAATTTCCAACTCAGCCTGCGCCGATGGCACCAGCATCAGGCTACTCAAGAACGCCGAGAGCAAAAGCGTTGCTAGTTTATTCATCAATGGCTCCACCACAGGTTTTACAGTCGCCGCCGGTTATGGTTTGGTTGGATCAAACGGCAAGCGCAAATTTCTGAACTCATCAAAGACATCCGGCTCTTGCGGTACAGGCAGCGGTTCGGCTTTTCGAATGGCTGTCACCGCCGCCCGACACTGCGCCTCATTGCCACTCGAACTCAGCACATCCAGCACCGTGCCATCGGCACCGAGTCGCAATGACACAATGCAGATTTCGGTTTCACTGGACTTGATCCAGTTGCGTTTCACTTTGGCCTGGATAAGGCCAATGTATTTCTGCTTCTCGGTCTGAATGTATTTTTGCCGCGCGGCGCTGGCGGCAGCCTCTTGCTCCATCTGTGCCTCCAAATCCGCTTCCTGCTGGGCGCGGCGTTTGGCATCCTCTTCCTTCTTCTTTTTCTCGGCGTCAGCTTTGCGTTTTTTCTCTTCCTCTTCCTTTTTCTTCTTCGCTTCGGCGTCTTTCTTTTTCTGCTCTTCTTCCGCCTTGCGTTTTTTCTCTTCCTCGGCCTTGCGCTTCTTGTCGGCCTCGGCTTTTTCTTTTTGTTCGCGTTCTTCCTGCTCTTTCTTCTTTTCCAGTGCGATGCGCTTGGCCTCGTCTTCCTTGCGTCGAACTTCCTCTCTGGCCTGCTCTTCAGCCAATTGCTTCTGTTCGGCCTGCTGTTGCCGCTCGGCCTCGTCATTGAGCTGTTTTATGCGCTCAAGTTCCTGTTCCTTGTCCAGCTTTTCCTGCTCGGCCCGCTGCACATCCTGCTTTTGCTGTCGGGCCTTCTTTTGAATCTGCTTGACCTCGCTGACATCAATGGTCGGCGCATCCAGTAGCTCGCCCGCCACTGGCGTCGGCTCGTAGCTGTTCCAGTTGAAATGCAGCGCCAGCAGGGCGATCAGCAGCAAGTGGCCGACACCGGCTATCGCCAGCGGCAACCCAAGCTTCTGTTGTTCTTGTCGGAAAGGAGGAAGCTGAGCCATTACTTCTTCTTATTTCGGCGCTTGTCGTCTTCGAGCGCAGAGTCGTCGGTCATCAAGGCGACGTTGGTCAATCCGGCCCGCTTCAATTGCACGAAAACTTTCAGGACATTGCCGTACTCGGTGTAGCGATCGCCACCCAGGGCAATCAACATGTCCGGTTTCTGTTCGTGCAGGCCGCTGACTTCCGCCAACAATTCATTCGGTTCGAAAGGGCCGCTCTTGCTGCTGCCGACGTCCAGAAACAATTGGCCATTACGCTCAACCGTGATGACCGCAATTTCCTTGTCGGTCGACATCGGCTCGGCTTCGGCTTCCGGCAGCTCGACATTGACGCCGGTGGTAATGATCGGCGTGGTGATCATGAAAATGACCAGCAGCACCAGCATCACGTCGATATACGGCACGACGTTGATTTCGGCCATCTGACGGCGACGTTTGGCCATACCGACTTACCCCTGTCCGCCAGGGGCGCTGTGCGCCTTGCGGTGAAGAATGCCGGAGAACTCTTCAATGAAGTTCTCGTAATGGTTTTCCAGCCGACCAACCGTGTTGCTGAACCGGTTGTAAGCAATAACCGCAGGAATCGCCGCGAACAAACCCATGGCCGTGGCGATCAGCGCTTCGGCGATACCGGGTGCCACCATCGCCAGCGTTGCTTGCTTGACGCTACCGAGCGCAATGAACGAGTTCATGATGCCCCAGACCGTGCCAAACAAACCGATGTACGGCGAGGTCGAGCCGATCGTCGCCAGCCAGGACAAATTGAACTCCAGCTTGTCGACTTCGCGCGAATGGGCCACTTTCATGGCGCGGTGCGTGCCGTCCATGATCGCTTGCGGCGAGGTGCCGGCTTGCGCACGCAGACGGGCAAACTCCCGGAAGCCGGCGGTGAAGAACAATTCCAGACCGGAACTCTCCCGATTGCGGCTCGACAGATCGGTATAGAGCTTGTTCAGATCGATCCCCGACCAGAATTTTTCTTCAAATTGCTGCATGTCCTGACGGGCGCGCTTCAGCACATTGACCCGCTGGATGATCATGGTCCACGACGCCACCGACAGCAGCAGCAGGAAAATCATGATCAGCTTGACCAGCAAGCTGGCATTCATGAACAAGCTGATAATCGACATCTCTGCAGTCACGCTTGCAACTCCCGTTCTATTTGTTGATTCAGTACTGTTGAATGAGTACCGCTTGATTCCGTACTGCCAGATTCGGTACCGGCCAATGCGGTGTGCGGATTGCTATAACCTTGCTTGCTGCAGGTGCTGCAGCTGGCGGGTCAAATCAATCGGCATGCCGGCCGGCTTCATGTCGGCAACCGTGATGCAGACCACCTTGACCAGCGCCTTGTTCAAAATGTTCCCCGGATCGCCGGCCTTGCGCAGGTACTGGCCAAACTCAATCGACGCGCGACCGACCCGGTTGACTTCGGTCACCACTTCCAGTGCATCGTTGAAACGGGCCGGCTTCAGGTAGTCGACTTCACAGCGAGCGACCGCGAAGGCCAGCCCCTGTTCGATCAGCACCGCCTGATCCAGCCCCAGCGCGCGCACCAGTTCGGTCCGGCCGCGCTCGTAATACTTCAGGTAGTTGGCGTAGAACACCACGCCAGCGAGGTCGGTATCTTCGTAGTAGATGCGGACCGGGAATACGAACGGCGTCATGTTCCGGACTCATCAACTCGGTTGGCGGCAAATAAATCACCATTGCCGGCGCGTGGTACCAGCCCGAAATGCTGATAAGCCAGCTTGGCCGCCATCCGGCCACGCGGCGTGCGCTGAATGAAGCCCTGCTGGATCAAGTAAGGCTCCAGCACATCTTCGATGGTGTCGCGCTCTTCACCGATCGCGGCGGCGAGGCTGTCGAGCCCGACCGGGCCGCCGTCAAACTTCTCGATGATGGTCAGCAAGAGCTTGCGATCCATGGTGTCGAAACCGTGGTTGTCGACATCGAGCATGTCGAGCGCGCGATCAGCGACATTCGCCGTGACATTGCCATCGGCTTTCACTTCGGCGTAATCACGGACGCGGCGCAGCAAGCGGTTGGCAATGCGCGGCGTGCCACGCGAACGACGGGCGATTTCGTGGGCACCGCCCTCCTCCATCGGCATTTTCAGCAAGCTCGCCGAGCGCATGACGATGCGAGTCAGATCGGTCACCGAATAAAATTCCAGTCGCTGAACAATACCAAAGCGATCACGCAGCGGGCTGGTCAGCAAGCCGGCGCGCGTGGTCGCACCGACCAGGGTAAACGGCGGCAAATCCAGTTTGATTGAACGCGCAGCCGGGCCTTCGCCGATCATGATGTCGAGCTGGTAATCCTCCATCGCGGGATAGAGGATTTCTTCAACGACAGGCGAGAGCCGGTGGATTTCGTCAATGAACAACACGTCGTGCGGTTCGAGCGAGGTGAGAATGGCGGCGAGATCGCCGGCCTTCTCGATCACCGGACCGGAGGTGTGCTTGATGCCGACGCCCATTTCGTTGGCGACGATATTCGCGAGTGTGGTTTTGCCAAGACCGGGCGGGCCGAAAATGAGCACATGATCGAGCGCTTCTTTCCGGGCCTTGGCCGCCGCCAGAAAAATCTCCATCTGCTGGCGCACGGCGTCCTGACCGGTGTAATCGGCCAGCCGGGTGGGCCGGATGGCCCGATCGATGAGCTCTTCCTGGTTGGAGCCACGGGCCGTGACCAGGCGATCGGTTTCAATCATGGGTACGCGTCTTTCCACTTATATGAGGCAGGCCGGGATGCCTGCTTTGGACCGCACTATACGGCAGCTAGCTGCCAATGCGGGCCAATACTACTAGCTATTGTGGTTATGGCGATTATGACCGGCCAAGACATGACTGGCTGAGCCGTTTGGGCGGCTATTTTGCCATCTGACGCAGGGCAAGGCGAATCAGTTGCTCGGCGGGGTGTTCGCCATCATCAACGGCATTGATGGCCTTGCTGGCATCCTGCGGCTTGTACCCGAGTGCCACCAAGGCGCTGACTGCCTCTGAGGTGATGCGGGCCCGCGACGGCACTGCCGGCTCGCCGGTCTTGCTCGGTGGCAGCAGCATTTCCGGTGAGCCCCACTCTTTCAGCCGGTCACGCATTTCCACCACCAGACGCTCGGCAGTTTTCTTGCCGACGCCGGGCAAGCGGGTCAGCATGGCGATGTCGCCATCGTGAATGGCGCGGAAAAACTCCTCGCCACTGATGCCGGACAACACCGCCAGCGCCAGCTTCGGGCCGACGCCGTTCACCTTGATCAATTCGCGAAACAATTGCCGCTCTTCACGCGAGGCAAAACCAAACAGCAGCTGGGCATCTTCACGGACGACGAAATGGGTATGCAGGATGATTTCCTTGCCCGTGTCCGGCAACTGGGCAAAGGTCGACAGCGGCGCCAACACGTCGTAACCGACGCCACCGCATTCGATGATGAGTTCCGGCGGCCGCTTCTCGATCAGGATTCCACGCAAACGACCGATCATTGTGTTGTTCTCATAGTTGCCGTCTCAACGCATTCTTCCTCTTCTTCTTTTTATCAGGCCAAGGCCGGCGCTGTGCACCAGGCTGTTGATCCCATGACCATGACACAGCGCCACCGCAATCGCATCAGCGGCATCCGCCTGCGGAATGCCACTCAGATTCAGCAAGCGACAGACCATCATTTGCACTTGTTCTTTATCCGCCGCGCCGGTGCCGACCACCGCTTGCTTCACCTGTCGTGCCGAATACTCCGACACCGGCAACCCGGCCTGCGCCGCCGCGACAATCGCCGCACCACGCGCCTGACCCAGCTTCAAGGCCGAATCGGCGTTCTTGCCCTGGAACACTTGCTCGATGGCGAACTCATCGGGTTTGCATTCGAGAATGACGGAGCTGATGCCATCGAAGATCGTGCGCAAGCGATCGGCAATCGGCAGATCGGCGACCCGGATGCAGCCGCTCATGACGTATTCCGCACGCGAACCGACCATGCGCACCACACCGAAACCGGTGGTGCGAAAGCCAGGGTCAATTCCAAGGATAACGGGCAAGAAGAATTTCCTGTTTTGTAGCCTCGATTAACGGAGCGTCCCCCAAGGGGACTTCCTGCGGGTCGTAATCGGGGGAACGCGAAGCGTTCTGCATTAGTCACCATTCGTACGATTACGCTACGCTAATCGTACCTACAAGACCGCTTATTTCCGCAAAGTCTTTTCCAAACGGCGTTCGACCGCCTGCATTACTTCAGAACGTCTATCAAGGGATGGATGAAAGAAAGCCGGGTATGCTGGTTCAAATTTTGGCCCTTTCAACAAGAAAAAACCGGTGTTTCCCAATTCTTCCTCTTTAATTTGGCCTAGCGTGTAATGCCACATCGGCCACAATTCAATAACGATTCGCTTGGGGACATCTGCGTCGGCTGGAAACAACACCTCTTGAGTATCGACATGAAGCCGAATGACGTTGCCATCACCTTCACCAGTTCTAGCTTCGGGATCGTTAACAATACTCCCCTGCGCATTGACCAAATCGACGCTAACCACCGTCGCAACAATGACGTAGTCGGCTCTTTCGACTACGTCATCGATAGACTTCGTCTCCACCTTGGTGGCCATCGCATTTGCCGAAAACAGCAACCCTATCAATAACAGTAAGCGCGTTGGCATATTTTGCTTCTATCCTATTCAATCACCTTCACGCCCACTTCCTTCAACTGTTCAGCCGGAATGCGCGACGGCGCATCGGTCAGCGGGCAGCTGGCGGTGGTGGTTTTCGGGAAGGCGATAACGTCGCGGATGGACGAAGCGCCGACCATCAGCATGACCAGACGGTCCAAACCAAACGCGAGACCGCCGTGCGGCGGCGCGCCGTAGGACAGCGCTTCGAGCAGGAAGCCGAATTTTTCTTGGGCTTCTTCGCGCGAGATGCCGAGCAGATCAAACACCGCGGCTTGCAGCGCCTGATCGTGGATACGGACCGAGCCGCCGCCGACTTCGACGCCGTTCAGCACCATGTCGTAGCCGCGCGAGACCGCGTGTTCCGGGTTGGCTTTCAGTTCGTCGATCGACAGCACTTTTGGCGCGGTGAACGGGTGGTGCATCGCGTAGTAGCGGCCGTCGGCGTAATCGAACATCGGGAAGTCGATGACCCACAGCGGCGCCCAGCCGGCTTTGACCAAACCCAGATCGTTCGCGACTTTCAAGCGCAGTGCGCCGAGTGCGTCACTGACCACTTTGTAGCTATCGGCACCGAAGAAAATCACGTCGCCGTTTTGCGCGCCGATGCGCTGGTAAATGGCACTCAAGAGTTCCGGCGTCAGGAACTTGGCAAACGACGATTGAATGCCTTCAATACCTTTGCTGACATCGTTGACCTTGATGTACGGCAGGCCCTTGGCGCCATACGGTTTGACGAACTCGGCATACTCATCGAGATTTTTTCGCGACAGTTTTTCGCTGGCGGCCGGCACTTTCAGTGCAGCGACGCGGCCACGCGGGGCAACGGCCGGCTCGCTGAACACTTTGAAGTCCATGCCTTTGACCAAGTCGGCGACATCGACCAGTTCCAGATCAACGCGCAGATCCGGCTTGTCGGAACCGTAGCGGCGCATGGCTTCGGCAAAGGTCATGTGCGGGAAGGTGCCGAGATCAACGCCCAGGCATTCCTTGAACATACCGACGGCCATGTCTTCCATGATCGCCATGATCTCGTCCTGACTCAGGAACGAGGTTTCGATATCGAGCTGGGTGAATTCCGGCTGGCGATCGGCGCGCAGATCTTCGTCGCGGAAGCAGCGGACGATTTGGTAGTAGCGATCAAAGCCCGCCATCATCAGCAGCTGTTTGAAAATCTGCGGCGACTGCGGCAGCGCATAGAAGCTGCCCTTGTGCACGCGCGACGGCACCAGATAATCGCGCGCACCTTCCGGCGTCGCTTTGGTCAGGAACGGCGTTTCGACATCGGTGAAGCCTTTGCCATCCAGATAGCGGCGCATGTACTGCGTCACTTTGTGGCGGAAGAACAGCTTCTGCTGCATCTCCGGCCGGCGCAGATCCAGATAGCGATACTTAAGACGAGTTTCTTCCGAGGTCGGCACGTGGCCGTCGATTAAGATAGCTGGCGGCTGCGCGGTGTTCAGCAAGACAATTTCGCTGGCGACGACTTCGATTTCGCCGGTCGTCATCTCTTTATTGATCATGCTTTCCGGGCGCTTGCGGACGACGCCCTTGACCTGCACCACGTACTCGGCGCGCAGCGCTTCGGCGGCCTTGAACACGGCCGGCACGTCCGGCTCGCAGGTGACCTGCACAAGGCCAGCCTTGTCGCGGATCTGCAGGAAGATGACTCCGCCCATATCGCGGCGGCGGTGCACCCAGCCGGCAAGGGAAACGGTCTGACCGGCTTGGGCCGAGGTCAAATCACCACAGAAATGCGTGCGAAGGCTCATCGTACTGTCCAAAAGAAGGGGAATCAGGGGTTTGCGACCGGTTCGGCGGCCGGAAACCCGGGGCCAAAGTGGCCAAAACCGCCGGAAAAATGCGGGCCGCAATCGTAGCCGAGCCTATATACAAGGGACAAGGCTAATCAGGGCAGATCCGGGCTGGCTCACCTACACTGAAGCCACGCATGGGCGAATTGCCCTCACCTTCCGCCGGAAACCGCCCTTGACCTGTCGTGCCTGCACTGTCCTGTTGCTGGCGGCCAGCGGCCCGCTGCTGGCCGCCGAGCCACCGGATGACCTCTTTGCGCTGGACCTAGAGACGCTGAGTCAGGTCCGGGTCAATACCGCCACCCGGCGCGACGAGCCCCTCAGCCAGATCCCGGCCACGGTGCTGGTGATTGATGCCGCCACCATCCAGCGGCGCGGTTACCGCCATTTGGGTGAGTTACTGGCGGCCCTGCCCGGCATCGACGTCCAGCAATACTCCAGCGTGACCTTTTATAACCGGGTCGCCGTGCGCGGCCTGACCGGCAACAACAAGTTATTGATTCTGCAGGATGGCGTCCGCATCGGCACCCCGGCCGGCGAGCCATTGCCCATCGACAACAATTTTCCGCTGCACCATATCCGCCAGGTCGAAGTGGTCTATGGCCCGGCGTCGGCCGTGTATGGCGCCGACGCCATGACCGCCGTGGTCAATCTGGTCAGTGCCGAACCGGACGACAGCACGCTGGCGCTCAGCACCGGCGAAGCCGCCAGCCACCGTGCCAGCATCAACACCGGTGGTCAGCACGAACGCTGGCGCTGGCATCTGGCCGGGCATCGCCAGCAAAGTGATGGCGCCGATCTGCAGGACGCTTACCCGGACGTGTTTCGCTTTACCGATCTGCGCAACTTCGGCGGCACCGTGGTGGTGCCACTGGCCGAGCGCAACAGCTACAACAACGCCAGCGAAAGCGAAAGCCTGTCGGCCACCTTGCACCATGACAGCGGCGCCGAATTGGGTCTGCACCACAGCAGTATCGACACGCCCACCACCGCCGGAGACCGGCCCGGCTCGGCCAATTACGGCAGCGAATGGATGAGCCGCATCGATACCGTTTATTTGCGCCAGCAACTGCACTGGGACAACGGCGGCCAGCTGATCGCCATGCTCGACTACAGCCGTTATGAAGTTGACCCGAAAACCGCGTTCAACAATATTTTTTCCGGCTTCAGCAAGGTCTACAAATACGCCGAAAGCGAACGACGAGAATTCGATTTGCAGTGGGGCATGCCGTTCGGTGGCAGCGACTATCTGACCGCCGGGCTCAACTACCAGCAAATCGACGCGCTGCCGAAAACCGCCGATCTGGCCAAACCGTTCAATCCCGATCACAGCGCAATTGAACAAGGCCTGTTTTATGCCGGCACCAATGACAGCTTGCCAATCCAGATTTTTCACGTTGATCAGCAGCAGCGCGGTGGCTTTGTCCAGTGGCAACGCGATTGGTCGGAACATTGGCACAGCCTGCTCGGCGTCCGCGTTGACCACAGCGACAGCTGGGCCGAGCAAACCACGCCCCGATTCGGCATCCAGTATCGCAGCGGCGAACACTGGCGCAGTCACCTGAGTTATTCCGAAGCCTATCTGGCGCCATCGCCGTTGTTTATGTACGAACACTTCGGTGCATTCAATGGCACGCAAGACAATCAGGGGCGTTATATCGCGTCCTTTTTTCAGGTGCCCAATCGAAATCTGCAACCGGAAACGCTACACACCACCGAGCTTGGCTTTCATTGGCAAGGCGAACGCAATTGGGCCATCGCGGGCGCGCTTTATCAAAGTCAGCTCGACAATCTGATCGGTCTGGTGCCGATGGCAACACCCGATGCCGACTTTGTGCCGGGCGGTGTCATTCTGGCCAGCCAGCAATGGGACAATGTCGGCGATGTCGATTTGCTCGGCGCGGATCTGTGGTGGCAATGGCAGGCACGGGTAGACAGCCAGCAATGGTTGATCAGCATCGGCGTTTCCGCCATCGATGGCACCCTGAACTCCGGCATGGATGAAGAACTGCCCTATGTCGGCCAGCACAAACTGAAACTGGCGGTAAGCTGGCAACACGATCAAGGCTGGTTTGCCAATCTCAATGTTCAGGCCAGCAGCCGGGTCAAGGTGCTCGACAATGCCACCCTGCCGGAAGATGAAAGCGTGCCGGGTTTCGCCGTGGCCAATCTGTTGGTCGGCCAAAATCAGCTTGCCGAGGGTCTGGAGCTGCAACTGCGCATCGACAACCTGTTCGACACCCGCTATTACAACGCCGGCACTGGCACCCGGACCACGCTGGTGGAATCGCCGCAGGACCCGCGGCTGATTTCGCTGGGCCTGCAATATCGCTTCTGATGGAACGGATGCCATGAACGCGATCGGAACGGAAACATTCGACAATCAAAATAGTCACGACAAACTCTATCAGGCCCTGATCGCCGCATTTCCGCAGGCCGCCGGCATTTACAGCGCACAAGGCGAATGCCTGGCCAGCAATGCGGCATTCCTGCCGCTGCGCGCCGCACTCGACGAAAGTGACGGCCAAGTGTGGCTGGCCAGCAGCAATACGAGCAATTTTCTGACCCGCCAAGGCCATAGCCTGCATCGGCAAATCCTGACGGCCGATCATCAATTGATCAGCCTGATTCCAACCGCTCTCGATACCGCCGCCGCCAGTTTGCTGCCGGTTTTTCATGCCCTGCGTGAAGGGCAATCGCTGTTTCAGGCCGTCGTCAGTGCGCTGCGGCAAGCGCTCAGTTGGCGCTGGGTGGGTGTCACCCGTTTTCTGCCCGATGCCAGCGGCAGTTGCAGTCAAGTTGAAGTGCTGGTGCTCTGGGATACCGATCACTTCGCTGCCAGCCTGCACTACGAATTGCCCGGCATGCCCTGCGCCGTGGTGCTGGAAAAACGTCAGTTCTGCCGCTTTGACGAAGTCGCCGATCTGTTTCCACAAGACACTATGGCCAAGGCCATCGGTGCCAGGGTTTACGCCGGCAAGATCTATGTCGATGACAACGGCCTGCCGCTCGGCCATGTGTTCGCCTTGCATGACGAGGTGCCGGCGGCCGATCCGCATATCGAGGAAGTGTTCAACGTACTGACCGCCCTGCTCAGCGCCGAATGGCGCGCACTCGGTGCCGAAACCGAGTTGCGGGCAGCACGCGCCGCGGCTCGCACCGATGCACTGACCGGCCTGTGGAACCGTCGCGCCTTTGATGAAGACCTTGCCGAACTCGAACAACACGGACGACGGCGGCAGGATCAGGATGCCGTGCTGATGCTGATCGATCTGGACGGCATGAAGAAAGTCAACGACAGCAAAGGTCACGACGAAGGCGACCGACTACTGAGCCAATTCGGCCAACTGCTCGCCACCGGCTGCCGCCGCAGCGATCGTGCCTACCGGTTCGGCGGCGACGAATTTGCCCTGCTGCTCGGCAACACCGTCTCGCCAGCCGTACTGCAAACCCGGCTCAGCCATAACGTTCAGAAATTGCGCGAGGCCGGCTTCGCCGACATCGGCGCCAGCGCCGGCATCGCCGCCCTGAGCGAAGCAAATGGTGAACGCACGCAATGGTTTGCCTTGGCGGATGCCAGGCTGTATCAAATGAAGCAACAGCACCGCGCCATTCACAAATAAAAAGGCCGCTCTATGCGGCCTTTTTGTTGTTACAGGAATTTACTGCTTCGCACCCTCACCAATATTCTTCTTGAGGAATTTTTCCATTTCACCATAAAGCGCAACACGATTCTCTAGTTGATAGTAGCCGTGACCTTCCGGCTTCACCATCCAGTCAAATTTCTTGCCTATCTTATCCAAAGAGGCTTTCAGCGAATCGAAGTGTGGCATAGTAACTCGAACATCGTTTTTACCATGAGCAATCAGTAAGTCTGCCTTGATCCGATCCACATGTTGGGCAGGCGAAATTTCCCGTAGCTCAGCCTCAGTATCACCAATATGCAGGGCGATCCACTCATCCATTTTATCCCCGCGGCTGGCGTCCGATCCGTCACCATTGAAGAACTTCAGCATGTCATAAACACCAACATAGCCGACTGCACATTTATATAGGTCCGGCTCTTTGATCACGCCCCACAATGTTGCATAGCCACCGTAGCTACCGCCATAAATGCAAACACGGTTCGGATCTGCGATACCTTGCTTGATGGCCCACTGGGTGGCATCAGTCACGTCGTCCTGCATCTTACGACCCCACTGACGCCAGCCGGCACGGTGAAAATCGTCGCCATAGCCACCGGAGCCGCGGTAATTGACCTGCAGTACGGCATAGCCACGATTAGCCAAGAACTGTGAATCAGAGTGGAAGCCCCAATCGTCTCGAATACCAAACGGGCCACCATGGATATTCATCACCAGCGGCAGATTTTTACCTGAACTATTGTTTGGCAAGGTCAAATAGCCGTGGATCTTCAAGCCGTCACGAGCATCGAATTCGACCGGAGCCACTGAAGCCAAGCTTTTTGTATCGAGCTTGGGTAAGCGAGAAGCCAAAAACTTGGCTTTCATCGACTGGACATCGAACAGATAAAATTCGCCTGGGTTTTTATCTGAGCTAACGTGAGCAATCGCTTTCGTACCATCCGCAGTAAACGAAGTAACATCAACTATCTGGCCATTGAATGCGTTTACCAGTGACTTAATGAAGACTGAGTCCTTGCCCGTATCAGGCAGAAATGAATACTCTAGCTTTCCTGGCATGTATGTTACGCCAAGCAATCCGCCATCGTGACCGTTGATTGTCATAACACCGCCGATGCCGGACGGTTCATAAACATCTACAACTTTGTCACGCTCCACTAATCGAACTGTATTCGTACTGAAGCTGTACTCAAATAAGCCAGTCAATCCACCTTCTTTTGAGTCATAGTTGGAAACAAAATAAGCTTTATCGTTATCGGATGAAAATCCAACTGGATCGAGCGTTGGCGACTTTCGCTTGGAGGAAAGCGCAACCTTTTTCCATTTTCCACCATTGCCATCGTTCGTTGACTTGACATGCAAAATGACTTGTCCGTCATCAATAGTATCGCCTTCGACGAATTCTAAGCCGATGCGAACAGCGCCGCTGTTGTCCGCCATCAAGCGATAAATATTGTCAGCATCAGGCTGATCGGCAAGATATTTAAGGTCGCCGGTATAGATATCCAGCAGATGCGCTCTGACGCTGGTGTCAGTAAAGTGGCGCTTCGCGATCAGAATGTGCCTGTCATCATCTGGAAGCAAGCTGATGATATTGAAGCTCGACCGCTGCATTTCAAATATCTGCTGGCGTTTCTTGCCATCGATATTCGCCGCATAGAGGTGTGCCGGACGCCCCATATTATCGAGATTACCCGTCACCTTTCCGACCTGCATCAGAACACGCTCGTTGTTACCCCAAGCGAAGCCCAACACGTGCATTTGGTCGCCAAATTCAAATGAGGCCGTTATTTTCTTGCTGGCCAGATTCATGACGGCCAATCGGACTTCTGTGCCGGCCTCATAAGTAAACGCCACATGGCTGCCATCGGGCGAAATCTTCATATTCGCTACCTCGGCATGCTCAAAAAAATCCCGAATCGGAATTTCTGCAGCGGTCGCCGTGGCGCCCAGGCCCATGACGCATAGCAAGACCAATAGTAACTGCTTCATCGACTTCCCCTTTCTTTTTGGCATTTACCCAGCCACGGAATGACCGGCCCGGCATTCTAGGTGAGCCGGCCCCCCCGATTTGTATCAGATCGTAGCGCCTTTGTGACAAGCGTCCCACGAATTCGTCATCTTGCCGTCACTGGTCAGTCATCTGCTGCCCCTACGCTGCTGCGGTCTCAGGAACCCTTTGCAGGAGTTGGAGCATGAAAAAGCAGGCACTGGTCATGGTACCGGTCGTGGCAGCGCTGGCACTCGCCACGCTGGCCGGTTGTAAAAAAGAAGATGAACCGAAAGCGCGCAATGTGATTTTCTTTCTGGGCGACGGCATGGGCATAGCACCGATGACCGCGGCCCGGGTTTACGCCGTCGGCGAAGACGGCGAGTTGACCATGGACACCTTGCCGGAAACCGCGTTCGTCAAGACCTATTCCAATGACGCACAAGTCACCGACAGTGCGCCGTCGATGTCGGCCTACATGACCGGTGTCAAAACCAATAACGAAGTGCTCAGCATGAGCCCGGATACCGAGGCCGTCACACCCGGCGCCAACTCGACCAATCTCTGTGGCAGCGGCAACGGTCAGCCGGTCGAAACACTGCTGGAGCTGGCTGAAAAACACGGTCGGGTCACCGGCATTGTCAGCACGGCACGGATCACCCACGCCACCCCGGCAGCCACATACGCGCATATCTGCCATCGCGATCTGGAAAATGACATCGCCGCGCAATTGGTGCCGGCAAAGCGCCATTACAACCGCAAACTCGGTGACGGCATTGAAGTCATTTTCGGTGGTGGTGCCCGCCATTTCCTGCCGGCGTCGGCGGGAGGCAGTCGTACCGATGGCGTGGATCTGACAGCCCAACTGAAAGCCGAAGGCTATGTTGATGTCAGCAAGCGCGCCGCATTCGACAGCCTGAACGGTAGCAATACCCAGAAAGCCTTTGGTCTGTTCACCAAGAGCCACATGAGTTACGACCTGGATCGCGATCCGGCCAAGGAGCCGTCGCTGGCCGAAATGACCAGCAAGGCGATTCAGATTCTGCAGCAAAAGCGCAGCGGTTTCTTTCTGATGGTGGAAGGTGGCCGCATCGATCACGCGCTACATGAAACCAACGCCAAACGCGCACTGCAGGATACGGTCGCGTTCGACAATGCCATCAAGGCAGCCATTGCCGAGGTGCGCAAGACCGATCCGAAACTGAAAAACACCCTGATTGTCGTGACGGCGGATCACGATCACACCATGACCATGCTCGGTTACGCCGCTCGCACCGGCAAGACCACCGCCAACAACGCGGGCGTGCTGGGTGTGATGCGCAATTACAGCGACGGCTCGATTGCCACCGACGCCGACGGCATGCCGTTCCCGATTCTGGCGTTCGGCAACGGTGAAAACCGTCCGCAAGGGGCCCGCAGCAATTTTGCACCGCTGACCGATGCCGAAACCAGCGCCAACAACTTCCATCAGGAAGCGGCGATTCGCACCGCGGTCGGCAGCGAAACCCATGGCGGTACCGATGTCTGGCTCGGTGCACTCGGTTATGGCGCAGACGCATTCCACGGCGTCATCGACAACACCGAGGTGTTCAGCCTGGTACGCAAAGCGGCCGATCTGTAATCGACCCGACGCATCAAGCAGATCATCCAGCGAATTTGCAATCACCAATTCGGCTCAACACACTTCAGGGAATGCTGAAATGAAAGCAACTGTTCTCACTGCACTGGCGCTCGCGCTCGGTGCTGCCACCAGCGCACACGCTGCCGGCGAAGCCAAAAACGTCATTTTCTTTCTCGGTGACGGCATGGGCCCAACCGTCGTCACGGCCGCGCGCCTGCACAAATACGGCGAAGCCGGCCAGCTGACCATGGGCACGCTGTCACGTACCGCCAAAATCAAGACCTTCTCGCATGACGCCCAGACGACCGACAGTGCGCCGTCTATGTCGGCCTACATGACCGGCGTAAAAATGAACAACGAAGTGCTCAGCATGAGCGCTGATACGCTTGCCCAAGCCCCCCTGCGTGATGGCAACAACAACGCCGGTCTGAGCGGCTGCGATGGCAGCAACGGCCATGCCGTACCGACGCTGGCGGAGTTGGCCAAAGCCAAGGGCAAAGCTGCTGGTGTCGTGACCACGACCACCATCACGCACGCCACGCCGGCCGCCGTTTACGCGCACATCTGTCACCGCGATGCCTATTACGACATCGCCAAGCAAGCAGTACCCGGCGGTGATGGCTACAACACCGCGCTGGGCAACGGCCTTGATGTCATCATGGGCGGCGGTGCCAACGAGTGGACACCGTTTAACGCCACGACCAACAACAAGGGCCGGGCCGATGGCCGCGATCTGGTCGCCGAACTCGGCGCGCTGGGCTATACCACCGTGCGCAGCAACACCGAGCTCGCTGCCGTCACGCCCACCGCCGGTAGCAAATTGTTTGGCGTGTTCAGCAGCCGCAGTCATCTGGATTATGAATTTGACCGCGCCAGCAACGTCAACAACACCCAGCCGTCACTGGCAGAGATGACCGCGAAGGCCATCGATGTACTGAAAAACGATAGCGACGGTTATTTCCTTATGGTTGAAGGCGGCCGTATCGATCATGCCTTGCATGGCACCAATGCCAAGCGCGCACTGGAAGATGCCGTTGCCTTCGACGACGCCATCAAGCTGGCGCTGACCAAGGTGGATCTCAGCAATACGCTGATTGTCGTCACCGCCGATCACGATCACACGATGGTGTTCAACGGTTATGGCAAGAAAGGCAATTCGGTGCTCGACATCGTCCGCGACTACAAGCACAACGAACCGCTGCTGGATGCCGACGGCCAGAGCTACACCACCCTGGTTTTTGGTAATGGTCCAAACCGGCCAGCAATTCGCACCAGCGTAAGCAGCGAGCAGGCAATGGATCCTGCCTACTTGCAGGAAACAATCGTGCGTCAGGGCAGCGAAACCCATGGTGGCGGTGATGTCATGCTGTTTGCCGACGGCGCGGGCGCCAAGTCGTTCAAAGGCACGATGGACAACACCAAGGTGTTCAGCCTGGTCAAAGACGCACTCGGTTTGTAATCACTCGCATTGGCGCTCACGGCCGCATCCTGACGTGCGCGCCAATGGCTTTTCGGACAAAGACTCATGTCGTTTCGTATTTTCCTGCTTGCCGATGCTGAATTGCGTGCATCGGCCTTGCTTGCATCCGCCATACTTGCCTCATTGCTGGCAGCTCCCATCGCCAACGCATCGACGCCAAACACCGCTGAAAAAAAAGCCGCAACACCAAACACAGCAATACCGGCCACCAGCATGGCTGCCGACGGCCAACTTTTCTGTGCGGAACTGAGCATCAGTCGCCGCCAACAAAGAGCGGATGGTGTTGAACTCACCGAACGCTATCGCGAGCGGCTGTATCGCACCGACAACGTGATTGCATTCGAGCGCGTGCGACCACAGGTGGCGGAACCATCCGAGCCAGCAGCAAAGAGCGCGCACAGCCACCCGGACGGCATGGTGCGGCGCTACGAAAGGCTGGCCGATGGCAGCATTGCCTATTCGCTGTTTGACGACCGGACCCAGCAGGAGATTCGCCTGCTACCCAGTGAGTTCGCCGATTTTGGCTTTGACGGGGATTTCCGTGCGCTGCATACGCTGGCCGATGCTGCAACGTTGACCAAGCTCGGCGCTGGTGACCAACACCTGCGAGAGCCGGATCGCGAGCTGCGTTGGTCCGGCCGCGAGCAAATTGTCCGCTACCAGCACCAGCGTTGGGCCAGCGGCGAGCAAACGATTACCGTCACCCCGATTGCCCATTGCGCCGACCCACGCATGCAACGCCAGCAGTTTGCCCGCATCGATTACGCTGACACGCTGGACTAAAGCGGCACCGCTGCTGCACCATTCCGGCTGAGCCAAAACCGGCTCGGTCACGCCGCAGGGGCTGGGATGTCGTCGCGCAAGATGCAGTGGTTGCCGCTGTTGCTGATGTTGGTAGGCATTGCATTGCTGGCGACCTCGGCCTGGTTTGCCTGGCGCAAACCGGCGCCGCAGGTCACCGTCGCGCCGCCACCTGAGCCGCTGACCACAGCGGCGTTTTATCGCCCGGCGAGCAGCGATTGGTGGCTGTATTTCGGTGCTCAATCAGCGCTCAGCCAACCGGCGCTGAAAACACTTCCGACACTCGATCCCGACACGCCGGCATTGCCCGCCGGTTATCCCGCCGCACAGGCCGTTGCCGCTGCTGGCGCGCTGCGCATCTGGCAGTTCCCGGCCGGACAGGTCCTGCCGTTGCCAGCACCGCTGGCGGAGCGCAAGGGCCGCTGGCATATCGAGCAACTGGACGACGCCAGTCTGCTTTTCTGGTTACCCGAAGCAGTCAATACCACGGCGGTGGATCGCGTTGCCGAGCCGCTGGCCGGCAGCGGGCTCATTCGGCGGGCGTGGTTGCAACAGCGCTTGAATTGGCCGGCGGCCAGCTGTGAAGCCCTGCCACTGTTGCTGCAACAGCTGCCGGACGACGCCCAGTTGCATTTGCGTCAGGACAACGATGGCCTCAGTTGGCAGATTGTCTGGCCCAGCTTGCCCGCTGCGCTGAGTGCGCTGTTGCAAAGTGCCGGCGCGCCGCAGGCGAGTCATGCCGACGACGACAGCTGGTTTTGGCGCGAAGCGGATCTGGCCAATTTACCAAGGCCGGAGGCTTGTCCTGCCAGCGTCGCTGGCGGCGGCTTTGTCGCGCGGCTGTGGCAGCAGCAAAGCGAATTGCAAGCCGCGCTGGCGCGACCCGGCGCCAGCAAACTGCAGGGCTCTCCGTTGCCTTTGCCGGCCGGTATCCAACTCAAACCGGTGTCGCTCAGCAATGGTGCCGGACTTGCCAGCGGCGCGCTCGCGAGCGCTTGGTTGAGTCAGCAGAGCCTGCTGCCGGAAAACGGTCTGCTGCTGGCCGTGCAGCATCAACACAGCGACGATTTCGCCGGCATGCAGCTGCGTTTGCAAACGCTGCCTCCGGCTGGCTTGGTGTTGCAGTGGCGCTGGCCGCTACCCTGAGCGATGGCAACCATTTGCAGCGGACTGCTGCAGAGCGCAGTGCGGCAGCGAGTCACTCTGTTCAGTACCTTTCAGTACCGTTCATTCCCTTCTATTGCTGTCCATTGGCGCACCGCAGCAGCGTACGCACTTCTGTAATCGGTCCGAAAATCGATTCCAGATTCGATCCGGAAATCAACACCGCAATCCGCTGAAAAATTCGCACGCCTATCCGCACCAATATCGGCACAAAGTCCCGCACTAAGATCCGCGCAAAAATCGGCGGTGAAATCATGACCCGCATGGGGTAGAGTCAAACCCTTCCTGATGGTTTGGTGTTCCTCTCATGCTCCGTCAAACATTGTCCCGCACGCTGGCCCTTGGCTTGTCGCTTTGCGGCCTGCTCACCCTCAGCACCGCGCACGGCGCTACCGATGCCCTGCTGCTCAGCAACATCCACGGCTACCGCGTTGACGCCAGCGGTCGGCACACATTTTCCGCGCTGCTGGTGGAAAACGGCAAAGTTCGGGCCTATGACGACAGCGCCATGGCGCTGGCCGATTCCCTGCACGCCCAGCGGCTGGATGGCGCTGGCAACGTCGTGCTGCCCGGATTGATCGATGCTCACGGCCACGTGCAGGACCTCGGCCAGGAACAGATGCAGGTGGATCTGCGCGGCAGCACCACGCTGCAAGACGCGCTGAATCGCATCACTGCATTTACCCGTCACGCAACGGCAACGAACTGGCTGCAAGGTCGCGGCTGGAATCAGGTGCTCTGGCCGGGTCAGCAATTTCCAACCGCTGCCGATCTGGATCACATCAGCGCCACCCAACCCATCGTCATGGAACGTGTCGATGGCCACGCCATCTGGGTCAATTCGGCCGCGCTAAAAGTGGCGGGCGTCAATGCCCAAACTGTCGACCCGGCCGGCGGTCAGATCATTCGCGACAGCAAGGGCAATCCCGCTGGCGTGTTCGTCGACAATGCCATGAGTCTGATTCTTGATCGGATGCCGCCGGCGTCGGCCGATGAACGCCGTCAGCAATTGCTCTCGGCACTGAACGCCTTGGCCAAACTCGGCATGACCGGCGTGCACGATGCCGGCATTCCGTACAGCGATTACCAGCTCTACCAGCAACTCGGCCAGCGTCAGCAGTTGCCGATTCGGGTTTACGCCATGCTGGCGGACAGCCCGACTGATCGGAAATGGTTGCAACAACCACCGGGACCCGCGCAATTCGATAACCGCCTGTATTTGCAAGCGCTGAAAATTGTTGCCGATGGCGCGCTTGGCAGTCGTGGCGCGGCGATGCTGGCGGATTACAGCGATCAACCGCAGCACCGCGGTCTGATGCTGTACACCGCCGCCGAATTGCAGGCCGTCACCGCACTTGCGGTCAACCACGGCTGGCAGGTCAACATCCACGCCATCGGTGACGCCGGCAACCAGCGGGTGCTCGATACCTTTGCTGCCGTTTTGCGTGATGACAAAGCGCGGGCACTGCGTCACCGCATTGAACATGCCCAGGTGTTGGCGCTTACCGATATTCCACGCTTCAAGGCGCTCAATGTCATCGCCTCCATCCAGCCGACTCACGCCACCTCGGACATGAATATGGCAGAAACGCGTATCGGTCCGGAACGCATCAAAGGCGCCTATGCTTGGCGCAAATTGCTCAATGCCGGCGCCCATCTGGCCGGCGGCTCCGATTTTCCGGTCGAATACGCCAATCCGTTCTATGGTCTGCACGCCGCCGTGACCCGTCGCGACCGCGATGGTCAACCACCGGGCGGCTGGTACCCCGATGAAAAACTGAGCCGCGATGAAGCGCTCAAACTGTTCACCTTCGATGCGGCCTACGCCGCGCGCATGGAAAATCTGACCGGGTCACTGGCCATAGGACAATACGCCGATTTCATTATTGTGGATCGCGATTTCTTCACCGTGCCGGAACAGGAAATCGCGACCACCGAGGTGCTGTCGACTTGGCTGGCCGGCAAGAAAATATATTCCGGCGCGGACTGAACCCCGCCAGCCAACAGGAACCAAAGCTTCCGTTGTCTCATTGCTCAGCAAGGAAGGTTGACCATGAAGTGGAAATTGTCTGCACAGCTGAAAATCGGCCTGGCCTCAGCCTGTTTTACCGTGCTACTTGCCGCCTGCGCCGGTAAACAGGATCCAAGCGCGGCGCAAGAACAACGCCGTCAGCAGCAACAGCAAGACGAAGAGCAACGTATCGAAGTGACCGGCTCCCGGATCGCAGCCGCCGAAATGGCCGCGACCAGCCAGCGCGCGACAGCCAAAGCATCGCCTGTTGCCATGATGCTGGCACCGCCGCCAGCGCAACCGGAAAACCGCGAGAATTACCAGAAGCTGGCTGACAATCCGGTCAAGGTAACCAGCCGCGAACCGGTTTCCACGTTCAGCATCGACGTCGATACTGGCGCGTACAGCAATATGCGGCGTTTCTTGCGTGCGGGCCAGTTGCCGCCGGAAGATGCCATCCGGGTTGAAGAGCTCATCAATTATTTCCCCTATGCTGACAGCGTACAAAAAAGCCCACACCCGTTCACCGTGCAAACCGAACTGGCGCCGTCGCCATGGCAAACCGGCAACCAGCTGCTGCGCGTTCGCATCAAGGCTACCGACGACAAAACCGGCACCATGCCGGCGAGCAATCTGGTGTTTCTGGTCGATGTTTCCGGCTCCATGGATTCGCCTGACAAGTTACCAATGGTGCAGGCGACGCTGAAAATGCTGGCCCGGCAGCTGCGCCCGCAGGACCGCATCGCACTGGTCGTTTACGCCGGCCGCACCCAGGTCGAGCTGGAATCGACGCCCGGCAACCAGCAGGACAAAATTCTGGCGGCAATTGATCGGCTCACGGCCGGCGGTTCAACCGCCGGCGAAGCGGCGATGACGCTCGCCTACCAGCAAGCCCGGGCCGGCTTTATCAAAGACGGCATCAACCGCATCCTGATGGCCACCGATGGTGACTTCAACGTCGGGCTGAGCAATGTCGACACGCTGAAAGACATGATCGAACGTGAACGCAAGTCTGGCGTTTCGCTGACCATGCTTGGCTTTGGCACCGGCAATTACAACGATTATCTGATGGAGCAGCTGGCCGACGTGGGCAACGGCAATTTCGCCTATATCGATTCGGTCGATGAAGGTCGCAAAGTGCTGGTGGACGAAATGCGTTCGACGCTGAATACCGTCGCCGCCGATGTAAAGCTGCAAATTGAATTCAATCCGGCCCAGATCGCCGAGTACCGCTTGATCGGCTATGAAAACCGCATGCTGAATGAAGAGGACTTCAATAACGATAAAATCGATGCCGGCGAAATCGGTGCCGGCAAAACCGTGACGGCGTTGTACGAGCTGACGCCGGTAGGCGGCAAGACCCTGACCGAACCTCGCCGCTATGGCAACGCGACTGAGACTAGAACCAGCAACGAAACGACGTTCAGCAATGAGCTGGCATTCCTGCGCATCCGCTACAAACCACCGGGCGCCAGCGACAGCCAGCTGCTGACCCAACCCATCACCGCGAACCAGCTCAAACCAGCGCTGACTTCCGCCTCCGCCGATTTTCGTTTCGCGGCCTCGGTTGCAGCCTTCGGCCAATTGCTGCGTGGTGGCAAATACTTGGCCAAATTCGGCTACGACGACGTGCTGGCACTGGCCCAATCCGGGCTCGACAATGATGAAGGCGGCTACCGGCGCGAATTTGTCCGGTTGGTGCAAATCGCTCGCGAGCTGAGCCCGCAAGCACCGGCCGGGCAATAGCACAGCACCGACCGCGCCAGCAAAAAAGCCGGCCCACCGCAAGCGGTGTGGCCGGCTTTTTTATTCACAGATTGCCGGTGAAATGCCCAGCTTCAGTCGTCAAGATCCATCGCTGCCCGCAAGGCTGCCCGCGCCAGCGTTCGGGTGGAATCGATGATCGGCAGTACGGAATCGGTGCCGGTGATGAGCAAGGGAATTTCCGTGCAGCCAAGCACGACGGCATCACAATGCCGGCTCGCCAACTGGTTGATCACCGACTGAAAGTATTGCCGCGAACTGCCATTGAGCACGCCGCTAATCAGTTCGGAAAAGATGATCTCGTTGATACGCTTGCGTTCGGCCGGTTCGGGAATTTCGTAAGCGATGCCGTGTTTGGCCAGCGCCGCCGGATAGACCGGGCCCTCCATCAGATAGCGCGTGCCCAGTATGCCGAGCCGTTGATAACCACAAGCGGACGCTACCAGAGCCACCTGCTCGGCAATGTGCAGCCACGGTGCCGGCGCCCGTTTACGCACCAGATCCAGCCCCTGATGTACGGTGTTGTCCGGACACACCAGCAGCTCCGCACCGATGGCAACCAGCTTGTCGGCCGATTGCAACATCAATTCACCGACCTGATCCCAGCGGTCGGCATCGATGGGCCGCATATAGTCGGCCAGCGAAAAGCTGTGCAGACAAATTTCGGGATGGCGATGCTCGCCAAGCAGACTCGCCGCCTCATTGCAGATCGTACGGTAACACAGCGCAGCGCCTTCGGCACTGACCGCGACAATACCAACCGATTTCAAGGGTTTCATGATTGTCTCCGCTGCGTATTGCGGGCTTGTCTTGTGCCTTCACTGATTACAAGCAACGGCAATGTCACGCCAGTGATGACGTCAGCACGCTGCTCTCTTACCGTCTCACTGTCTCACCTTGTCACCATGACATCGCACTGGCACTGGCGGTGATCATGCATCAGCCGGCACCAAAGGCGGATGCCCAAACGGTGAAGACAACGCCAGCGAGGTATAGCCCACCAAACACCGTCTTGTTGTGCCGAGCAAGCCAGAGCGGCAAATAAATATCAAAGTTGTCCTGTCGCTGCGGAGTATAGCGGGCGGCCACGTCGGTCAGCGGGCAGCGCATCCGGTTGACGAGCAGCACGATCACTTCCAGAAAAACCAATCCGATCAAACCCCAGGCCAGCCCGAGATCACCGCGCACGGTAAAAACGGGAATCGCCAAAATCGAGCCAGCAAAGACCGCCCATACCAGGGTATGGATCACTTTGATGGCACGTAGGGTCGAAGCCGCATCCATCGGGATCTTGTCTCAAAAAAAAGTCGACCGGCGCTGCGTTATTCAGGGCCCGCACAGCAGATCCCGGGCGTATCCGACTCTCGCTTACTGACCACCGGGTTTATGTTCCGGCAACCGACAACGCCGCTCGCTTACACCGTAGCCTGCAGTTGCCAAATCGCCAAGGCAAGCCCGCCGAACAGACAACACTCGGCCACGCGCTGAATCAATCCGCGGAACGAATCGGTCGGGATGACCGCCAGCGCCACGGCCGTGCCGAGCACGACAAAGCCGGCGCTCTTGAACGGCTGACCAAGTTGCTCGGCGATCCGCATCAAAGCGAATCCGCCTCCGGCATACTCCACCGCGCCGGCAAGATTGTGCAGCGCCTGCCGCGTCGTGCCCGACATCGGCGAACCCGGATCACAGGGAAACGCCGCCGCACCGATGTAGCCAACGGCGATGCACAGCGCGAGCATCGCAACTGCTGCTGCGGCCGGCTGAACCAGATAGGCAACCGGCAACAGGGCCAGTCCAATCGGCAGAAAAAGGCCAAACGCAACAAACCGCTGACTGGGCGCACCCATCTCGCCAATCTCGCTAATCGAGTGCTTGATGTGGCTGTATCCCGCCTTGCGTGGCGCCAAGACCAGCAGGCTGGCAAAAAGGTAGCAGGCAGCAAGCATCGTTACGGCAATGGCGAACATGCCTTGTCTCCGAAGATGGGGTTTGACATGACTGGCGCACAACAGCGATCACTGCGAAGGGCGACCCGTTGCGCAAATCATGAAGAGAATCAGGAAATGTGATCAAAGATGATGACTGAGTGCACCCGCCAGCGCACGGCTTGCATCACCCGCGGCAAAACCGATTACCGTATCGCTTCACACAATTCCGTCATCACATTCACGCCAAGCGCAGATTGGCGTCCGTGATACGACGTGACAGCCACAGCAAATAAGCTCCGACAATCACATCCACGGTGAAGCAAAAGACCGGATAACCGTCAGGGACGCCGGCATTGGTGATGAGTCGGTCGTGCACCAGATCATACAATCCGTGAGCGATCCACAACGCGCCGACCACCACCGCGGAATGACGGATGCTCACGGTCGCAAAGACCAATCCGGCAACGACATACGGAATACCGTAAAGCATCTCGGTGACGCCGATAGCCGGCGCTCCGGCATACAGGGCAAAGCTTGCATACAAACTGGGAAGCGTCAGCAGTCCGATGGCATACACCCAATGCTGGCCACGAATGACCCGGGCGAACACGATGGTGAGAACCCCTACGGCAACGCCGATAATGGCTGCAAGCACGACGGCCTCCTTTGATTGACTGGCATTTGCGCATCACGCATCACGCATCACGCATCACGCATCACGCATCACGCATGAGAAAAGCCATCCGGCG
The DNA here is from genome assembly GCF_013179735.1 of Permianibacter fluminis. NCBI lineage: Bacteria > Pseudomonadati > Pseudomonadota > Gammaproteobacteria > Pseudomonadales > Pseudomonadaceae > Permianibacter > Permianibacter fluminis. The sequence goes on along the minus strand of NZ_JABMEG010000002.1, from coordinate 223,045 downwards.
CGTCGTTTTACCGGCTGGTGCAGGCACTAGCAATAGCATCTTGCGCAGCGCGTCGAAAAGCTTCCACCACCGGCAATTTGTATCAAATCTCGACAAGCCCAGCACAAACAGCCTACCGATTCGGCGAGGAATGCCCCGACCAACACCGTATCAACTGGCCGGCATCGCCGACATATCCATCCACATTGCACCCCAGACATGACCGTCGGGGTCGGCAAAGTCGCGGCCGTACATGAAGCCATGATCCTGCACCGGATTGATGTCGGCGATTCCGCCATTGTCAAAAGCCGCCTGGTTCATCGCATCGACCTCCTCGCGTGACTCGCAGGAAATATTGAGCGCCACCTCACTCGAGGTTTTCGGCGGAATCGGCCGTGTGGTAAAGCTGCGCCACTTTTCGTGAGTCAGCAGCATGACGCTGATCGTCTCGCTCCACACCATCAATACGCCGCTCTCGTCCGAGCATTGCGGGCTTTTGACAAAACCCAGCGCGGTATAAAACGTCTGTGCGGTGCTGAGATCAGCGACCGGCAAGCTGACAATAATCGACCGGGCCATGGCGAACTCCTGTTGTTGGGATGGGCGGATGGCCCCGCGACGGAGGCCGGTTGCCCAGCACGTTAGGCTACAGCAGGGAAACGTGCATAGATGCAGCGATTGCGCAGACTACCGTCGGGGCCACGTCTGACACTGCGGTGCACACCTTCAAGAATAAAGCCACAGCGCTCGGCTACCGCTCGTGACGCCATGTTGGCCTCATCGGTGACCAACTCCACGCGCACGGCACCCAGTCTTTCGAATGCCCAGCTCGTCAGCGCATTCACGCCCTCTGCTGCGTAGCCCTTGCCCGTCGCGCTTGTTCTGAGCCAGTAACCGACTTCCGTCCTTGGCAGTTCCCAATCGGTCCGATGCAGACCAATCGAACCCACGAGGCGGCCGCTACTCTTTTCGAACGCCAGATAGGCAAGATCCGCGCGGTTCAGGAAATTGGCTTGGGCCTGACGGCAGCGAACCAGCGCATTCTCTAGAGTCTGCTCGCAATCAACCCAAGGCAACGCCCACAGAGTCGACCGAAGTTCAGCAATTGATTCGACGATGGCATCGTGCAGAGCCGGCGCATCGTCCTCCCGGAACGAGCGGAGCAGCAGCCTCGGCGTTTCGACGCTGTGGGGGACTGAAAACGTGAGAGGATTTGGCATGGGTTCTGCGGCCTAACATTCGAGCGATGCGGACTGTGGCGGCATAGCGCCGCGCTCGCGATGCGCCAGATACATCTTGTGCGCGTCGTGAGCGACGAACCATGCCAACGCGTTTCAGCGAGGTACAGGCCGCACGTTGCGCTGTGACTACCCGAGCAGCTGTGGATTTGATTGCCACAGGGACAATGTCAGCGCAGCAGCAAATGTGACCCACGCCAGGTACGGTGCCAGAAGAGCAGCGGCAAGGCGACTGACCCGCCAGAACACCACCATCGTAGCAAGGATGAGCGACCAAAGCAGCAGGACTTCCACGAATGCTGCTGAGCCAAGTCGCCACGCAAAAAACAGCCAACTCCACAGTGCATTGGCCAAAAGTTGCGCGGCAAAAAGACCAACTGCAAGCCTGACAGCTTGCCAATTTTCAGAACGCCAAACGAGCCAGACGGCAATGGCCATAAGGGTGTAAAGCACCGACCATACTGGCCCAAACAACCAGCCAGGGGGAGCCCACTCGGGCCGCACAAGTTCAGCGTAAAACGAGCGCGCTTGCACCGACGCCAAGGCGCCCACAGCGGCAGTGGCGTAGGTGACACCGAAGGCAACGATGAGCGCCATTGCCTGGGCGCCAATTGATGGGCGGTATGCGGTCATGTGAGCCTGCTATCTATCTATACCTGAGTTAAGCGTCAGGCTGCGCGCTGACACGCTGCGCACCGTGTAGAGACCGGCAATATCAATCACGATGTGCTCGATGATCGCCGGGATAAGTCCCGCGAAGTGCGCAATGGCGGACAAAGCGAGCCCAACGACAATCAAGCCAGCGGCCTGAACCAAAACGCGCTTGTTGAGCGTGTTGAAACGATAGGCCTTGGCGTGAGCGAGGACAAAGAGCAGCAACGAAATCCATACGCCGAGCCAGCTTTGCAAGGCGCCCCGGAAGAGAATCTCCTCGCCGATGCCAGCGGCCGACGCCAAAAGAATCGGGTTCCATCCGCGAAGATCCAGCCGGCTGTAACTCTCAACGGTGTGCTGCGCGGTGGGCCGACCGGCAGCCAATTTGTACGCGACCCAAGCATTGAGGCAGGCGGCCGCGCCAAGACCAAGTGCGACCAGCACCTGTTGGATAACGGTAAGGCGCGAGAGGAACAGGGACGGAAACGGCTTGCCGGTAGCGAAGCAGATCAGAAAAGCGGCCAGCACCATGATCGAACAGAGCGTCCACTGCCGGCCGAGACCAATCGGCGTTTTAGAGAGTTCAACTGTCGACATATTTCCCCTGATACCCAACACCTGTATTAAGTCGAGCCACGAAGTTGCTTCGGCTTAATTGAATTGTTAGTGCCCATTGCGACGATGAGCCCAAGAGCGCCACTGCGGTACGAACCAGGCCCACCAGCGCCAAAGCAATCCAATGAAATCGTGAAGCTTTCTACGCGTAGCTTGGATATGAAAACTCCTGTACCCCAGTCGATGCGGGGGCCGATTGCAATTTTCGATGCCAGCATGCAGCCAAATCATGAAGCGGCATCAACAAAACCGCGTAATCAGGCGGTTATCCGCTGGAGCGCGAGCCGAAATTTTGCGTCCGCCCAAGGGCCGGCACAGCCAAAGAAAAAGAGCACGACACCATAGCCTTTGCGAGCAGCGGTGAGAACCATAGCATCGTACAGCTTGAGCAGAAAAGGACTGAAATACGTCCAGACTTGTGCACCGACAAGCAACAAAAACAAGTCAAGTCCCGCAGCATCAATGAGCGGAACCAAGAGTCGCAATTCAGGATGCAGGGAAAGCAAAAGAATGACCGCGACGGTGGCAATAAAAACAAGGCGTTCCCGCCAGGACTTGTTTTTCCAGTTGAACAGTTTCATCTGCGCACAAATGCCTAAGGTGAACCTACGCTGCCAAGCCGCATGAGTGTAAATGCAGTCTGAGCCCGTTGCCTAGTCAACAACCGCCATACCCGGCGGATAGTAGGTGACCTCAAAGCGAATGCCGTCAGGGTCTTTCATGAACAAGGCAATAGCACCACCGAGGTTTTGAATCGCCGGAATCTCGAAACCGGCTTTGCCCATGGCCTCCCGGATGGCATGAACCTGTTCGGGTGTCGAGGCGCTGAAGCCAAGATGGTTCATTCCGGCACCATAGCGTTCGTACGGGCGGGTATCAGGCTTTGCTTGCAAAAACTGAAAAAAGAACCCGTCGCCATCTGTCCAGACATGATCTTTCTTCTTGGAAAAACCAACGAGCGGCAGCAGATGCTCGTAATAAGGCATGCTGTGATCCAGCGATGACACCAGCAAGGTCACATGGTCGATCTTCATTCGTGAGCAACTCCAGCAAAGTCCGACATCAAGGTTGAATCACGGCATCACCAATAGCGAGGCCATCAGTCTGAACCGTTAACCAATCCCCGGCTTGCTTCCTGGCCTTGACGGGCCATTACCGTTTCTGGGGTGCTTCCCACCGATTCTACCGACACCGACAACGGCTCTCGCAACGCGCATAGCAGCCATAGGGTATGCATTCCAGCCGGATTAAATATCCGTAACGCATCCGCGCAATTGCCGCCAATTACAGCACACGCTGAACCGGCACGCCTTTTCGCAAGGTATTGTGTACCTCTGCAACGGAGTCCGTCTCGCTCAGCAGCTGGGCGATGGCCTGCGGCGAAGCGGAAGACGTGACCGTCGCGCGATAGCGCACATCCGAAGCGGCGAGGCCGACGCCGGTGAACTGCGCTGACGCTTGCACCTGCACCGCGTCAAGTTGAAGACCAAGACGGGCGGCCTCGCGATAAAGATCATTGCAATAGCAGGTTGCCAGCGCGAGCATCAGAAGCTCGCCGCCGTTGGTCGCCGATCCACCGCCCGCCGGCTTTGGCGCGATATTCAGTTGATGCACGGCATCACCAGAGCAAACTGTCACTTGGTGAGTACCGGGCGAACTGACTACCGTTGCGGATATTTCCACGATGCACCTCGGAGAGTGAGCGACGTCGGTAACGATAAGCTAAGGGGCGCCGCGTAGCGGCGTCCCAGCAGCCGAAGGCTGCGATTTAAGCGCCTTGTTAGATTGCACCTGCTTAACACCCATTGTGCCACCCGCACCCAAGAAGAAATTCACCATTTTCTAGAGGAGTGAGTGCGATTGTATTTGGGCAGCCCGTTGGATTGGAAACAAATTTACCAAGACTCTCATTTGTGTACGGAATTATTTCCTGCAGTTTTAATAGTTTTACCATTTTCTTATAGTCGCCCTTGAATTGAGCATATGTAAATGCGCCGAAATCGAAATTTGAATTTTCAGTCTCGGATATCACTGCTGAGGTAGTAGCCTCACCAATTTTCAGTGGTTCTTTAAGAATGGCAACCGCCTTATATGAAGTGCCTTCACCAAAACCATATGCCGCATAACCCGCATCGAAGTTGTTTCCTTTTTCTACCAGCTCATAAACAGCTTGGGCTGGATCTCCTTTGCATATGATTGCATCGGCTAGGTTACGATGAGCACCATCTTTGTCGTTTGCTATAGCGACTGCCGAGATAAACTGCAAAGAAACAATAACTGAAAATTTAAGGAAATATTTCATAAGCACTCTAACGCCCGCGTTCACGGCGCGGCCGAGCGAAGCGAGGCCGTCGCCCGTGGAACGCGTTGTTAGGCAGCACTTTCGTCACGACGCGAAACCACCAGATATGCAGTGAACAGAACGATCATCAGGGAGTCGACGATGACGGCTATGCCGACCTTGCCGAGATATTGTGTGCCGTAGGTCAGTATCAGGGAAATGAAAACGACCTTGCTCGTGCCTGCGACGGCCAAAACCAATCTGCGTACGTGAGGCCGGAACGCGCCGTAAATGAGCATCGCCCCGATCAGTGCGATCAGTGCGCCCCAATTACGCACGACGATCTCAGCCAAGGGGCCTTCGAGCGAATCCCCAAACGTTGACCGCAGGGCAGCTTGGGGAGCGAATGCCGCCTGGACCATAGTCAGAGTGAGCAGGCCAGACACCAGCATCGCCCATTTGAAGTTGCGGATGAACCAGCTCATGGCGCCTCCTTGTGCTGCCTAACGCCCGCGTTCACGGCGCGGCCGAGCGAAGCGAGGCCGTCGCCCGTGGAACGCGTTGTTAGGCAGCACTTTCGTCACGACGCGAAACCACCAGATATGCAGTGAACAGAACGATCATCAGGGAGTCGACGATGACGGCTATGCCGACCTTGCCGAGATATTGTGTGCCGTAGGTCAGTATCAGGGAAATGAAAACGACCTTGCTCGTGCCTGCGACGGCCAAAACCAATCTGCGTACGTGAGGCCGGAACGCGCCGTAAATGAGCATCGCCCCGATCAGTGCGATCAGTGCGCCCCAATTACGCACGACGATCTCAGCCAAGGGGCCTTCGAGCGAATCCCCAAACGTTGACCGCAGGGCAGCTTGGGGAGCGAATGCCGCCTGGACCATAGTCAGAGTGAGCAGGCCAGACACCAGCATCGCCCATTTGAAGTTGCGGATGAACCAGCTCATGGCGCCTCCTTGTGCTGCCTAACAACTGAGTTGACCGGCGCCGGAGCGCCAGCGAAGGGGGCCGAAACGCGCAGCGTTTTGGCGTCCGGTCGGATGATTAGTTAGGCCTGTGGCGCTGTGCAAGTCTTATCGCTCCGTTGCTTACATCGGCCTGTCGATCGGCGCGGCAATGGGTACACGTCCCGAGATTTTCGGCTGAGAGCATTGCCGTGAGCACTCGGTGTTTCCGCATCAAGCTCGCTTGTGCGCGAACACCGTGAGCTCACGGTAACATAAATGTTTTCAGCTGAAAATTCGGCCGACTCCCATTTTCGTGTGCGTTTCGTCGTGCACGCTGTGCGAAATTTACGCTTCGCATTTTGATCGCGCTGCAACCTATCACGGCCTAACGAAAAGTTAAAAGGCATTTTGCAGCAACGCTGCAAAATGTCCAGCGGAACGAAGTGAAGCGGTTTTGAACGCCTTGTTAGGATTTGACATTAAATGTGATTCATTCATCGAAGTATAGACGCTTTAATTTAAGCGAATTTTTCGCGTATAAATTCAACGCTCTAACTATAGATTCAAGCCAGACCCAACACACAGGCCCATAATAGGCATCATTGCGCTTTCTCTTTCATCTGGCGTTTTGGTGCTATCTTTAGCCTCAGCCAACTTCCTTTCGTACATTTTTTGCGTTGATGGACCTCGTTTACCAATGAAGTCTTTACACGCCTGCTCTAACGAAGAAATTCTGTCGTCAATTGGAATTGCTTTGTCTGTTAACGACTTCATTGTCGGCGGAGTAACTACATTTTCAGCCGAAGCATTCCCTATGAAAAATATCGCAGCGATAGCTAATGCTGTTGAAGATATGGCTTTGTATTTCATGATTACTCCTAACGATTAAGTAAGCGGCGTCGCGTAGCGACGTCCGGCGCCGAAGGCGCGAACTTGATTGTGTAGTTAGGCCTGCTATGGTTGCCAAACATTGAACTCACCATTTTCAGCAACAGAGATCAAAATGAATTGTTGCCGCCAATCAACAAGGATTAAGCCATGCTTTTTGTTTAGCGTGGCAAAAGCCCGTGAAAGCATCATGTCATCTGCGCCAGCTAAATAGGCTCCGAGAACAGATATGCCTTTGCTGTTTACTTGCCCGTAGAGATACGCGTTTGTGCCAAGCAATAATGAAAAGCCATCCTTTACTTGGCCGAGCGGTTTTGACGCTGTTACCAGAATTGGTGCTGGCAATAACTGGGATGAGGTTTCGTTGCTAATCACCATGGGGGAGATTGTTATCGGAGTTATCTGCTCACGCGTGATTTGCCTAGAATAAATCTTTAACCAGCCATTCTTGGTCCTATTGGCTTTTTCAAATAGCTTGTATTCCTTTAACAGTTTCTGAATTTCAGGAAGGCGACTGCCTGGAAAAAACTCCAACTGAGCCCATTCGTCTTCGTGAAATTGCGGGGCACCCTGAAAGCTTTCTTTAGTTGGGACGCCATACTCTATTTGATCTGCCGCCACGGTGGGCATGGTGTATCGAATTTTGTTTATATCGACATTTTCAATTTTCTCGGCGGCCTGCGGCATTGAAGACATGCCGATTGCGGCTAACAAAGATGCAACAAGTTTTTTCATGGAATGAAAGGCCTAACAACTGAGTTGACCGGCGCCGGAGCGCCAGCGAAGGGGGCCGAAACGCGCAGCGTTTTGGCGTCCGGTCGGATGATTAGTTAGGCCTGTGGCGCTGTGCAAGTCTTATCGCTCCGTTGCTTACATCGGCCTGTCGATCGGCGCGGCAATGGGTACACGTCCCGAGATTTTCGGCTGAGAGCATTGCCGTGAGCACTCGGTGTTTCCGCATCAAGCTCGCTTGTGCGCGAACACCGTGAGCTCACGGTAACATAAATGTTTTCAGCTGAAAATTCGGCCGACTCCCATTTTCGTGTGCGTTTCGTCGTGCACGCTGTGCGAAATTTACGCTTCGCATTTTGATCGCGCTGCAACCTATCACGGCCTAACTAATGATTAGGCGGCATGCCGCCTAACGGTTTTTGGATGTCCCGGAATTTGACTGAATTTACTCGGTTATTCAAGAGCTTGGGTTGCTTTTGTTGACGCGTCCGACATTGATTAGGCGCCATGGCTGTTCTGCTGGTTTTGGGTGCCTCCTAATCATGTTGACCATTTGAGTTCTTCAGCACCGATTCTCTTTAGATTCAATTGGTTATCAGTTTGCGTGAGAGTTGGCTTACACCGCTATCTGCCAGGTACAACCTGCAATAGTGGCAGATTTTCGGCCTTGGCATGCTTTTTCGCCGCTGACCGTTGTTCATTTGTCCGGCTAGGATGGCCCGATTTGCAGAGATGCCAAGAGGGAGCTATGGCGCAGAAACTGATGGATCAGGTTGTTGAAAAGCTGCGAGTCGAGCACTACAGCCTGCGCACGGAGAAAACGTACTGTCACTGGATTCGTCGCTTTATTCTGTTTCATCGCAAACGCCATCCAGCGGAGATGGGCAAGTACGAGGTGGAGCAATTCCTGAGCGCCTTGGCGGTGAAGGACAAGGTATCTGCCAGTACGCAAAATCAGGCTTTGGCTGCATTGCTATTTCTGTATCGCAAAGTATTGAGCACCGATTTGCCCTGGCTTGACGATGTAGTACGAGCCAGGCGTACCGTTCGTATTCCGGTTGTATTGTCACCGAGTGAAGTCAGGGCGGTGATACAGGCACTGCCCGCACCATACCAATTGATGGTCCAGCTACTCTATGGCGCTGGCTTGCGACGAACCGAGCTGTTGTCGTTGCGCGTGAAGGATGTGGACATGGGGCTTTCCATGCTCACTGTACGCGAAGGCAAAGGTGGGAAGGATCGGGTTGTGCCGCTACCGCAGGCTTGTCGGTCAGCTTTGACTGAGCAACTACGCGCTTCACGTCTGGTTTATGAACAGGACCGTGCCCAGAAATTGCCCGGTGTTGTACTGCCGTGGGCCTTGGAAAAGAAATACCCGAAGGCTGGTGAGACGTGGGCATGGCACTGGCTGTTCCCGCAAGCCGAGCTTTCCCGCGATCCAAGAACAGGCATTACGAGACGCCATCATTTTTACCCGCAAACCTTGTCGCGGGCGCTTGCTCGGGCGGTTGCTGGCGCAGGCATCAACAAGCTGGTTCGTTGCCATACCTTTCGGCACAGCTTTGCGACGCATTTACTGCAAAGCGGAACGGACATTCGGACCATTCAAACGCTACTGGGTCACAGTCATGTCGAAACGACGATGATTTACACCCATGTTGCCAAGGTAGGCGCGGGAGCAGTGAGCCCATTGGATCGGTTGTGAGCACTTGCGGAAACTGTTGGTAGTAGCACGACGGTGATTCGTGAAGAGAGTTCACCCTCACCCCAGCCCTCCCCCGTCAAGGGGGAGGGAGATAAGTCACTACCTCGCTATACGTCGCCCCGCGCAACAAGCCACTCGACTCCATCGCATGTCGGTGCGGCGGATAATCGCGATAGGAAGGATTCGGATGGACTGTTGCGACGGATCGTGTGGAGAGCCTCCCCTCTCCCCGGCCCTCCCCCGCGAGGGGGGAGGGAGACAAATGCCGATCAGTTAGGAGAGTCCGTCATTCCCGCGCAGGCGGGACAACGTGACAGGAGTCACGTTGGACGGCGAAGCGGCCCGTAGGGTGAGCGCCAAGGATGGCGCGAATCTATCCAGCGACTTTCGCGCAAGACACTGTCACCCCCGCCTTCGCGGGGGTGACAGAACAAACCTTAACTGAGCGGCATTGGGGAGGGAGACAACTTTCTAAGGGTTATAGCCGAGTACCGGGCTTAACCATTTCTCCAGTTCGGCCACGGTCATGCCTTTGCGGTGGGCGAGGCTTTCGATCTGATCTTTCTGCACTTTACCGACGTTGAAATACTCTGCCTTGGGGTGCGAGAAATACCAGCCGGACACGGCGGCGGTGGGCCACATGGCGTAGTGCTCGGTGAGTTTGATGCCGATGTGATGTTCCGGGTCGAGCAGTTTGAACAAGGTGGCTTTTTCGGTGTGGTCCGGGCAGGCTGGGTAGCCGGGCGCCGGACGAATGCCGCGATACTGCTCCTTGATCAGTTGGTCGTTGTCGAGTGACTCGTCTGGCACGTAGGCCCAGAACTCTTTGCGCACGCGCTCGTGCAGGCGCTCGGCCAGCGCTTCGGCGAACCGGTCGGCCAGCGCCTTGACCATGATGCTGGAATAATCATCGCCTTGGCGCTCGTACTCGGCGGTGAGTTCATCAACACCAATACCGGCAGTCACCGCAAACGCGCCAATGTAGTCCTTTACGCCACTGGCTGCCGGCGCGATGTAATCGGCCAGCGAGGCATGCACATCGGCCGCGCCTTGCTTGATGGTCTGGGTGCGCAAATGATGCAGCGTTGCCAGCTTTTGCTGGCGCGCTTCGTCGGCATAAACCGCGATGTCGTCTGACGCGCTGCTGCTGACGCCGACATTAGCCGGCCAGAAACCGAGCACGGCGCGAGCCTTGATACGTTTGCCTGCGACCAGCTTCTTGAGCATGGCTTGCGCGTCATCGAACAGCTGGCGCGCCGCTTCGCCAACGACTTCATCCTGCAAAATGCGCGGATATTTGCCGGCCAGATCCCAGGTGATGAAAAACGGCGTCCAGTCGATATAGGGCACCAGCTCGTCGAGTGAGTAATCATCAAACACTTTGATGCCAGTGAAGGTTGGCACCGGCGGTGCGTAATGCGCCCAGTCGGTCTGAATGCCGCGCGTCACGGCCTCGGCGTACGGCCGCGTGGTGCCGCGCACGGTGCCGTCGTGCCGGGCACGGATCACCTCATACTCGGCCTTGAGGTCACGCACATAGGGCTCGCGCAGCTCCTGCGACAACAGCGTCGTTGCCACGCCGACGGCGCGCGAGGCATCCGGCACGTAAACCACCTGATTGAGGGTAAATTGCGGCTCGATTTTGACGGCCGTATGCGCCTTGGAAGTGGTGGCGCCACCGATCAACAAGGGTTTGTTGATGCCCTGCCGCTGCATTTCGCGGGCGACGTTGACCATTTCATCCAGCGACGGCGTGATAAGGCCCGACAAACCGATGATGTCGCACTGCTGCTCGACCGCCGTCTGCAGGATTTTTTCGGCCGGGACCATGACGCCGAGATCAATCACTTCAAAGTTGTTGCATTGCAGGACCACGCCGACAATGTTCTTGCCAATGTCGTGGACATCGCCTTTGACGGTGGCCATGACAATCTTGCCATTGGTCTTGGCAGCGCCGGCTTGCTCGGCCTGACCCTTTTCCAACTCGATATAGGGCTGCAGGTAAGCGACGGCCTGCTTCATGACCCGCGCCGATTTGACCACCTGCGGCAGGAACATCTTGCCGGCGCCGAACAGATCACCGACCACGTTCATGCCGTCCATCAACGGCCCTTCGATGACATCGAGCGGTCGCTTGGTTTGGACCCGCGCCGCTTCGGTATCCTCGATGATGAACTGGGTGATGCCTTTGACCAGCGCATGCTCCAGCCGCTTGTTGACCGGCCAGCTGCGCCAATCCAGATCGTCATCGGTTTTCTTGATGGCGCCGGTCTTGAATTTTTCGGCAATCTCCAGCAGCGCTTCGGTGGGGCTCTTTTCACCGGCATCGGTTGCGGTAACAGCCGGCTGCCGGTTCAGCACCACGTCTTCCACTTTTTCACGCAGCTCGGCCGGCAGTTCGTCGTACACCGCCAGCTGGCCGGCGTTGACAATGCCCATGCTGAGACCGGCCTTGATGGCGTGATACAGAAAGACCGAGTGGATGGCTTCCCGAACCGGGTCATTGCCACGGAACGAGAACGAGACATTGGAAACCCCGCCAGAAATACCGACATGGGGCAGGTACTGACGTATCCAGCTACAAGCCCGGATGAAATCAACGGCGTAATTGTTGTGCTCGTCGATGCCGGTGGCGATGGCAAAAATGTTCGGGTCAAAAATGATGTCTTCCGGCGGAAAGCCGATTTCATCGACCAGAATGCGATAGGAGCGTTCGCAGATTTCAATCTTGCGCTCAAAGCTGTCAGCCTGGCCTTGCTCGTCAAATGCCATGACAACCACCGCAGCGCCATACTGCTGGCACAGTTTGGCCTTGGCTTTGAAATCGGCGACGCCTTCTTTCATGCTGATCGAGTTGACCACGCACTTGCCTTGCAGGCATTTGAGCCCGGCCTCGATCACCTCCCATTTGGAGGAGTCGAGCATGATCGGCAGCCGCGAGATGTCAGGCTCGGTGGCAATCAGCTTGCAAAAGCGATCAATGGCGACGACGGCATCGAGCATGCCTTCGTCCATGTTGATATCAAGAATCTGGGCGCCGTTCTCGACCTGCTCCTGCGCCACCTGCAACGCCGCGGTGTAATCACCAGCAACGATCAGGCGCTTGAACTTGGCCGAGCCAGTGACGTTGCAGCGCTCGCCGACGTTGACGAACAGCGAATCATTTTTGATGTTGAACGCTTCCAGCCCGGACAGCCGGCAGGCAACTTCAATGTCGGGCCGCTGCCGTGGCGGGTATTTGCCAGCCGCCTCAGCGAGCAAGGCAATGTGCGCCGGCGTGGTGCCGCAGCAACCGCCGACGATATTCAAGAAACCGCTGGCGAGAAACTCCTCGACCACCGCCACCATCTGCTCCGGCGTTTGATCGTATTCGCCAAAGGCATTCGGCAAACCCGCGTTGGGGTAGGCCGAGGTGTAGCAGCCGGCGATGCGCGACATCTCTTTGACATAGGGCCGTAGCTCGGCAGCACCGAGCGCGCAGTTCAGGCCAATTGAAATCGGTTTGGCATGCGCCAGCGAGTTGTAGAACGCCTCGGTGGTTTGCCCGGACAGCGTCCGGCCGGATGCGTCAGTGATGGTGCCGGAGATCATCACCGGCAGCGAAAAACCTTCACGATCAAAATACGCCTGCACCGCGAATACCGCGGCCTTGGCATTGAGCGTATCAAAAATGGTTTCGATCAGAATGACATCGCTGCCGCCACGAACGAGGCCGTCAAGACTTTCCAGGTAGGTCTCGACCAGTTGATCAAAGCTCACGTTGCGGGCAGCCGGGTCATTGACATCCGGCGAGATGGAAGCCGTACGCGAAGTGGGCCCAAGCACGCCGGCGACAAAGCGCGGCTTGGTCGGATCTTTGGCGGTGTAGTGATCAGCGGCTTCGCGCGCTACGCGTGCCGCGGCTACGTTGAGTGCATGTGCCAGATGCTGCATCTCGTAATCGGCCATCGAGATGCGGGTGGCGTTGAAGGTATTGGTCTCGATGATATCGGCGCCGGCTTCCAGATAGGCTTCATGGATGGCGCGGATGACCTGGGGCCGGGTGATGCTGAGCAGGTCGTTGTTGCCTTTGACGTCTTTGTGGAAATCCTTGAACGGTTCGCCACGGTAATCGGCTTCACTGAGCTTGTAGGTCTGGATCATCGTGCCCATGCCGCCATCGAGCACCAGAATGCGCTCGGTGAGCGCCGCCTGCAGGGCCTCGATACGGCCGGCACGGTCACGCGCCAGCTCGGCACAATGCGGTTCGTGTGGGCGCTTCTCGCCGGTAAAGACGTTGGCCGCAATCGGTTGATCAACCGTCGGGCGATGATTGGCACAGGTACAGGAAACGGGATGCGTCACAGCGGATGGACTCACAGCTATTGGCCTTCAGTAAAAGCCAAACGAGTTATGGCAAACAGTCGTGATGGAAAGCGGTACTGATGAAAAACGGTACTGATGGAAAACGGTACTGATAAAAATAGTATAGGCAGTTCCGTCTGCAGGATTTCTACTATGCGTTGTTTATTGGTTGGTGGTTAGACCTGGCTTCAGCCTCATCCAACCTTCTCCCATCAAGGGGGAAGGCTTTCAAGTCCTCTCCCTTGGTGGGAAAGGACCTGGGTGAGAGTGAAGCCAACCGCAAATTTAGCCAGCGCACAGCACGACCAACCACCAAGACATTGCTGGCGATCGTACCTGCTCCGGCGCCAAGTCCATATGCCTTTTCCTTCTGACTCAAGTTTGACGCCCCGTTGGCTGCCGCGTAGAGTCCCGCCGTCCTTTTCAGGTCCCGGCTTGGCGCTCAGGCGCAGGGCCGGGTTAATTGGGAAGTCCGGTGATTGGGCGGTGTGTTGACCGCATGATCGCATCAGTCCGGCGCTGCCCCCGCAACGGTAACTTGCCCACCGGCAAGAAGCCCGATACCAGCCTGAACAGGAAAGACTGCGTGCTCACTGTCGCAAGACGCGGGCGCCCAGTCGTACCGGGACGATGCGGAGGGCGTCGTCACAGGCAGCTGCAACCCATCTGCTTTGCCCATATCCTGCGCATTTTTTGCGACAGGCGCGGGCCATCCCTCCTCAATTGCTCACTCTCGACATTGAGGAAATCGTGAAAGTCCATTTTCATTTCAACGCGCTGATCCTGAAGCCACTGATCCTGACGCAGCTGGTTCTGACGCCGCTAATTCTGTTACCGGCCGTCGCTCATGGTGACGACAACGCGGCAGCGCACGCGGAAGCCGATCACATTTCGGTGATCGGCACACGCTCGGCACAATCGACACCGGTTTTGCCGGCCGCCATCCAGATTATCTACCGAGATCAGATTGCCCGCAGTGGCGCCGACTCGCTGGTGCAAGTGCTGGCCACACTTGGCGGCCTGCAGATCACCGACATGATTGGTAACGGCGGCCGCGGTGCCAGCGTCAGCATGCGTGGCTTTGGCGAAAATGGCGTCAACAACGTCCTGCTGCTGGTCGATGGCCGCAAGCTGAACAATCCGTCGCTGGCCGGCCCCGATCTGGCCAGTATTTCGCTGCAGAATGTCGTGCGCATTGAAATTCTGCACGGCAGCGCAGGTTCGCTGTATGGCGATCAGGCCAGTGCCGGCGTCATCAACATCATCACCGGTCATCCGGACGAGCAACAGGTTACGCTGGAAGCGGGCCGCGGCAGTGACGATGCCGAGATCTACCGAGCCTCGGTGCAGCAAGCGCTCGGCAATGGCTTTTCCTACCGCCTGGCCGGTGAAAAGAAACTGGCCGACAATTATCGCGACAACAATGAACAGAATTACCACAACATTTTTGCCAACGTCGGTCTGCAAACCGGCCTCACCACGCTGGCGCTCGATCTGCAACAGACCCGCGACAATCTCCGCCTGCCCGGCAGTCTGAGCCGCGACCAGCGCGACGACGATAGAGGACAGAGCAGCTCACCGACTGATTACGGTGATCGCCGCACCGACGCCGCCCGCCTTGGCGTCGAGGTCGCATTGAACGAACATTGGCGGCTGCTCGCCGACCTCAGCCAGCGCGACGACGATACCCGTGGCGCGTTGTATGCCAGCCCGTTTCGTTACCAGACCACGGTGGCAGCGCTGCAACCACGGCTGAGTGGCAGCGTTGCCACCGAACATGGCGAACTCTTGCTGACCACCGGCTTTGATCAGGAAAACGCCGACGCCGAATACGATTACGGCTATGGCGTAACGGCGTTTGATCAGCAAACACGCGATCTGTATGGCCAGCTCACCGTACCGTTGGCCGCCGACTGGCTCGTAACCGCCGGCGGTCGCCATAGCCAGTTGATTGCCGATCACAATCTTGCCCGCGACGTTGACGATACGCTGACGGTGGTTCAGCTCGGCATCAGTCAACAACTGACTGCCTCACATCGCTGGTTCCTGCGTCGCGACGAAGGTTTCCGCTGGCCGACCGCTGATGAAAACGGCTTTGTCGCACCGACAGTAAGCCAGCTCAAACCGCAGCAATCGGTATCGCTGGAGCTCGGACTCGACAGCCAATTCGACGCCTTGACGCTGACCGCCGTTGCCTACCGGCTGAACCTGAGCGATGAAATTTTTTACGACCCGCTCGCCGACGGTCCGTTTGGTCCCGGCACCGGCGCCAACATCAATCTCGACGACTCGACCCGGCAAGGCTTCAACGTGCGCGGCAATGTCGCGTTGGCATCGGTCTGGGCTCTGCACTTCAACTACAGTTACGTCGACGCCCGCGTTGACAGTGGCCATTTTGCCGACCAGCGCGTGCCGCTGGTTGCCCAGCAACAAGCGGGCGGCGGCCTGAGCTGGTCCGCCAGCGACAGCTTGACACTGTATGTTGATGGTCAATACACCGGCGAACGTTACCGCGCCGGCGACAATGACAATCGCGACAACCGGCTCGGCGGCTACACCGTTTTCAATGCCAGCGCCCGCTTGCAACTGGCGCGCTTGCATGTGCTAGCCCGCGTCAATAATCTCGGCGACAAGCAATACGACAGTTTCAGCGGCGGCGTGGCGCCGTTCGATTATTACTATCC
This sequence comes from Permianibacter fluminis, assembly GCF_013179735.1. Classification (NCBI taxonomy): domain Bacteria; kingdom Pseudomonadati; phylum Pseudomonadota; class Gammaproteobacteria; order Pseudomonadales; family Pseudomonadaceae; genus Permianibacter; species Permianibacter fluminis. Next base: position 206,965 of record NZ_JABMEG010000002.1, on the reverse strand, counting down.
CGCCGCAGGCCGGCAATGGGCCGTGACAGTAGGCATGAGCTTCTGATTGATGAGCTTGGCAATCAAGAGGAGTCGCGCAATTCATCACCCTCATTCCAACCTTCTCCCGTCAAGGGAGAAGGGGGAAGACACGTTGACCGACTGGCGCTCAATCGCGACCGTGTGTCGAAAGCCTTGATCATGATAGGACTGACCTGGAATTGACAAAACGAAGCGTCATTCGGTTGCCGCGCATGAGCCAAGGATGAGTAACTGGGGCGTGAAGCGAAGCTGGGCGCAATAGGAATTGAAGCCCTCTCCCTTGACGGGAGCGGGTTGGGTGAGAGTGAATAGCCTGCTCCAGATATTCAGGGAAGAATAAATGCGCTTGTCCGACAACCAACGATGCCGAGCGCGGCGGCTTCGGAAGGAAATGACTGACGCCGAACGGATGCTATGGCGCCAACTTCGCGACCCGGAAAAATTCGCCGGCAAATTTCGGCGGCAGTTTCCGCTCGGTGACTACATCGTTGATTTTGTCTGCATTGAGCGAAGATTGATCATCGAAGTCGATGGCAGCCAGCACTTGCAATCCAGCCATGACGAGGCCCGCAGCAAATGGCTGGAACTCAATGGCTTCCGCGTTATCCGCTTTTGGAACAATGAGGTATTGGTGGACACGGAATCGGTTTGTCAGACCATTTGGTTGGCGCTGCAGGAGCGCGCGATCCCGAGTAATGGTTCACTTTAGCGGCTTCACCCTCACCCAACCCTCTCCCGTCAAGGGAGAGGGCTTTTAACACAGTCGTGCGACATGACACTGATAAGAAGTGGCCTGTGTTTTGCTCCTTCTCCCTTGACGGGAGAAGGCTGGGATGAGGGTGAACCTTTAGTAAGAGCCTCAGTTCGCTAACAAGCAAATTGTAAAGACGCCAGACAAGAAACTGTCAATGGATCAAGCCATGACCGACGAATCAAGCAACCAACACCAGCGCAAAATGCAAAAGCTCAAGACTGCCGTCGATGCCGGCATCGCGGCCGCCACTGACGACCGCGGGCTGGTGCTGCTTTTGACCGGCGATGGCAAAGGCAAAACCAGTTCCGCGTTTGGTATGGTGATGCGCAGCCTCGGTTACGGTCATAAGGTGGGGGTAGTGCAGTTCATCAAAGGGGTGCAACTGTCCGGTGAAGAGCTGTATCTGCGTCAGCAACACCCGGAGGTCCACTTTTATCAGATGGGCACCGGATTTACCTGGGATACCCAAAACCGCAGCACCGACATCGCGGCGGCTGAACGGACCTGGGCAGTCGCTGCCGAGTTGCTGCGCGATGCCAGCGTGCAATTGTTGGTGCTGGATGAACTGACCTATATGCTGAGCTTCAAGTATCTGGATGAAGCGATGATACTGGCCGCGATACGCGCCCGCCCGCCGGGACAGACCGTGGTCATCACCGGCCGTGGTGGTGGCAGCGCCCTGCGTGAGCTTGCCGATACCGTGGCCGAGGTGCAGGACATCAAGCATGCGTTTCGTGCTGGCATCATGGCGCGCAAGGGTGTTGACTTCTGAACCCGAAACTCCGTGGATGGTTGACAGGAACAGGATTCAAGCAGTGAAACGACTGGCGCTTGTCGCGGTGATTTTTCTCAGCCTGTGCCCACTGGTGCAGGCGGATGATGCACGCCGCGCGCCCACCCAGACGCGAGCCGTTACTGACGCGCCAAAGCGGGTGGTATCGATGTCACTCTGCCTCGATGAATTGCTGATTGCACTGGCCGAGCCGGCGCAGATCGCTGCGGTTTCATCGCTGGCGCGTGATCCGCGTTACAGCAGCGTCTGGCAAACAGCGCAGCAATTGACTGCACACGGCGGTTCTGCCGAGCAGATTGCCAGCTTGCAGCCGGATCTGATTTTGGCGGCTGATTACGAGCGAGGCAAAGCAGTGCAGGTGTTGCGACAACTGGGCTTTCCGGTGCTCGCCATCGACAGCCCTACCCGGCTGGCCGATGTTCCCACCATGGTGCGCACCGTCGCCGCTGCGCTAGGCCGGCCCGATCAAGCCAATCAGCAACTCGCCGCATTGCAAAACAAACTTGCCGAGGTCCACACAAGGGTGGCGACGCTGCCACGCTTGCTTGCGCTTAGCTACGCACCGAACGGCTATACCGCCGGCACTGGCTCGATCAAAAATGAACTGCTGCACCTGGCCGGCTTTGACACAGTAGCCGACCGGCTGCAGTGGCCTTACGACCGCGAACTGGGTATCGAGCAATTGCTGCACTTGCAGCCCGATGTGATTTTTCTTGAAGAACAGCGCGGCGGTCAGCAGTCGCTGGCGCAACAGCTATTGCGGCACCCCGCATTGCAGGCGTTTGGGTTGCAAAACAGCGCACATCAATCCACAGAGCCCACGCTAGTTCATACAAAACTCCGCCGTGTCGAATTTCCGAGCCAGTACTGGCTTTGCCCCGGGCTGCAGCTTGGCGATGCTGCGCAGGCGCTGACCGCCGCACGTCTCGCAGTCGAGGCGGCGCCATGAACGCTGACCATCCATGAAGACCAACAATCCATGAAGGCTAACAATCGTCGCTGGCTGCCAGCGCTGCTGCTCGTTGCCATTGCACTGTTGCTGCTGCTGTCGATGTCCATCGGTAGCGTCGCGCTGCCGTGGTCAGAACTGTTGTCGCAGCTGTGGCACGGCCATGAATCCGTCAACACTATTATCGTTACCGAGATCCGTTTGCCGCGTGCGCTGTTGGCGGCGGCGGTCGGCGCAGTCCTCGGGTTGTCTGGCGCTGCGCTGCAGGGGTTGTTCCGCAATCCGCTCGCAGAATCCGGCTTGGTCGGGGTCTCCAGTTGTGCGTCACTGGGCGCTGTCATCGCGCTGTATTACGGCTTCAGTCAGTTTGCCTGGTGGGTGATGCCCGGGTTTGGCATGGCCGGTGCGCTGCTGGCTGTGCTGGCGCTGTTTGTGCTCGCCGGTCGCGGCAGCAGCATCACCGGATTGTTGCTGGCCGGCGTGGCGATCAATGCCTTTGCCGGCGCCTGCATTGCGCTGGCACTGAATTTTGCGCCGAATCCGTACGCGATGTCGGAGATGGTGTATTGGCTACTCGGTTCGTTCAGCAACCGTACGCTGAATGAGTTGCTGTTCGCGCTGCCGTTTCTGCTGCTGGGTTCGGTGCTGGTGTGGCGGCAGCGGCGATTTCTTGATGCGCTGAGTCTTGGCGAGGAAACAGCGCAGACGCTGGGGTTTTCGTTGCCACGCTCGCGGCTGTTGCTGGTGATGGGAATCGCGGCGTCGGTCGGTGCCGCGGTTGCCGTTAGCGGCAGCATTGGCTTTGTCGGCTTGTTGGTACCGCATCTGATGCGACCGCTGGTGGGCCATCAACCGGGCCGCCTGCTCTCACTCAGTGCGCTGGCCGGGGCGGTCTTGCTGCTGATCGCCGATATCTGCGTGCAACTCGTTGCGCGGTTCAGTGCCATTACCGGCGGCGCGACGGCGGAACTGAAAATTGGCGTCGTCACGGCCCTGTTCGGGGCGCCGTTTTTTCTGTTGCTTATCGTGCGCTTGCGCCATCGCACGACCTGAATTTCTTAACGGGAACGGAAGTGCTGAACGCGAATGAAAGCCCTGAATGAGAACGGAAACGCGGAATGAGAATCGAAATGCCGGATGAGCCCGACATGACCCCAGCCACCACGCTGCTGGCGGCACAGCAAGTCAATTATCACTACGGTGAGCAGCAAGTGCTGCACGATATCAGCGTCACGGTCGCGGCCGGCAGCATGGTCGGCATCATTGGCCCGAACGGCGCTGGTAAAAGCAGTTTGCTGAAACTGCTGGCCGGCCTACTGATACCGAGCCATGGTCAGCTGCGTTTGCATGAACGCGATCTACAGCAGTACCGCAAACCGGAGCTAGCGCGGCTGATTAGCTATCTCGCACAGGGCGCGCCGGTGCACTGGCCGTTGCAAGCCCAGCGTGTAGTGGAGTTGGGTCGCTTGCCGCACACCGGCGTTGCCGACGCGCTGTCGGATGCAGACCGTCAAGCCGTGGCCGACGCCATGCTGCGGGCAGACGTCACTGCCTTTGCCGATCGCGCCGTGACCGAATTATCAGAAGGTGAGCGGATGCGGGTGATGATTGCGCGGATGTTTGCAACCCAGGCGCAATTGATGTTGGCCGATGAGCCCACCGCCGCGCTCGATCTGTATCACCAGCATCACACGCTGGCCTTGTTCCAGCAGCATTGCCGGCACGGTGGCAGCGCCGTGCTGGTGTTGCATGACCTGAATCTGGCCGCGCGTTACTGCGATCAGTTGCTGCTGCTGGATCAGGGCCGGCTGGTGTGCAGCGGCACCCCGGCGCAGGTGTTGACCACGGCTCGCTTGCAGTCGGTGTACCGGATGACGCTACGCATTCAGCCGGTCGACGGTGTGCTGCAGGTACTGGTGGCGGCCCCGTAACGGGCAAACCCTAAGGAAGCTCTGATTAAGTTGTCAACTACCGTTCGTGGTGAGCTTGTCGAACCACAGAAAGCCGATATTTCAGCGAAATTCTGTTCACCCTTCGACAAGCTCAGGGCGAACGGAGACTAAATCAGAGTCTCCCTAATTCGAGAATTTGAATCGCTCGAACTTTGGTAAAACGGCAGCCCGTTTTTACCCCTTCAGCACGTCGTCGATGTCTTCCAGAATGTCATCCAGCTCGCCCAGCAAATGCTGACGCTGTTTGTCGGTAAGTGTCTGCAGCAGATACAGTTGCAGATCCCGGCGCAGCTCGGTCTGTTTGGCAACCGCCGCCTGATAGGCCGGCGCCCGCAACGACTCCGGCTGCAGCAGCATTTGCGCAACGCCCGCTTGCAATGCGACTGCGTCACTGCGATTGCTCAACGTCTGGACAATGTGTTCGCGCCAGCGCTGGCGTGAGACAAGCGCAAAATCGCCCCAGTCGATCGCCTGCGTCTGCCATTGCCGCAAATAGGCTTGCTGATCGTCGGTCAAATCGCCGAGCCAGTTTTCAATTTCGTCGCGACTGTCATCGAAACGTTCGGCCAGTCGCTCGCTCGGGTCGGCGGCACGTTCGGCCAGCTCGTCAACCAGATCGTCGGTGTCTTCGTCATAGCGCTTGAGCAGGTGGGCAATTTGCCGATCGCTCAATCCGGCTGCGAGTTTGACCGCGTCATCGACCAGACCGGCGGCGCTGGCGCTGAGCAGGCTGCGAACTTGTTCGCTGTATTGCAGGTAGCGCTCGCCGTCGAGCCGGCGCTCGGCGATATCGCTGCGTAGCGAGCCCAGCGCCTCACGCCAGCGCGGCAACTGTTCACGCTGGTGCCAGGCCAGACGCTCGTCCAGCCGCTCATCCAGCCAGCGCTCCTGACCGGACTCCAGTTTCAGATAGCGGTCCAACTGCCAGCCAATCAGGGTATCCAGCCGGGGGTAGACAAAACCCAGGCTGCAGCCGGCCAGCAACAGCAGGGCCAATGTGACGGCCAGCACGCGGCCGAGCGCCAGGGTGAAGCCACGCCGGGAGATGCTGGCCAAAATCTGTCCTGCCCGCGCCTGCTCCCGTATAATCGCCGCCCGCTTTGCCATTGCCCTTTGCGCCCCTGCTGCCATGTCCGATTTGCCTGTCCCTACATCCACTGCGCCCACTGCGTCCGCGCTGCCGCCGGTCGCTGCTCCGAGTTTCCTGACCGACGCCGCGGCAAGCCGCCAACGCAAAGACCAGTATGAACTCAACAAGTTGCAAAAACGGCTGCGCCGGGAAGTCGGTCAGGCCATTGCCGACTTCAACATGATCGAAGACGGCGACAAGGTCATGGTCTGCCTGTCCGGCGGCAAGGACTCTTATACGCTGCTCGACATTCTGCTGAGCCTGCAACAGGCCGCGCCGATTCGCTTCGAGATTCTGGCGGTCAATCTGGATCAGAAACAACCGGGCTTCCCGGAAGAGGTGCTGCCCAACTACCTGACCAGCATTGGCGTGCCGTTCGATGTCATCGAAGAAGATACGTACAGCGTGGTCAAACGGGTCATTCCGGAAGGCAAGACCACCTGCTCGCTCTGTTCGCGGCTGCGCCGTGGCGTGCTGTACAACTACGCCCAGCAGCACGGCGTTACCAAGATTGCGCTCGGCCATCACCGCGACGATCTGCTGGAAACCTTCTTCCTGAATTTCTTCTACGGCGGCAAACTCAAAAGCATGCCGCCGAAACTGGTCAGCGACGACGGCCGCAACGTGGTGATCCGGCCGCTGGCCTACAGCCGCGAAAAAGACATTGCCCGTTATGCGCTGCACAAAGAATTCCCGATCATCCCGTGCAATCTCTGTGGCTCGCAGGAAAACCTGCAGCGCAAGGTCGTCAAGATGATGCTGCAGGACTGGGACCGCAAACACCCGGGCCGCATCGAAACGATGTTCCGGGCACTGCAGAATGTGGTGCCCTCGCATCTGGCCGACAGCAACCTGTTCGATTTCAAATCCATCGCCGCGACCGGCGTGCCGATGCCGGACGGCGACCGTGGCTTTGACAAGGAAGATTTTTCCGAGCCGGTGCCGGATGGCGATGATGTGCCGGTCAGTAGTTTGAATGTGGTGCAGCTGTAAGGCGGGTCAAGCGCAGCGGACCCACCGGCGGACAAGCGCCGACTAAGGTTTACGCCGCATGATCGCAAACGGCACTAGTCAACATGCATTGTAGGAGCGACCTCGGCCGCGATTGTTTTTTGCCGCGATTCATTTTCAGGCAAACATCACACTGCCAGCACTACTCACGAAAATGTTGGTCACGATTGCCTCCGTCAACGTGATTTCGCGGCCAAGGCCGCTCCTACAACAAAGCAGAAGAAAAAATGCTCGAATTCAGCACCGAAATCCTGACCCTGCTGTTCTTTGTTGCGGTGGTTGCCGGCTGCATTGACGCCATTGCCGGCGGCGGTGGCTTGTTGACCATTCCGGCGCTGCTGTGGGCCGGATTGCCACCGGCGATTGCGCTCGGTACCAACAAACTGCAGGGCTGTGCCGGTTCGTTTTCCGCGAGCCTCCATTTCATCCGTGAAAAAGCGGTCGACTTTCGCCGATTCTGGCCGGCGTTTCTGGCCTCGCTGATCGGCGGCGCGCTCGGCGCGTTGACCGTGCAGCAGATCGATCCCGGCTTCTTGCGCAAAGTGATTCCGTGGCTATTGATCGGCATTGCGCTGTACATGCTGCTGGCCAAGCGGGTCGGTGAAGTGGAAAGTCACCAGCGCATCAGCCTGACTTGGTTCGCACTGACCATCGGTTTTGGGATTGGCTATTACGACGGTTTTTTTGGCCCCGGCACCGGCACCTTCTTTGCGCTCGGCTGTGTCACCCTGCTCGGCCTGACTCTGCCGGTGGCGACCGCGCACAGCAAGGTGCTGAATTTCGCCAGCAATTTCGCGTCGCTGTGTTTCTTTGTCATCGGCGGCAAGGTGCTGTGGCTGCCCGGTGGCGTGATGGCGGCGGGTCAATTCATCGGTGGCCAGATTGGCGCCCGGCTGGTGTTCAAGGGCGGCGCCAAGCTGGTGCGCGTAGTGTTGGTGGTGATGTCGGTGGCGCTGTCCATCCGCTTGTTCATGACGTCGTAAGCTGTTCGCCGCCCGTTACCGCTTGGCCGATGACGGCGCGGTGTGTTGCGACATGTCGCAGCGCGCCATCATCCGGTTATTCATGAAGGCCGATCGCGTCGGTCCAGCGCTCGACGTCTTTCGCATTGGCCTGTCGCATCAGCCTTTCACACCGACCTTTCACACAGACCCATTATCCTGGCCAATTGCAGGTTCATTGGCAGTCGCCACGGTAGTCGCTATGGCGGCACTGGTTTACACTCTCGTTTCAATTTTCGGCTCGGCAGCGAACATCCGTGCGCTCACCTCTGCGTCTCTCCTTGGCTGTGCTGGCAATCGTCGCCGTGACGGCGCTGCTGTACTGGCCGACAGAGGCACCGATTGCACCGGAGCCCGTCGACGGCCGATTGCCCATGCTGGCCGTGCCGGACCGCTATCTGCTGAAGCTGACCATCCTGCCGGGCCAGCCGGCATTTCGCGGCGAAGTCGCCATCGGCCTGCAATTGCATGACGACACCCGCACGCTCTATCTGCATGGCCGCGATCTGACCGTCAACAACGTGCTGGCCCGTCGTGACGGCAGCGACCCGATCACCGGTCATTACCAGCAACTGACGCCGCAAGGTCTGGCCCGCATCGATTTCGATGACGATCTGCCGGCCGGGTTTCTGACGCTGGAGCTGCAATACGACGGCCAATACACCACCACCTCGGAGGGACTCAGCCGGGTCCAGGTTGGCAACGACTGGTATGTGTTCAGCCAGCTGCACGCCGTTGAAGCGCGCCGGGTTTTTCCCGGTTTTGATGATCCGGCGTTCAAAGCCAGTTTTGAACTGGAGATCATCAGCGGCCGTGACGATGTCGTGATTGGCAACAGCTTGCCGAGCGAGACCCGCGAGCTGCCGGAAGCACTGAAACTGACCCGGCTCAACCGCACACCGCGCATGCCAACCTATTTGCTGAACCTCAGCGTGGGTCCGTTTGATGTGGTCAATGGCCCGGTGATTCCCGCCAACGACGTGCGCAAGCAGCCGCTGAGCTTGCGCGCGGTCACCGTGCGCGGCGAAGGCGTGCGCACCCGCTTTGCCTTGCAGCACACGCCACCCATGCTGAGCGCATTCGAGCAATATTTTGCCATTCCGTTTCCGTTTGAAAAGCTGGACCTGATCGCTGTGCCGGACATTTCGTCCGGCGTACTGGAAAATGCTGGCGCCATCAACTTCCTCGACAAACTGATGTTGATGGATGAACACGCCAGCATCAGTGAACGGCAGACCTTCATTTCCTATAACGCCCATGCGCTGGCGCACCAATGGTTTGGCGATCTGGTGACGATGCCGTGGTGGGATGATCTCTGGCTCAACGAAGGTTTTGCCGAATGGCTGGGTTACGAAATTGCCGCCCAGAGTCATCCGGACTATCCGCTGACATTGGCGATGCAGCAGCAACTGGAATCGGCCATGCAGCACGATGGCCGCAATCCGCTGCTGCGCATCCGGCAACCGCTCAGCCGCGAAGAAGATGTGCAAGGCACCTTCAACAGCATGATCTATGACAAAGCGATGGGGCTGATGCGGATGTATCAGCGCTATCTCGGCAATGAACAATTCCGGCTCGGCTTGCGCAACTATTTTGCCCGCCATGCATTCGGCAACGCCGGCTCCACCGAGTTGTTCCAGTCGATGAGCGACTCGGTCGCCGACCCGAGCATCACACTGAGTTTCGACAGCTTTTTGCAGCAACCGGGTTTGCCGCAAATCCAGCTGGAACAGCAATGCGTCAACACCGATTTGCAATTGCGCCTGCGTCAGCAGGCTTATGCCCCTGCCGGCAGCGTTGCCGGCGAGCAGCAATGGCAATTGCCGGTGTGTCTGCGCACGCCGGACACCGGTCATCAGGCCTGCCGGATGCTCAGTGAACGCGAAGTGATCTGGTCGCCGGGCTGGCGCTGTGATCAGCTGGTGGTGCCTAATGCCGGCGGCGCCGGCTACTATCGCTGGCAGGTTGCCGATGAACACCGGCAACGGCTGCTGGCCGCGTTGCCGGAGTTGCCGCGCGCCGAAGCACTGGATATTGCGGCCAACCTTACTGCAGCGTTCCGGGCCGGCAATCTCAGCGCCGACGATCTGTTCCAGGCAATGCCGATTCTCGCCCGTCACCCGGACCCGGCGGTGCTCGACAGCAGCCTCGACAATTGGCGCTACTTGCTGCAACAACTTGCGGCGCCGCCGCAGCGCACGATCTGGCAAACCCGTCTGCAGAAATTCTTTGCCCAACCCGCATTGATCGCCAACGAAGACCGCGAGCGGCAACAATTCCGCGCGCTGGAATTGCAGGACCGTGATCTGATCCGCAACTTGCTGGCGCAGCACCAGAGCGCGCTGAATGCACTGAAAACGGGCAAGCCCTATGCCGATGCCCAGGACCCGCTGGCACTGGCGTTGGCGGTTGCGGCCGAGCCAAGCTTGCTGCCACGCGTAACCGAACAACTGCAGCAGGAAACCCGCAGTGATCGCCGCGCCGCCCTGATTCAGGCGCTGGCCTGGCAAACCGATGTCAGCATGCTGCCGGCCTTGCAACAGCTGTTGCTGGAACCGAATTTGCGCATCAACGAACGCTGGCGACTGCTGCAGGCCACGTTGACCAGCGCCAGTTTGCAAGCGCAACAATGGCCGTGGCTGCAGCAAAATTTTGAGCCCTTGCTGGTGTTGTTTCCGGATTACCGGCACAGCCAGTTGATCGAGTTGGCCGAATCCCTGTGCGACCCGGCCAGTTGGCAGACCCTGCAGCAATTTCTGGCCAACCGTCGTCCGCAACTGCCGGTGCCGGCCAGCAGCATCGCCAGCACCGACAGTCATATCCGGGAATGTCTGGCACTGCGGCAACAGCTGAACAAAATTCACTGACCGCGCCGGCAAAGCGATGAAACGCTCAACGTTGGAACACCACCATTGACCTCCTACCGCAACGGAGTCCCGTCACCATGACCTCTATCCATTCGATGCCGCCATCGGCGGTGCAAACAGAACGCCCAGATGCGCTGCGCGGCTATCCCGTGCTGTTGCCGGTCACCGTGGCCTGGGGTGAAATGGACGCCTTCCAGCACGTCAACAACGTGGTGTATTTCCGCTACTTTGAAAGTGCCCGGATTGAATACGGTCGGCTCGTGCATCTGCTGGACGACAAAGAGACCAGCGGTATCGGCCCGATACTGGCAGCAACCAATGCTCGCTACAAACGGCCGGTGCTGTTTCCGGACCAATTGCTGATTGGTGTCACCGTCAGTCGAATCGGCAGCGATCGGTTCTGGCAGAACTACCGCATCTACAGCGTCAACCAGCAAGCCATCACCACCGAAGGCGAAGCGGAAATCGTGCTGTTTGATTATCGCAACCAGCGCAAGGCGGCGGTGCCGGCTGAACTGCGCCAACGCATGGAAGCCTTGGAGCAGCGTCCGCTCGTTGACGCCTGAGCTGAAGCTGACCACCGTTAGACCGTTGATGAGTGAATTGAACCGAGCTTGATGATGACGATTGTGCAAAAACGCTGGCTGCTGGCTGGCTTCGTTCTGGTGGCTGTGCTGGCCCTGGTGATCTGGTGGTGGCGCAGCCCGGCACCGGCAGAAACCCTGCGCGCGCGTTTTTCATTTGTCGATGTGATCAACGCTTCACTGCGCAGCAAGAGCAGCAACCCGACCTTGCCGAGCAATGTCCGCGAACAGATGCCGGCCTCACCGCCGGAAATTGAGCCACCAACGCTGCTCGGCTACGGCGAATTCACCATGACCGACAAGACCCGTCCGGCCAGTGGCGTGGTCCGGCTGTTCCGGCTCGGCACCGGCGAATACTTGCTGCGGCTGGAAAATTTGTCAGTGGTGCGCGGACCCGGTCTGCATGTGTTTTTCACCTCGGCACCGGGACCGCGTGACGTCAATGTCGTGCAAAGTGATTTCATTGATCTGGGCGAATTGCGGGCGCAATCCGGCGATTTGAATTACGTCATTCCGGCTGATATCGATCTGCGCGACTATCGCGGCGTGGTGGTGTTCTCGCCCTACTTCCGCGAGCTGTACGCCACGGCAGCGCTGACCGACGCCAACGTCGGCAGCACGCCTTAACTCAATCAGGTTTGCGGCGCGACATCGATACTGCAGCTAGCTGCAACTCAGCGCGCCGGCAACTGTCGTTCACGCCACCAAATCGCCGCCAACCCGAGCAGAACGATCAACGCGAACGGCCAACGTGGCAAAGGCTGTGCGCGGGTCACCGGCGCCGCCGCCAATGTCTGGCTGTGTTGCCGGGTTGCCTCGTACGCCGCTGCTTGCTGCAACTCCACCGACGGCGTTTGTTCGTAAACCCGCCACCAGGCGGTCACCGGCGCCGTGATGCGATACCAGCCCGGTGCTGACGGCGTGTACAACGCGCAGCGCTGGCCCGGTGTTGCTGCAGCTTGCAGCGATAACGTCTCGGTAACACCCTTGGCAGTCTGCAATGTCAGCGTGAGGGTTTCGGTGTTGGTTTCAGAGCTGGAGTCAAAGCTGGCTTCGGCGTTGGTTGCGCGTGAATCCGCCACCACGTTGTCGAGACAAAGCGCCGTCGGTTTGCCCTGAACGCCGTCCTCCGGATCATGCCAAACCGGACCGTTTCGATCTGGCAAGGCCAGACTCTGTTGCCACCAACGGGCATAGTGATCCCGCGCCCGTTGCCACAGGCGATGGCTGTCGCTGAGGCCCAGCCAGATCACCCGCCCCTGCTGCCAGCTCCGCACCAGCACCATGTCATGATCGCCGGTGATGCTGTCGGCATCAGGCGTCAGCGTTTGCCAGTGCTCGTTGCTGCGCAGCTGCCAGCTGGCCCGCTGCAACGCCGTTTCACCAATGGCAATCGCCTGCTCGGTTTCGCTGAGCGACCGCCACTCCGCGGCCAGCTGTTTGCTGAGCAGGGTCCGGACCGCAAGCTCAGCTTCGCTGCCATCGGCCAACAGAGCCAGCGTTGCGCCGCGGGCAACTTGCTGCAGCCATTGCGCACGCTGCGCGCCGCTGCTTTGTTGCCAGCTGCGCAAATCCAGCAGCAACAAACGGCTGGCGTTTTCAGCGGTATTTTCAGCAGCATTGCTGTCATCAGCACTGGCACCGGTGTTGCCTGTTTCGTTGTCGGCAGTGTTTGGCTGGTTTGGATTGAACGCATCGCGTCGTTGCAATTGCTGACCGGTCTGGCTCAGAAATTCGCCGGCCATGCCGGTCTGCTGCAACCACTCCCGCAGCGCCCGCTGCTCAAATGAGGGCGCCGAAAATTGTGCCTGCACCCGTGTAATCCGATTCGGCAGCACGGCAAACGCCAGTGGCAGCTCGCGCAGCACGGCGTCGTGCTGATCGCGCACCTGCAACAGCCAGTCGTAATGACCGATCGCGGTTGGTCGCCAGCTCACGCTCGCCACACCAGACAGCACGGGAGCATCGGCAATGAGTTCACGGCGGGCATCACGCAACTGCAATACCTGCGCAGCAGCCGGTGCCTGCAGGTGGATTTGTAGCACGTTGCCGAGCGTCAACTGACGATTGCTGCTGAGCTGCCATTCCGGCGCCGCCGGCGCCTGCCATTGAATGAGGCGGGTCGGCATTTGCTGCCACGCTGCCGACGACAGGCCATTACCAAACAACTGCAGCGGCGGTTGCTCTTGTTTCTGCTCCAGTTGCCGTTCCGGTTGCTGTTCCTGAAAAAGTTGCGACTGTTGTGAATGCTGCTGCAGCAAGGTCAGTTCAGCCAGCGAGGGCTCCGTCGGCAAGCGCAGCAAAGTTGAACCGTGTTGACTCGCCCACTGCTGCGCCGCCTGTTCACTGCTCGCATCACCGGGCGTCAACACAACGAGCGGTGCCAACGGTTGCTGCACCGACGGTGGCATGGCCATCAAGACAAAGCTGGCCAGTACCGGCAACCAGAGCCAGCGCCATGACCAGGACAGGCGGCTGCGCCACAGCTGCCACAGCAGGAGCGCGAGGCTGATGCTTAAAAAAATCAGCTTCATCGCCCGCCCTTCTGGCTTGGTGTTTTTGCGTCGAGCGCAGGCGTATTGGGCACTGCCGCCGAGTCAGTCGCCTGTTTGAGCGCCGCGCGAAAGGCACCATGGCGATCGATAGCGGCCTGCAGCGCCGGCAACGGGCTATTCAGGCGCAGCGCCAATTGATCGCGCAGCGCAGCCCGGCAACTGTCACAGCCGGGTCGCAAATCCTGCAGCAAGGCAAGGCTCGCCAGCGCGAACGATTTGCCCTCCTCATCCTGACTGCGCAGCAACTGTTGCAGATGCTGTTGCAATTGTTGTTCTAGTGCGGGCGTCAGCCCGGTCGTCGGCGCCGGCGCCGATTCCGAAACCGGCGCCGTCAACGCTGCCAGCGCTTGCAACAACAACTGTTGCTCGGCAGCTGTGACCTGTTGGTGCTGGCGCTGCACCGATCGCGCACCGCTGGCATCACCGCTGAAGCGCATATTGGCTTCCAGCGGCGGTGGTGAAAACGCGGTCTTGTGCAAATAGATGCGCTCGGCCTGCTGCAATTCCTTGATGGCATTCAGCGCCGCGTATTCGTGTGGCAGTGCAGGTTCCGGTGTCGACATTCGCAGGCCGCCTTCGGCTGACCACATCGCCTGCAGCGCCCGGCGCAGGATGGCCTTGGTTGCTTCGTCAAACAGCGTGGCGTTTTCTGCCTCATCATGGGCATGACCGTAGGTAGCGACCACATCCGATTGCAGCCGCGCGCCGATACCGTTCGCTGCCATGGCATTGCCACTGTCTTCGTGCTCGTCGTGGCCGCCGGGCGCCGGCCCGGCCGCTTCGAAACTCGATTCCTCGCCAAGAAATTCACCGTAACGCAGACGCAGCACCATCTGATCCTGGGCGAGTTTTTCGCTGCGCTGACGGAAGTCGGCTACTGGCAAGGTTTTTCGTTGGCTGATCAAAGCCTCGGTATCCAGAATGATTTGCCGCTGCGAGCGGAATTTGGCTTTACCGAGATCAGACGGAATGCGCGCACCGCCTTCGATGACATTCGATTCAACCGGATGGCGCAGAATATAGGTGCGCGATCGGGACAGCTGTGCCTGTGGCTGCCGGCCGTCTTTGGCGGTGACATAAAAGTACAGCTCGTCACCGGGTTCCATACCGAGCGTGCGCAAACGTAGTGCTTGCTGGTGCTGCCAGTGCCGACCATCGGCCGCCGGTTTGATGTGCTGCTCGCGATCCGTGAAGCGCACGTTTTCGCCGCCGCCACGCGCCAGCGTCCAATGCAGACTGGCGTTGCTCAGGCCGTAATCATCATCAATGGTAATATCCAGATCGAGCAGATACTGCTGGCTGTCAACGTCCTGGGTTTCCCGACTGGGTTGCCGCACCAGAATGACCGGCGCCGTATCGGCCAACAGCAACAAGCGACCGCGCGCATCCGCCAGCGCTTGCTCATGCCGACGCAGGCGATAGCCGGTGCTGAAATCAAATTGCCATTCGACGCAGCGGGCGCTGTCGTCATTCGGGTTACTGCCCGAATCGCCATGCAGCGTGCCACCGACATCAGCACGCAGGCTGCGTGCTTCGCCATCGAGCCATTGAACATCGATGTCATCAAACGCCGATTGCTCAGCAGCCAGCAGGCAAAACTGCACGCGACTGCCTTCCGGAATCTGGACATCGCCAGCGCCGGCGGTGAACGGCGGCAATCCGGTGTAAGCAGGCGGCGTGATCTGCAACTGAATGCGCGGCACGGCCGGTGTTGAAGATGCAGCAGCGTCGGATTCAGCAGTCGACGCTGAGCTTGCAAGGGGAGTGACCGGTTCGGCAAACCAGAACCAGAACAGCACGGCAATCACCGCGCTGAGCCCATACGTCAAGCGTGGCAAGGGACGCGGCAAAATCGTCGTCAATTCCGCTTGATGCCGGCTCAATTGCGTCAGCAGCCGTTGCTGCTGCAACGCGGCCAGCGGCGACAATGCCGGCTGTTCCTGTGCAGTCGGTGCAAACAGCAAGAAACTGCTGTCCTGCAAATCGGCGATGGCATCATCCAGCCAGCGCGCCAGCAATCGGCCGCTGTCACGCCAACCGGCATAGCCGGCAATCACGGCAGCCAGCAGCGGCAACGGCAGCAGCCACGCCGCCGCCTTGCCTTGCTGCACCAACAACACCAACACCGGCAGCAAACCGGTGACCAGCACGGCTGCCGCCACTTTGCTGCTGTGTCGCCAGCGCAAACGTTGCAGCGGTGGCAACAGTGGCGTGAGCTTAGCGGCGGCCATGCGCGAGCCCCCGTTCGAGCAGCAACAGCAGCAGCGCCGCCATGAACAGCGCCATCTGCAGACCAATTTTTTGTTGGCCCGACAGCTCTGGTACCGACCAGGATTGCAGCGCGGCAATCGGTTGCTGCCAGCGATTGTCACCGCGCGCCAACCACGCTTCTGTCTGCGTCAGCAATGCCGCCAGCCGCTCCGGATGTTCCCGCAACACGGCAGCCGGTTCACTGCGCAAATGCAATTGATTGCCGGCGATGGCGAATGCCGGCTCGGCATCGGCCGGTGTTGCCGACTCCGACGGTGACTGCCACGGCAACGGCTCCTGATGCCAGAGCACGCGCGCATCCGCTTCCGGATTGTCGATGGCCAAATCGGCAGCCTGACTCGTGCTGAGCAACTGCCAGTGCGGCCACGCGTCCACGGCATTGGCCGCGGCAAACAATGGCGCGTAATCGGCACTCGCGTTGACGGTTCGGATGGGTGATGGTGCAGCATCGGCGCGATCATGCATTTGCCACTGCTCTGCGATCGGCAATGCAGGCAAGGCCACGGCCGGCACCGCGATAGTTGGCGGAACGTGTGCGGTGACGCGGGCCAGATCCGGCTGTTGTTCGGCCAATTGCAGAAGGCTGTTGCTGAAAACGGCGGCATCTTGCGGGCAGCGCGTGCGAGCCAATTCGCCGTCTCGGCACAACCAGAGCGCGCCAATTGACGCCAGCTCGGCATCGGTCATCGGCAGCGAAGGATGGACGATGGTCAGCGCGTTGCTGCGCGCCAACGTGCGCGACAAAGTGGGCGTCATCAGGGCCAGCACCAACAGCGCCAATAGCAAACAGCGCAGCAACAGCAGCAACCAGTCACTGATGCGTCTGGCCCGGCCTTGCTCGGCGGTCGGCAGCAAAAATCGCAACGCGGCAAACCGGCGCGGTGGCTGCCAGCGACTGGCAAAAAAGTGAATCAGAACCGGTACGGCCAGACTGGCGAATGCCCAGGCCCACAGCGGTGCGGCAAACGCTAGCTCCACGCCGAGCCTCCCGGTGCCCGCGCCCGCAGAAAATGCTGCACAACCTGATCAGGCGCCTGTTCGATTGCCGCTTCCTGCCACTGCACCTGATGCTGTCGGCACCAGCGCGCCCATTGCTCACGCTGCTGCTGTCGCGCCTGCAAATAACTGCTGCGCTGCGCCGGTGAAAAGGCCAGCGCCGGTTCACCTTCGTAACCTTCGAGCATGGCAGCGCCAGCGAATGGCAATTCACGCTCTTCGCGATTGTCGAGCGCGATGGCGGCAACGTCGTGACCGGTGACCTGCAACCAACGCAGCCAGGTCAAACTGCCGTCGTCGATAAAGTCACTGACCATCACGCAGACGGCGCGGGTGCGCATGACACTGGCCAGCGCCCGCGCCTGACTCGGTAGCGGCAATCGACCATCGCATTGGACTCGGGTGAGGGTTGCGATCAATCGCTGCAATTCGCGCTGACCGCGGCGTGCAGGCAGCAGTTGCGGCGTGCTGTCACTAAGCAGCGCCAAGCCGACGGCATCACCTTGCCGCGCCGCCATCATGGCAATCGCGGCCAGAACAGCGGCACCGAAATCCACCTTGCGATAGGGCGTCGCGCTTTTTTGCCAACCGAGCATGCTTTTACCGGTCGACGCTGTCATGCCGGCCGCTGTTGCACCTGCCGGCGCCAGCATCGATGCCGAGACATCGAGCAGCAACCAGACTGGCACCTGACTGTCGCGCTCGGCCTCGCGGACAAAATAGCGATCCGAACGCGCGGCCAACTTCCAGTCGAGCCGGCGCAAATCATCGCCGGGTTCATAGCGACGATACTCGCTGAATTCCAGTCCGGCGCCGCGAATCTGGCCTCGGTGCGGGCCATGGGAAAAGCCGGGCAAGGTGCGTCGCACCGGCAAATTCAGCCGGCGCATACGGGCCAGGAAATCGGTGCTGATCAGCGTCATTGCCGGTCGATCAATTGGGTAACGGCAGCGCTTGCAGCGCGGTCAGCACATCAGCCAGCCGGACGTTGTCCGCTTCGGCCTGAAAGCCAAGAATGACCCGGTGGCGCAAAACGCTGGGCAGCATCGCCGCGATATCTTCGCGGGTGATGGCCAAACGGCCTTGCAACACGGCGCGCGCTTTCGCGCACAGCACCAACGCCTGCGCGGCGCGTGGGCCGGCGCCCCAGGAGACAAATTCACGGACGATTTTCAACTCGCTCAGCTGTGGCCGGGTAGCGCGAATCAACCGGGTCGCGTGCAGCAGCAGCCGTTCACTGACCACCATTTCCCGGGTCAGCTTTTGCAGGGTCAGCAAGGTCTCGGCGCTCATCACCGCGGTGGTGCCCTGACCATCAGCCGCAGTGGTGCGACTGACAATGGCCAGCTCCTCTTCTTCACCGGGATAATTGACTTCGATATGCAACAGGAACCGGTCGAGTTGCGCTTCCGGCAGGGGGTAAGTCCCGGCTTGCTCGATCGGATTCTGCGTTGCCAGAACAAAGAACGGTTTCGGCAGCGCATGCTGTTCACCGGCAAACGTCACCGATTTTTCCTGCATTGCTTCCAGCAGCGCCGATTGGGTTTTCGGTGGCGTCCGGTTGATTTCATCGGCCAGCAGTATCTGGGTAAAGATCGGCCCTTTCTGGAAGCGGAAGAAACGCTTGCCACTGCCATGCTCTTCTTCCAGCAACTCGGTGCCGATAATGTCGGATGGCATCAAATCCGGCGTGAACTGGATGCGGCGAAAATCCAGCGTCATGGCTTCAGAAAGCGTCTTGACCAGCAAGGTCTTGCCGAGTCCCGGCACGCCTTCGATCAGCGCGTGACCACCGGCCAGCAAGGCCACCAGCAATTGCTCTACCACATCCTGCTGACCGACGATGACCCGCGCCAGCATTTCGCGCAAGCTGGCGATCTGGCCGTTCAATTCCGCCAGCTGCGACTCTGTCCATTGCGTGCTCATTCAACCTCCGAGCGCATACATGATGATATTGACGGCAAAGCGCGTGTTGTCCTGCGCCAGCCAACGTTTGTTGCGAAAGTCATAATCCCATTCGCAGCCGTAATCCTTGTTGCTGTACAGCACGCCGATGCGGCAGTCCTGTTCGATCGCCCGCAGGTAGTCGTGCACCAGATCATCGCCCCAGCCATTGAGCTCGACGCTGGTTGCTGGCGGGCCATCAAACTGGAAAAAACTGTGATACAGCGGATGTGAATTCGGCAGCTTCTTCAGCGCACCCGCGCCAAATATCGCCTGCATCTGTGCTTCAAATGAACGGGCGAACAGACCATCGATGTCGTGATTGCAATCGTCGACCAGAACAAAGCCGCCGTTGCGGACATACTGGGCGAAATTACTGCGCTCTTCCTTGGTGAACTGGACCAGCTTGTGGCCGGCGAGATAACAGAACGGCGCCTCCAGCATTTTCGGATCAGCCAAGGCCACGATGCGCTCAACCGGGTCCACCCGCAAAGTCGTGTACTGCACCAGCGAATGCAGAATGTTCGACGGCATCCGCTGATCGACATCCCAGTCGCCGGATTCATAGGTGAGTCTTGTGAAGTAGAAGTCGTAGGCGCTCATGTGATCCGTTATTTACTCGTTTCCCCGGACATGGGCTTGCCCGGAGAGAGTGCCGGGTCTCGGCAATTGCTCCTGCATTGCTCTACCGCCGTATGCGGCTCGACTCGTCGCCCGAGCCAGAATGTCAACGCATCAATTCGATCCTGTCATTCCGGCGAAAGCCGGAATCCAATTTGAATTTTTATTAAAAGCCCAATGGATTCCGACTTTCGCCGGAATGACAGACCTTGTCTCAACACCGAAGCAAACACTCTCGCTATCAAACGGGGCCCCACCGCGCCAGCCGCTGGACACGTGACAGTGGCCGGGTGCGCCGGCAGGGATAGCCGGCGCAGCACTGATAAGGCAGGATGCCGCATCAGTGCGAGCCCGTAGCCAATGGCACGTGAACAGCGGGCGGACTTGCCGAAGCAACCCAACCATTACTGGCGCGCCTGGGGCGTGTTAGATTCGAGCCATCCTGGCTCTCACCCTTTGGGCGCCTTCGGCGTCCAAATTTGTTCCCGACAAATTTGTCTTTGCTTACTTTCTTTGCACGAGCAAAGAAAGTGAGGCGCCCGCCGGTGTCCCGCAAGGGGATTTCCTATTCGGTCACGCGAACCGGCAAAGCTTTACTACGAGACTGAATGCGATTAACTCGCAATGTCTCGGAATTCAGCCCCCACCCTACCCCTCCCCCTGACAGGGGAGGGAACAAAAAGAAACGCCCGCCGAAGCGGGCGTTTCCCCTACCCTGCCACTATGCGCCCCTTCCCGAACGCATAACTACTGACAACAACCGCGTTACACCGCATCCGACAGCGACGTGAAATTGAAGTCGCGAATCTTCATCGGCGGAATCATCATGATGACAGCGGCTTCGTCACCGGCGATGCGCTCGGTTTTGCCGAGTTCTTCCAGATTGTTCAGCATCGTGACCGGGCTTTCGTTGAAGCGGAAGTTTTTCACCGGGTACATGATCCTGCCGTTCTCGACATAGAACGTGCCGTCGCGGGTCAGACCGGTAATCAGCACCGACTGCGGATCGACCATGCGCAGATACCAGGTGCGGGTCACCAGAATGCCTTTCTTGGTCGACTTGATCATGTCTTCGAGGCTGGCTTTGCCGCCTTCCATGATCAGGTTGCCCGGTTGGGCTTTGGCTTCAACGCCCTTCTCTTTCGCCCAGTAGCGCGAATACTGCAGGTAATTGACTACGCCATTCTTGACCACATCAACGCGGCCACGGGCAGTACCTTCGCCGTCCCACGGCAACACCGGGACATCCGGATGCCACGGGTCGCTGTACAGATTGACGCGTTCGTCAAAGAACTTCTCGCCAATGCGATTGCCGCCACCTTTTTTGCTCATGAACGAGCGGCCTTCATCGGCTTGCCGGGCGTCGAGACCGAACACCAGGAAGTTGATGATGCCAGCGGCAGCGGCCGGCTCCAGAATCACGGTGTAACGACCCGGTTCCAGTGCCTTGGCATCCACCGATTGCTTGGCTTTGGCGATGGCAATCTCGCTGGCCAGACTGGTGCTCATCTTGCTGAAGTCATCGACGTTCTTCGATACCCAGCCCGAGCCGCGACCGTCTTCGGTGCGCACCGTGCAGGTGAAATCAACGCCCGATTGCCGTTGAAAACCGTAGACCCCGTTGGAGTTGGCCTGAGCGATGAAGCCGGCGTTGTCCTGCAGGAAGCCCGCAGCAACCAAACCGTTTTTGCGCGACGGATCCAGACTGTCGGCAGCGGCTTGTGCACGCTGCTCCGCCGTGATGTTGGCAGTGCTTTCGTAAAAGGTATTGCTCGGCTTGTAGGTCTGCTTGGCCACCGCCGGCATGAACTCCGGATTTTCCGGCGCCAGTTTGGCCAGCTCTTCGGCGCGACGAACCGCGCGCTCCAGACCCGCGTCATCCAGTTCGTTGGTGGTCACCGTGCCCTGACGTTTGCCATAGGCAACCGCGACGACCAACTGAATATCATCGACGATGCCGCTGGTCGAGACGGTATTCCGGGCAAACCGGATATTGCCGGTGCGACCACCGGTCAATTGCACTTCGCATTGATCGGCTTTGGCCAGGCTCAGCACCTTGTCGCAAATGCGCTTGGCTTCTGCTTCGGTCATCATGCTCATATTCTCTCTCCTGCCTTAGCCAATTTTGCGCGCGGTGTTGATGACATTGATGCCATTGAAACGAGCGGTGGCAGCGCCGTGCGAAACGGCACTGATTTGACCCGGTTGGCCTTTGCCATCAAAGAAGGAACCGCCCATGCGCCAGTCACGGTCATCACAGATTGCCGTGCAGGCATTCCAAAAGTCCTGAGTGTTGGCTTGGTAAGCCACATCTTCCAGCTCACCAGCGATTTTGCCGTCCTTGATTTCGTAGAACAGCTGACCGCCAAACTGGAAGTTGTAACGCTGCTGATCGATCGAGAACGAGCCGGCACCGACGATGTAAATGCCTTTCTTGACATCGGCAACCATCTCATCCGGGGTCAGCTTGGCTTTGCCGGCCGCCAGCGACACGTTCGGCATGCGCTGGAACTGCACACTCGACCACGAGTCGGCGTAGCAGCAGCCATGTGATTCTTTTTCGCCTAGCATGTGCACCTGATCGCGAATGGCTTCGTAGTTGACCAGAATGCCGTCCTTGACCAAATCCCAGCGCTTGCAGGTCACACCTTCGTCGTCATAGCCCACCGCGCCGAGCGAACCCGGTTCGATTTTGTCGGCATAGAGATTGACGATCTTGGAACCGTACTGGAATTTCTTGCTTTGCCATTTGTCCATGGTCGCGAAACTGGTGCCGGCGTAGTTGGCTTCGTAGCCGAGCACGCGATCCAGCTCCAGCGGGTGACCGACCGATTCATGTGTGGTCAGGTACATGTGCTCGGGTGACAGCACCAGATCGTACTTGCCGGCTTCCACCGATTTGGCATTGATTTTTGCTTTCGCCTGTTTACCGGCGGCACGAGCATCTTCAATGATGTCGTAGGAATTCTTGTACAGCGTGGTGACACCGCCAGCCGCTTGAATCTTGTCTTCCGGACGGGCATCGAGCCACTCGTAACCACGGCCGACTGGCGCGCCAAGCGACTGCCGGGTGCGGAACTTGCCTGACGCCTGATCAACGGCGGTAGCAAAGAACGGTACCCACAACCGATGCACGTCTTGATCGATATACGAGCCGTCGGTCGAGGCAAAATATTTTTGCTGGTTGACCTGGAACATCACCGACTGCATGAAGCTGGCACCGGCATCGAGACCGGCTTTGTTGGCCGCGATCAGCAGATCGGCTTTTTCCTTGATTGGCACATTGCGCCAGTCTTTCTTGATGGGCGTTTTCCAGCTGACTTCGCCGACGCCTTTGACGGCGGCAAGACGAACCGGCTCAGACAGCAATCTGGCGTTGGCTTTGGCGATGGCAACGGCTTGCTGCGCTGCAGCAGCGACTGCATCTTTGGTCAGCAGATTGGTCGCGGCAAAGCCGTAGCAACCATTGGCGATAACACGAACACCTGCACCGAGCGATTCGGTATTGACGACGTTTTCAACGTTCAAATCGCGCGTGGTGATGAATTGCTGCAGGTAGCGGCCGATGCGGACATCGCAGTAGCTCGCACCGGCCTTGGTCGCGGCATTGAGCGCGGCATCGGCCAGTTCTTTCTTGAACGCAACCGCCATTGGCGCCTGCAATTCTTCCGCCGCAATGGCGCGGCCCATCACCGGCACCATCATCGTGCCGACACCGATACCGGTGATTTTCAGAAAATCGCGTCGTTCCATTCTTGTCTCCTTGCGCCCATGGGGAACCGGTCTGCCGGCACCATCGGGGGTGCCCGGTAAGCTAGCACCGTCCTTCGGCGCTGCCTTGCGGCGAGGCGTTTGGATTTGTTACCAAGTTTGTCAAATCGGTAATCCGCTGCGCCGCTGCTGCCAACCGCGGTGACAACGGCAATAGCCAGCCAACACCAGCGCTGGCGGTATTGCCGTGCATCACTGCCGGGCGAACACGCGCCGTCAATCGATCTTGCGCGCGGTATTAATCACATTAATGCCATCGAAGCGCGCGGTTGCTGAACCATGTGAAACCGCACTGACCTGGCCCGGCTGGCCTTTGCCATCAAAGAACGAACCGCCCATGCGCCAATCGCGCTCATCACAGATGGCGCTGCAGGCATTCCAGAAATCCTGGGTATTGGCCTGATAGGCAACGTCTTCCAGCATGGCGCCGATTTTGCCGTCCTTGATTTCGTAGAACAGCTGACCACCAAACTGAAAGTTGTAACGCTGCTGATCAATGGAATAGGAACCGCGGCCGAGAATGTAAATGCCTTTCTTGACGTCCTTGACCATTTCGTCCGGCGTCAGTTTGGCCTTGCCCGGCGCCAATGACACATTCGGCATGCGCTGAAACTGGATGCTGCTCCAGGAGTCGGCATAACTGCAGCCATGCGATTCCTTTTCGCCCAGCATGTGCACTTGATCGCGCGTGGCCTGGTAATTCACCAAAATGCCATCCTTGATCAAATCCCAGCGCTTGCAGGCCACGCCTTCGTCGTCATACGCCACCGCACCGAGCGAGCCCGGCTCGGTCTTGTCGCCGTAGAAATTGACGATTTTCGAACCGTACTGAAATTTCTTGCTCTGCCATTTGTCGAGCGTGGCAAAACTGGTGCCGGCGTAATTGGCTTCGTACCCGAGCACACGATCGAGTTCGAGCGGGTGACCGACCGATTCGTGCGTGGTCAGGAACAAATGCTCCGGCGCCAGCACCAGATCGTATTTGCCGGGCTCAACCGATTTGGCGGTCAGTTTTTCCTTGGCCTGACGGCCGGCTGCGCGCGCGTCTTCAATGAGATCGTAGGAGTGCTTGTACAGCGTGGTGACGCCACCGGGCGCTTGCAGCTTGTCCTCGGCACGAGCATCGAGCCATTCGTAACCACGGCCAACCGGTGAGCCCAGCGCTTGCCGGCTGCGAAACTTGCCGGTGGCTTTGTCGACGGCGGTGGCGGTGAACGGCGTCCAGATCCGGTGCACGTCTTGATCGATGTAAGAGCCGTCAGTCGAGGCAAAATATTTCTGCTGATTGATCTGGAACATCTGTGAGCGCATGAAGCTGGCACCGGCCTCGATGCCGGCGTTGTTGGCCGCGATCAGCAACTCGGCCTTTTCCTTGATGGGTACCGCGCGCCAGTCTTTCTTGATCGGTGTCTGCCAGAACACGTCGCCGACGCCTTTGACCGCTGCCAAGCGAACCGGCTCGGTCTGCAAGCGGCTGTTGGCTTTGGCAATCGCCACCGCCTGCAGCGCCGCCGCCGCAATCGCCTCCTTGCTCAGGACATTGGTCGCGGCAAAACCGTAGCAGCCATTGGCGACCACGCGCACGCCGGCACCAACCGATTCGGCGTTGACCACTTCTTCAACGCTGCGGTCACGGGTCGTGATGAACTGCTGCAGATAACGGCCGATGCGGACATCACAGTAGCTGGCGCCGGCCTTGGTCGCAGCATTGAGGGCAACATCGGCCAGCGCCTTCTTGAACGCCGTGGCCATCGGAGCCAGCAACTCTTCCGCGGCAATGGCACGGCTCATTGCCGGCAACAAGCTCGCGCCGAGCCCCACGCCCGCACCAAGACCGGACACCTTCAGAAAATCGCGTCGTTGCATTGCCGGCTCCTGGCCAGAAAGGACGAAAATGGGTCGCTGGATGCTACCACTGCCGGCAAGCGGAACTGGCCCACGCCCACAGCGCGGACTTGTTACCAGTTTTGTCTGGGCCGACTTGTTACCGCGTTACCGTGTGATCAAACGCGAAGGGTGATCGAAATCCGGCGCCAGTCCGTAAGGCCGATTGGGACTGCGTGGGCGGCATGGATGACGCGAACTATGTGATCTACATGAGCTAAACAAGCTACGGCAAGTCAGGATCGGTCGGGGCAGGCGTTTCTGCCGCAGGACCGATTGACGCAGAATGTATTAACGCAGGACCTTTAAACGCAGGGTCAACCGGCACATCGCCTACAGGAGCAACAATATGAGCATTGCCTATGTCTGCGTCGCCATTGCCGGACTGATGCCCTGTCTCTGGGTGGGTTACGCCAAATTTGCCGGCCGCGGTTACGACAACCAGGCGCCGCGTGAGTTTTTGGCAGCGCTCTCTGGTGCCCGCCAACGCGCCCACTGGGCGCAGCTGAACGCGTTTGAGGCCTTCCCCTTGTTTGCCGCCGCCGTGATCATCGCCCAGATCAGCGGCGTCGAACCCAGCCGTGTCGATGCGCTGGCCATTGCGTTTGTGCTGCTGCGACTGGCGTATGGCATCAGCTACATCGGCAACCGGCCGACCCTGCGCTCACTGTTGTGGTCGCTGGCGCTGCTGAGCGTGATCGCGCTGTTCGTGCTGACGGCCCAGCATCAGTGACGAGTCTTTGATCCGTCATTCGGTCGTCTTCGATCAGTCTTCGACGAGCTGTTGACGCGCGCCGATGACAGTACGCAATTCAACTACGGTTTTCGTCAACGACCACCGTAAAGCTGATTTTGTCGTGAATGGCTTGCCGGTTGTCATCCCAGATGACTTGCGCGAAGCCAAGCAAACCCGTGGCAAAACCGGCCGCATAGCCGCCATAGCGATTGAAGCAATCCCACACCGACAGTGCACGGCCATTGAGCTGCACCACCCGGATGCCCAGCATGCGCTTGCCGATGGTCTGGCCTTTCCACCACGCCGTCAGCAGCGAAAAATACACGGCCGCCCAGCCAAAACCGAAGCCGATATCGTCGAGCATTTTTTTGCCCGTTTCGATCACGCTGAAGCCGGTTGCTTCCGCCTTCAAGCGCTTGTTCTCCGCCCGTAATTTGCTCAGCTCACGCTCGGCAGCCAGCTGCGATGGCGCGACGTTGGCATCAGCTCCGGTATTGGCAGCCACATCGGCATCGACATTGGCCGCCACCAGCTCTTCGGCTGCGCTGGCTACTTCGGCGCTGCGATCCGGTTCATCGTCATCATTGAAGAGATGCAGCCCGGAAAAGAACGCCCAGCCCACGAACAGCGCCACCAACACAATCGGCAGCTTGCCGGCCCGGGTTTGCGCCAGCGGTGTCAGCTGACTGCGCTTGCTGATCAACTGATAGCTCAGCACCGCCAGCGCCACCGCCAACAGGAAACTGCCGACCTGACTCAGCAACGCGACCAGAACAAAATCGATGGCAATAGCCCAGGCGCGCGCTTTCGGTGTTGCCAGCGGTTTGCCGAGCAGATGCGGCGCAATCAGAAAGGCATGCGGTGTCACGCGCTGGCGCGGATCTTCAGGAAAGCTGGCATCAGGTGGCGGCGGTGACGGTGGTGGCGCGGTAACTGGCGCCAGATCCGAACGACTGACACTGGGAACCACCGTCGTCACCGGCGGTTTTGACTCACTCATGGCTGTCTCCCATCAAGATGGCCGCTATCTTGTCGCGCCAACGCCGTGATCTCAAGTGGTACCAACATTACGTTTCGACCGCTGCAAATTTTCCGGCAAAGAAAAAGGCGGCTCAACGCCGCCTTTTCTCACCGCCCTATCTCACCGCAATGCCATCACTTGCTGATCGGCACCAGATCCAGTTCGACCCGGCGGTTCGCGGTGCGACCGGCTTCGGTCTTGTTGTCGGCAATCGGCATGCTGCTGCCATAACCGCGCGCCGACAGACGCTCGCCGGCAACGCCCTGACCGCGCAGGTAATTGGCGACGCTTTGTGCGCGCTGCTGCGACAGGTTCTGGTTGTAATCGGCTTTGCCGGTGCTGTCGGTGTGACCCGACACCGCCAGCGTGGTGTCCTTGTATTCGGCCAGCACTTTCGCCACCGAACCGAGCACCGGATAAAAATCGTCACGAATCGACGACTCATTGGTCGGGAAGGTGATATTGCCCGGCATCACCAACTTGATTTCATCGCCAATGCGCTGGACGCGCACGCCAGTGCCTTCCAGTTCCTGACGCAGCTTGGCTTCCTGGGTATCCATGTAAACGCCGACGCCGGCACCGGCGACACCGCAAATGGCGGCGTATTTCAGCGCATGCTCGCGATCTTTACGGCTGCCGAGTGCGCCGCAAACGGCAGCGGCAATACCGCCATATTTCACCGCTTTGCTGGCCTGCTGCTCACCGGTATACGGGTTGACGGTGCAACCGTTCAACAGCAGAGTGCCGCAAGCGGCTGCTGTCAGTAGTGTCAGCTTCAGTTTCATCGGAGCATTCCTCATTGGTCATGTGGCTCATTACATCAGTACCGGAAGCGTGCTCAACCCGCACTGCACTCGGCAGCGGCAGGGTTGAGATGGCTTCCGGCCAGATAAACTACGGGGCTGGCCCATTCGCAGCCGGCAGTGTCGGCGAAGCGGAGTGAATTGTAGCTGAATCCATTCACCGCGCGCTCAGCCGGCCCGGCCGCCCGTTCAATTTGCGCCGGCAGTCACAGCCGCCGGCTCGGGCCCGCCCAGCTGGCGCTGGAAGAAGTCGGTGATTTGGCTGAACAGATGCAAGCGCAAATCGCGGCCGGTGATGCCGTGCTTGCTGCCCGGATACAGCATCAATTCAAACGGTTTGTTTTTGCGCTGCAAGGTATTGATGAGCTCGGCCGAGTTCAGGAACAGCACATTGTCATCGGCCATGCCATGGACCAGCAGCAGCTTGCCTTGCAATTTGTCGACATAAGGCATGACCGCACTCTTGGCGTAGCCGTCTTTGTTCTCGGCCGGATTGCCGAGGTAACGCTCGGTGTAGTGCGTGTCATACAGGGTCCAGTCGGTTACCGGTGCCACCGAAACGCCAGCGACAAAATCCTGCGGTGCCTGCATCAGCATCATCAGCGTCATGTAGCCACCATAGCTCCAGCCGAACACACCAATGCGCTTGCCATCAACCTGCGGCAAGCTGCGCAAAAATGCCACACCGGCTTGCTGATCGGCCACTTCAATGGCGCCCAACTGACGATGAATCGGCGCCTCGAAACGGACGCCGCGGCGATTGGTGCCGCGATTGTCCAGCGAGAACACAAAGAAGCCTTTCTGCGCCATCAGCTTGTGCCAGAAGGCATTGCGACTGTCCCAGCTCTTCTGCACCCGGGCACCATGCGGACCGCCATAGACATCGACAATCACCGGATATTTTTTGCCCGGCTCCAGCTTGGCTGGCTGATACAGCCGGTAATACAAATCCTGACCATCGGCCGACTTGATGCTGCCAAACGTTGGCTGGACATCATCGCTCAGGTACGGCGCATACGGATGGCTGCCATTCAAGGTATTGTCGAGCAGAACGGTGGCAAGCGAGCCATCGCGGCGATGCACGCGCACCAGCGGCGGCTGGCTCGGTGACGAGAAATTGTCGAGAAAGAATTCGCCGTCATCCGACACCGTGGTGTTGTGCCAGCCCTCACCCTGGGTCATTTTCTGAATCGGGCCGCCGTCGAGCGATACGCTGTACAGATGCAGTTCCATCGCGGAGTCGGCATAGCCGGTGAACCAGACCCGGTTATTGGCTTCATCGATGGCTTTCAGCTCTTCGATTTGCCACGGCCCTTCGGTCAACGGCTTGACCAGTTTACCGGTGCGATCATACAGATACAGGTGCTTGAAACCGCTGCGCTCCGAGGCCCAGACAAACTGCGACCGGGTTTTCAGGAAACGCAAATCACTGTGCAGATTGACCCAGGTCGGGCTGGTCTCGCTGATCAAAATCTGGCTGCGACCGGTCAGGGTGTCGTGCACGATCAGATCCAGTTTTTTCTGATCGCGGCTTTGCCGCTGAATGGCCAGCTGCCGCGAATCCGGCAACCAATCCACCCGCGCCAGATAGATGTCGTCATCTTTGCCCAGATCAATCCAGTTGATATGGCCATCGAGCAAATCCATGACTCCGAGCTGGACCTTGGCATTGGCTTTGCCGGCACGCGGATAGCGCTGGCTGACGATGGTCAAACCGTCCTTGCCTTGTTCATAGCGCTGCTCGACGCCAATCGCCGACTCGTCAACGCGAGTGAACGCCAGGTATTGATCATTGGGCGACCACCAGTAACCGGTGTCGCGATCCATCTCTTCCTGGGCAACAAATTCGGCCATGCCGAATTTGACCGGACCGCCGCCTTCAACGGTCAATTGCCGTTCGCGTCCGCTTTGCACATCGATGACGAACAAATTCTGCTCGCGCACCAGCGAGACATAACGACCGAGCGAGGAAAACCGGACATCGGTGATATCGCCACCATTGCCGAGCACGCGGGTGCCGTTGCCGGTTGCGGTCGTCGAGCCCTGCCCAACGTTGTACAGATAAAGTTGACCCGCAAGCGGGAACAACAGCGACTGGCCATCCGGCGACCATTGATAACTGACAATGCCCGAACCACTGACCCGTTGCCGCTCGCGCCGTGCCTGTTCTTCCGCCGACAGGTTTTCTTCGCCGCCGGTCAGGGCGCTGGCATCAACCAGCTGGCTGATTTCGCCGCTACCGGTCTGGTACTGCCAGAGATCCTGACGGTCGCCTTCGGTCGCGCGCAAAAACGTGATGCGCTCGCCATCCGGCGAAAACTGCGCGCCTTGCAGCACCGGCCCGGACAACGACGGATCTTGATACAGCCGCTCCAGCGTCAGCTGCTCGGCCGTTACCGTGGTTCCGTACATGCCTGCCATTGCCATCACGCCTGTGCTGAATAGTGAACGTTTTACTAACGAGAGACCTGCAGCCCAACGCAACATCGGTCTTCCTTCTTATCGGGGACGCGGATTCAAGGGCCATATTCTGGCCAGCAGCACCGGCCGATACAACGGCTTTTGTGCGTTCCGGTCATTTGTACACTGTTGGTGCCGGTTGACAGTCTGTTTCGACAATCGCCGGACCCGACCATGGCCGCGCCGCCGGCATTGCCGGATAATGGCGACCGGTCCGCTCCTCGGCGATACCCGATCACCGACGCCACCGCTCAGTCGAGTCCCCGCATGCATACGACGTCCGGCCGCTGGCAGCTTGGTCTGCTGCTGTCTTTTTGTACTGCCCTGCTCTGGGGCGTGCTGCCCCTGGCGCTGAAGAACCTGCTCGGCCAGCTCGATGCGGTCAGCATCACCGCCTTCCGGTTTCTGACCGCCGCCGTGATCATGGCATTGTGGCTGCGCTGGCGCGGTCAGGGCACCAGGCTGGCCGCGCTGCGTGATCGCAAAGTTCAATGGCTATTCGGCATTGCCGTGCTCGGCATCGTCGGCAACTACGTCTGCTATCTGATTTCCGTCGATCACATCAGCCCGGCTGGCGCCCAGACCCTGATCCAGATGGCGCCACTGCTGCTGCTGCTCGGCAGCGTGCTGCTGTTCCATGAACCGTTCGGCAAAGGCCAGTGGCTGGGCTTTGCTGTATTCGTTGCCGGCTTGGTGCTGTTTTTCAACCAACGCATTGCCGCGCTCGCCGACAATCCCGGTTTTGTCATCGGCCTGCTGTGGATGATCGTCGCGTCAATAACCTGGGCCGGTTATGCACTGGCGCAAAAAGCCCTGCTGAAAACCTGGCCATCACCGGTCATCATGTTTCTGATTTACGTTGTTGCCAGCGTCCTCTTGCTGCCATTCAGTCAGGTCAGCGCACTGCCACAGCTCAATGTCCTCGGCTGGGCCTTGCTGCTGTTCGCCTGCGCCAACACGCTGTTGGCGTATGGCGCTTTCGCTGAAGCCCTGGCGCACTGGGAAGCCTCGCGCGTCAGCGCCACGTTGGCGCTAACACCGCTGATTACGATCGCCGCCGGCGCCGTGCTCAATCATATCGTTCCGGGCAGCGTAGTGCTGGAGCCACTCAATATCTGGAGTTATCTCGGCGCGTTAATGGTGGTGGCGGGGTCGATGGCGGCGGCGTTGTTGCGGAAGTAGTGTTTGGTTTCCTTGATGGTTGCGTTTGGCTGGTTCAGTTTGGACAAGTCGCAGTGATTTCTGGTTATTTAAGCTGCGGTTTGAGCGAATGAATTGCCGTACTTGCCTCGATCTTTTGTTCCCTCCTATGCCAGAGGGTGAAGTCAGAAATTCAAGTTCGTCATAGTTGACGAACATGCCGACTGAACGACGCCAACTCTGTTGGCGGCTGGACGGCCGGGAGGGGGTAGTTCCCGCTCCGCAGGTTCCATTCATTCAGCACCGTCGAAGCCGGAAGGTTTGCCGGGTCCCGCCCCGGCGGGCGGGTAACTTTCTTGGCGCAAGAAAGTTACCAAAGAACATTGCCTGTATTCCTCGCCGCGCGAACAACGCGCGGTTCCCTGCGCTACTCCATTCCAGCTGGGGCTTTTGTGACAGTGCATCCCTGCACAGTCACAAAAGGCTTCGGCATCGTGCCTCGCCCCTTCGCTGCGCTACGGACTATTAACCCAGCTTCCACTCCGTTGCTCGGCTCGTCAGACGGCGGGGACGGCAAAGGCACGCTGCGCGCAAGATCAAGGCAAAATTTCGGCGTTAGCTACCATGTGCGCTGGCAGTGATAGCCTGAGGTAGAACGATGCAAAGACAATTACCCAGTCTGGGTAAAGCAACCAAGTCGAACACTTTTACTAATAGAGTGTGTTAATTCGCCGCGAATGCACCATTATTACTTTCGCAACAATCGGCCGACCCCATCGAAACCAAGGACTACAAAAACCAGAGAAATTTGACCAGCAAGAATGATTGGAAACACAAAGGCCCTAGTTGACGCATCTGCAGTAGAATTCAGCAAAGCGCAGACAACCAGTGAAAGAAGTCCAAAAAAAATATTAAATGCATTATTGCGGCCTGAGCGACTCCCAACCTCTCTTAGAGCTAACAGAACCCAAGGTATTACTTCCAACGCGGCAACAATGAAAATATCCTTTCTTTGAGTGTGGATTGCCGGAATGAACATTGCCAATCCATATCCAGCCAACAAAGACAGGAGCACGTTATTTTTACTTATGCGCTTTGGTGCCCCCCCTTTTTCGACTTTCTCACTACTTTGCTCGGACAGCATGTATTCCTCGCCAAATAAAATTACAAACGATCTCGGTCGCTCGAAAACAACCGTTCAAAACCCACACGGCACCGTCAACAACTCCGCCCTCGCCTTCCAGTCCGGCAACACCGACCCCACCAGCGCATGAAACGCCGGACTGTGATCAAAATGCTGCAAATGGCAAAGCTCATGTACGACCACATAATCGATCGCCGGTAACGGTGCCCGCAGCAAGCTGATATTCAGCATGATGCCACCATGGGAAGCACAGCTGCCCCAACGCGAACGCATGGCGCGGAACTTGAGTTCGGGCAGATCTCGATTGAACAGGCGGCGATGCCAGAACACGACCCGTTCCGGCAGTCGGACCTCGGCTTCGCGCAGATAGAATTTCTGCAGCGCCTTGCACACCGACAGTTCATCAAGCTTGTTGGTGGCGAGCCGGATTTCACCGTCGCCGACACTGGCAAACCAGCGCGTAGCGGCCATCAATTTGAGTTTGTATGGTTCGCCGAGAAAGTGATGAACGGCGCCGTCGTGGTATTGCAGCGCCAACGCGCCTTCACCGGCTTCGAGGCTGTCGAGCCGTTCTTGCAGCCAGTCGCGGCGGGAATGCACGAAGGAACGGATGACACCGATTGGCAGCCGGTTCGGCGCGCGGACTTCGAAGCTGCCATCGCGCAGCACATGCAGGGCGACGGTCTTGCGCGATTGGCGCTGCACCGGAATGCGTAGTTCACCGACCTCAAGCTCAACGAGAACTTCTTCGGCGAATAGTGGCTGAGCCGTTTTCAACAATGACACGAGATGGAAAGCTCCGTGGCGTGATTGGGCAGTGTTTTGACCGGAGGAATCACCCTCTCCCCAGCCCTCCCCCGTCGAGGGGGAGGGGGAACAACGTTTTCGACTTCAGATCTGCCGGCAATGTTGTATTCACTCTCGACCAGACAGTGCCGAGAAAAACTGACACAGCAAGCAAAGCCGACGCCGGCAGCCGTTCTGCTTTCTCCCTCTCTCTTAATAGAAGAAGGCCTGGCAAGAAGATGAACCCGCAGCCTTACCAATTGCCGACTACCGCCCTGTTTCCCCTCTCCCTTGACGGGAGAGGGGTTGGGGAGAGGGTGAACCTGCCGTCCGAGCAATTGCCGGCAGCATCCAGTTTTCTCGCCATTCGGGCAAGTCTTTACCGGCCACCCGAAAAGAAAATCCCGGCATTCGCCGGGATTTTCTCACTAACACCGTACCGCCAATACTTATTTGCGCTTCGGCGGCAGATCGGTGCAGGTGCCTTCGTAGACTTCGGCAGCAAACGCGACCGACTCCGACAGCGTCGGGTGGGCGTGAATGGTCAGCGCGATGTCTTCGGCATCGGCGCCCATTTCAATGGCCAGACCGATTTCAGCGATCAGTTCACCGGCGTTGACGCCGACAATGGCGCCGCCGATGACACGGTGCGTGGCCTTATCGAACAACAGCTTGGTGAAACCTTCGCTGCGGGCGACGCCAATGGCGCGACCCGAGGCGGCCCACGGGAACGAACCGACGCCGTAGTCGATGCCTTTGGCTTTCGCTTCTTTCTCGGTCAGGCCGACCCAGCCAATTTCCGGATCGGTGTAGGCGACCGACGGAATGCACATCGGATCGAAGTAGTGTTTCTTGCCGGCGATAACTTCGGCAGCAACGTGCGATTCTTTCGAAGCTTTGTGCGCCAGCATCGGCTGGCCGACGATGTCGCCAATCGCGAGGATGTGCGGCACGTTGGTGCGCATTTGCTTGTCAACCGGAATGAAGCCGCGGTCATCGACCTTGACGCCAGCTTTCTCGGCATCGAGCAGCTTGCCGTTCGGGGCGCGGCCAACCGCCGACAGGATCATGTCGTACTTGACCGGATCTTTCGGGGCGTTCTTGCCTTCGAAGGTCACATAGAGGCCGTCTTTCTTGGCTTCGACTTTGGTGACTTTGGTTTCGAGCAGAATCGCTTCGTATTTCTTCTCGACGTATTTGTGCAACACCTTGACCACATCGGCGTCAGCGGCCGGGATCAGCTGGTCGGCCATTTCAACGACCGAGATCTTGGCGCCGAGTGCGCGGTAGACGGTGGCCATTTCCAGACCGATGATGCCGCCGCCGAGCACCAGCATGTGCTCCGGAATCTTTTTCAGTTCGAGCGCGCCGGTCGAGTCGACAATGCGCTCATCCTGCGGCAGGAACGGCAGCGCAACCGGACGCGAGCCGGCGGCGATGATGCAGTTGTCGAACGACACGGTAGTGACTTTGCCGGCCTTGTCGGTAACCGCCAGCATGTTCGGGCCGGTGAATTTGCCGTAGCCGGTGACGACTTGCACTTTGCGCATTTTCGCCATGCCGGCCAGGCCCTTGGTCAGCGAACCGACCACGCCGTCTTTGTAACCACGGACTTTGTCGAGATCGATTTTCGGCGCACCGAAAGCGATGCCGTGATGGCTGGCAACCGCCGCTTCATCAATGACTTTGGCGCAATGCAGGAGCGCCTTGGAGGGAATGCAACCGACGTTGAGGCAGACGCCGCCGAGCGTGGCTTCGGCTTCCACCAGCACTACGTTCAGACCGAGGTCGGCCGCACGAAAGGCCGCGTTATAGCCGCCGGGGCCAGAGCCCAACACGACTACCTGACCGTGAACATCACCCTTACTCATGACTTGCTCCTGATTGTTGAGCGCCTTTGCGCCCGGCCATTGCCCGGTCCGGGTTGGTTTACCGGCTCCGGGCATGAAGGCCGGTATTGTAGACGTCTGCCGACGTGGCGGCGAGTTGGCACCGCGCCAATTCGCGGTAATAAGCCGCCAATCCGGGGAGGTCGGAGGGGTTGCCCGACAAAAACCGGCCGGCAGATATGACGATCCGCGCAATCCGGCGACCGCTTGCCGCCAAGCGGGTAAACTTCGGGCTCGTCCCTCGCGAAGTCCGCCGTCGAATGAACCATCAGGTGTCCGCTGCCGAAGCCGAAAAAGAGCTGTCCGCCCTGCTCGCCTGTGGCGCCGACCGCGACGCCCTGCGCGACTGGCTGCAAAGCCAGATTGACCGTGATGCGCTGGCCTTTGATGCTGGCGCCCCGGTTGAAACCCTGGTCCGGCGCCGCGCCCAGCGGATGGATTGGTTGCTGCAGCACCTCTGGCAACAGCTCGGTTTGCAGGCGCAAGCCGACATCGCGTTGCTGGCGGTGGGCGGCTACGGCCGTGGCGAGTTGCACCCGCAATCGGACATCGACATTCTGCTGTTGCTCAAAAAAGCACCGGACGCGACCCTCGGCAAACAGCTCGAACAACTGATCACCCTGCTCTGGGACCTGAAACTAACCGTCGGCCACGCCGTCCGCACCATTGATGAATGCGAAACCGCAGCGCGCGACGATCTCACCGTCATGACCAACCTTATGGAAGCGCGGTTGCTGTGCGGCGATCCGGGCCTGAGCGCGCGCCTGCGCGACCACCTGTCGCCGGTGCAGATGTGGCCGCCGGATGCGTTCTTTCGCGGCAAGGTCGACGAGCAAAAAGCCCGTCACCGCAAATTCGAAGGCACCGCCTACAAACTGGAGCCGAATCTGAAATCCAGCCCCGGCGGCCTGCGCGATATCCAGAACATTCAATGGATCGCCAAGCGCCGCTTTGGTGATCAATCGCTGCTGGCGATGACCCGGCGCGGCGTGTTCCTGCCGCAGGAATACCGGGCGCTGACCCGCTGCCAATTGTTCCTGTGGCGGGTCCGTTACGCGCTGCATCTGGTCGCCGGCCGCGCCGAAGACCGCTTGCTGTTTGATTTGCAGAAAGCCGTCGCCGAACGGCTCGGCTTTGTCGACCAACCGGGGCGACTCGCGGTCGAGCAGTTCATGAAGCAGTATTTTCGTGCGGTGCTGACCGTGCGCAACCTGAACGACGTGCTGGTCGAGCTGTTCAGTGAAGTGATGCTCGGCACCCATCAGAAAAGCGAACCGGTTGTCATCGACGCACATTTCCAGCAACGCGACGGCCTGCTCGAACTGCGCGAATTCAATACCTTTGCCAAACATCCGGAATCGCTGCTGTCAGTTTTTGTCGTGCTGGCCGAAACCGAAGGCCTTACCGGCCTGTCGGCCACCACGTTGCGGCTGTTGCGGCACTCGCGGCAACGGGTCGATGCCGCGTATCGCGCCAATCCGCGTTACCAGCAACTGTTCATCCGCATTCTGCGGGCGCGGGCGAATCTGGCCACCGCACTGTTTGCGATGAAGAACACCGGCATTCTCGGCGCCTTTGTCCCGGCCTTTGCCCAGATCACCGGCCAGATGCAGTTCGACCGCTTCCATCACTACACGGTCGACGAACACACGCTGTTTTTGCTGCGCAATCTCGTGCGCCTGTCCGATCCGAACACCGCCGGCCTGTTCCCGCATGCCGAGCGCATCATGCAGCGCTTGGTGCAGCCGGAATTGATTTATCTGGCCGGCCTGTTTCACGACATCGGCAAAGGCCGCGGCGGCGATCACTCGGAACTGGGTGCGGTCGATGCGCTGCAGTTCTGCAAGCAGATTGGCCTCAGTGATGGCGACGTTGAGCTGGTCAGCTGGCTGGTGCAGAGCCATCTGGCGATGTCGCTGGTTGCCCAGCGCAAAGACATTACCGATCCGGAGGTCATTGCCGAATTCGCTGCCAAAGTTGGCACCACCCAGCGACTGGAATTGCTGTACGTGCTGACCATGTGCGATATCCGCGCCACCAACGCGAGTCTTTGGAACGGTTGGAAGGATGCCCTGCTGCGCGATCTGTATCTGGCCACCCGAGAATACCTGCGCCGTGGCAGCGCGCTGCTGCCGGCTGACAGTGCTGCGCTGATCCGCGACGAAGCGCTGCAACGGCTGGCCGCCGACGGCATTGCCAGCGAACCGGTGCATGATCTGTGGCGCCTGCTCGGCGGCGATTATTTCAGCAAGGTCAACGGCGAAACGCTTGCATGGGTCACCACGCAACTGCTGGCGCAACCGGAAGACAGCGATGAACCCTTGGTCATTGCCCGGCAACTGCCCTCCGCTGGCGGCACCGAATTCCTGATCTATGTTCACGATCAGGAGTTTTTGTTTGCCGCCATCACCGCGCTGCTCGCCCAAAAACGGGTCAGCATTCAGGCCGCGACCATTCACACCACGCCGTATGGCATGGGCCTCGATGCCTTTGTTGTGCTCGAAGAAGACGGCCAGCCGGTGCTCGACCTCAAACGACTGCAAAGCATCCAGCGCCATTTGCAACAGCACCTGCGCGATGTCAGCAAGGTGCCGCTGAACCTGCAACAAAGCAGTACAAAAAGGCAGCCGTTTGTACTGGAAACCCGCATCGGTTTCAGCAATGATGCGCGCCGGCAACGGACCGCACTGGAACTGATCACGCTGGACCGGCCCGGCCTGTTGGCCAGAGTTGGCGCCGCGTTCAAATACTGTGATCTGTTGCTGCACAACGCCAAGATCATCACGCTCGGCGAACGGGCCGAAGACGTGTTTTTTATTACCGACCGCGAAGCCCGGCCGCTGTCGCAGGAAAAGCAGCAACAGCTTGAGCACATGCTGCGCTTGCTGCTGGATGCGGCTACGACAGCGACAACGGCAGCAACACCGGGAGCCGCACTGGTGGCACAGTCGCCGCTTTCGCAGGCATCTCATTCTTCATCACCACTTTCTCAATCTACCGATTCTCAACCCACTAAGAAAATGACCGCAACATGAGCTCACTCTCCGCAATGATTGACGCCGCCTGGGAACAGCGCAGCGAATTCTCTCCGCAAAAATCGCCAGCCGAACTGCGCATGGCAGTGCAATCCATCATCAATGATTTGAATGCCGGCAAAGTCCGGGTCGCCGAGAAAATCGACGGCCAGTGGCGGGTCAATGAATGGGTCAAGAAAGCCGTGCTGCTAAGCTTCCGGCTCAACGACAACCGCCCGATGGGCGGCGGCGATCTGCAATTTTTCGACAAAGTGCCGTCAAAATTCGCCGGCCTGTCCGATGCCGAACTGCGCGCCACCGGCGTGCGCGTGGTGCCACCGGCTGTGGCTCGCTATGGCAGCTATATCGCCAAGAATGTCGTATTGATGCCGTCCTATGTGAACATCGGTGCTTATGTCGATGAAGGCACCATGGTCGACACTTGGGCCACCGTTGGCTCCTGCGCCCAGATCGGCAAGAACGTGCACCTGTCCGGCGGCGTCGGCATCGGCGGCGTGCTCGAACCGCTGCAAGCCGCACCAACCATTATCGAAGACGGCTGCTTTATCGGCGCCCGCTCGGAAGTGGTCGAGGGCGTTATCGTCGAAGAAGGCAGCGTGATCTCGATGGGTGTTTACATCGGCCAAAGCACCCGCATTTACGATCGCGAAACCGGCGAGATTCACTACGGCCGTGTCCCAGCTGGCTCTGTGGTCGTCTCCGGCAACCTGCCGAGCAAAGACGGCAAGTACTCGCTGTACGCCGCCGTGATCGTCAAGAAGGTTGATGCCAAGACTCGAGCGAAGGTCGGTATTAATGAGTTGCTACGCGCCGAGTAAAGCACTCTTCATTAAGCCCCTCGCCACTCGCGGGGCGAGGCGGGAATTAACGAAGCAACGCTTCGTTCCGCCTCAGCGCCACGAGCCGGAGAATGGCTGGGGCGCGGAGCGGGGGTTGGGGAAAGGGGGCTAGCCAGTACGACTAGAACCAGAAAATGGATACCGACCTGCGCCGGTATGATAAGAGTTATTCAAACTTGTAGGGTGGCTCAAGCGCAAGCGGAGCCACCATCTTCGAGACAGCGGCGGATCCGCTTCGCTTGATCCGCCCTACGATGGATGCAACATGCTCACGATTTACGGCATCAAAGCCTGCGACACGATGAAGAAGGCCTTTACTTGGCTGGACAAGCACGGCGTCGCCTACGAATTTCACGATTACAAGAAAGCCGAACTTGAACCGGCGACACTGAAGCGCTGGGTCAAGCAGGTCGGTTACGAAGTGCTGCTGAATACCAAAGGCACGACCTGGCGCAAGCTGTCTGATGCCGATCGAGAAAATGTCACCGAGGCCAAGGCCATCAAGCTGATGCTGGCCAATCTGAGCCTGATCAAGCGTCCGGTTATCGAAGGCGATGGCGTTTTGCTGGTCGGCTTTGATGAAGCCAAATACAAAGCGGAACTGAGCTGAACATGACTTCGCTGAGCATGACCACGCTGTGGGCTGCCATTCCGCTGGCGGACTGGGCGAAGGTGCCGTACATCAGTGGCCGCGTCGCCACCGAGCAGGATGTCGCGGAAGGGCGCGCCGTGTTTTATGTCGAAGGCAATGCCACGCCGGTCGACATGGAGCTGCCCTGTCGTGGCGTTCAGCGGGTGGTCGATGGCATTGAGCAATTGGTGGTGGTGATTCAGGCCGAACACACCGATTCCGGTACGCTGTACGGTGTCCGCCCGATCGAAGGCGGTAATGGCATTTGTCTGGCGCACGAAGTGCGTTTGCTTGATAAAGGGTTCGCAAGTTAAATGCATGACAAACCATCAGTTCTCACGCTGACCGAACAACTGATCGCCCGGCCTTCGGTTTCCCCCGAAGACGCCGGCTGCCAGCAATTGCTCGATGAGCGGCTCGCCCAACTCGGCTTTGTCAACGAGTCGATGTTTTTTATCGACACCCACAATCTCTGGTCGGTGCGTGGCAGTGAAGGCCCGCTGTTTGTCTTTGCCGGTCATACCGATGTGGTGCCGCCGGGCCCGGCCGAGAAGTGGACGACGCCACCGTTCGAGCCAAGCTATCGCGACGGTTATCTGTATGGTCGCGGCGCTGCAGACATGAAAGGCTCGCTGGCGGCGATGGTGATTGCGACCGAACAATTTCTGGCCAAGCACCCGAACCCGAAAGGCCGCATAGCGTTTCTCATCACCAGCGATGAAGAAGACAAATTCGTCAACGGCACCATCAAGGTGGTCGAGGCGCTGATGCAACGCGGCGAAAAGCTGGATTGGTGCATTGTCGGCGAGCCGTCGAGCAGTGAAACCCTCGGCGATGTGATCAAGATTGGCCGGCGCGGTTCGATTACCGGCCGCATCAATATCCACGGCAAGCAAGGCCATGTCGCCTACCCGCAGCGTGCTGACAACGCCATTCACAAGGCGCTGCCGGCGCTGAATGAGCTGGCGCAGGTCAAATGGGATCAGGGCAATGCCCATTTCCCGCCAACTTCGCTGCAGATCACCCGGGTGCAGGCCGGTCACGCCAACAACGTCGTGCCCGGCGAATTGTTTGTTGAATTCAATCTGCGCTACAGCACCGAACAGACCGCGGCCGGCATCAAGGAAAAAGTGCAGCATCTTTGCCACCGGCACCGGCTGGTCGATGAGGTGGACTGGATGCTGTCCGGCGAACCGTTCCTGACAGAAGCCGGACCGCTGCTCGACGCCACCCGCGAGGCGATACGCGAACTCTGCGGCATCGAAACCGATGCCTCGACCACCGGCGGCACCTCCGATGGCCGCTTCATCGCCAAGACCGGCGCCCAGGTACTGGAACTCGGCCCTTGCAACCGCACCATTCACCAGGTCAACGAGTGCGTCAGCACCGATGAGTTGGTAAAGTTGGTGGCGTTGTATGAGCGTATTCTTGAAAAGATGCTGCTGTGAACCACGCAAGGCGTTGTTCGCTGCGTAATTTGATTATCGAGCTTCGTCGCATTAACCACCCCTAGCCCCTCCTTGATAAGGAGGGGAATGGATTCGAAGCCTTTCCCGGAACGCGCTGAAGGCCGTTTTTGATCCCCCTCCTTTTCAAGGAGGGGCTGGGGGTGGTTGCGAGAGCGCTAAGCTCGCGCGAATTACGCCATACGCTATCGAAACACGCACCCGAGTCACCATGACCCCCGATCAACTGTTTGGCCTGACCGACACCCATCTCGACAACTGGACCGATACCCGTATCGGCACCGGCAAGTCATGGCGGCTGCACCGCGATGCGATCAGCAGCTGGCAGGCGATGGTCGAAGCTGCGCAGCGTGACGGCGTCTGTTTGCTGCCGGTCAGCACCTTCCGCGACTTCGCCCGCCAGCAATTGATCTGGAACGAGAAATTCAACGGCCTGCGGCCAGTGCACGATGACGAAGGCCGCTCGCTCAAACGCGCCGATTTCAGCGATGCCGATTGGCTGCACAAGGTGCTGCGCTATTCGGCGCTGCCGGGTCTCTCCCGCCATCATTGGGGCAGCGAAATTGACGTGTTCGATGGCGACGCCATCCAGCGCGGCATCCGGCCGCAATTGCTGCCGAGCGAGTTCTGCGCCGGTGGGCCTTGCGGCGATCTGAATGATTGGCTCGGCCAGCATGCCAGCCGATACGGCTTCTTCCGGCCTTACCGGCACGATAATGGCGGCATTGCCCCGGAGCCCTGGCACCTGAGCTATGCCCCGGTCAGCCGGCACCTGCCGGCAGAGTTTCCCCGCCGCGCGCTGCAGCAATTACTGCGGCAAAATGACATTGCCGGGCTGGACCTGGTGCTGGCACAGTTCGATGCGATTTTCGAGCGTTACGCCAATACCCTGTGTCCGGAGTTTGAACCGGGCTGACCATCGCCCAACCGAATTTTATAGGAGCGACCTTGGTCGCGATTGTTTGTAAAGAATC
The DNA here is from genome assembly GCF_013179735.1 of Permianibacter fluminis. Lineage (NCBI taxonomy): Bacteria > Pseudomonadati > Pseudomonadota > Gammaproteobacteria > Pseudomonadales > Pseudomonadaceae > Permianibacter > Permianibacter fluminis. Next base: position 164,938 of record NZ_JABMEG010000002.1, on the reverse strand, counting down.
TTCGCGACCAAGGTCGCTCCTACAACAAGAAATGCACTCAGTGTGAGCGGCTTCAGCCGTGATTTTTTAAACTGTCAAAAACATCGCGGCTGAAGCCGCTCCCACTCGGGCAACCAGTGGACCTGTCAGGACCGATAGAACAATGAAACGCACACCGCTGTTTTTTTTGTCGACTACGCTGTCGACCGCCCTGCTCGCCGGCACGATTGGCGGCCAACTGGCACAAGCCGATGAAGCGATGGTTGACGGCGTCACCGAAACTGGCCGCGCCAGCGCGTCAGCTGCTCCGACTCTGCAAGCACCATTGCCGCCCGCACTGCCGTGGTCAGGCGCCAGCGAAGAGCTGCTGAAAAACATTCCGGCGGAGTGGCTGACGCCGATCGAACAGAGCCAGTTTGTCGGCACACCAAATTACGACGACACGCTGACGTTTTTGCGCCGACTCGATCTGCAGAGCGAGCTAATTCAGCTGCAGGAATTCGGCCGCAGCGCCGAAGGCAGACCGCTGGTGCTGGTGATTGCCAGCAAGAATCCGGAGCCACTGCTGAATCGCCGGCTCAAATCCCCGGCGGCGCGGGTCTTGATGCAGGCCGGCATTCACGCCGGTGAGATTGATGGCAAAGATGCCGGCTTGATGCTGCTGCGCGATTTCGCACTCGGCAAGCAACTGCAACTGATCGATAACGCCGATCTGTATTTCGTCCCGGTGTTCAACGTTGATGGTCACGAACGCCGCGGCGGCAGCAGCGACGGCCGACCGAGCAATCAGCGTGTCAACCAGCGCGGCCCCGAGCAGATGGGCTGGCGCACCACCGCGCAGAATCTGAATCTGAATCGCGATTACATGAAGGCCGAGTCGCCGGAAATGCAGGCGATGCTGCGGCTGCTGCAGCGGCTTGATCCCGAGCTGTATCTGGACCTGCATGTCACTGACGGCATCGATTACCAATACGACATCACGTTTGGTTCCAATGATCGCAACGCCTACAGCCCGCGCATTGCTCGCTGGCTGCGCGAGCAATACCGGCCCGGATTGGACAAGGCGCTGAAAAAGCAGGGCCATATTCCGGGGCCATTGATTTTCGCCAATGCCAACAAGGATCTGAGTCAGGGCATCAGCGATTGGCAGGCATCGCCGCGTTTTTCGCAAGGCTACGGTGATCTGCGCCACCTGCCGGCGATGCTGGTGGAGAACCACTCGCTGAAACCGTACAAGCAGCGCGTGCTTGGCACCTATGTGTTGATGGCTGCAACGCTCGAGCTCGCCGGCAAGAATGTCGCCAGTCTGCGTACCGCGATTGCCGCCGATCGTCAGCAGCGCGCGGAAACCTTGGGGTTTGTGCCGACCGCCGATACCGCCAACAGCTACAAAATGAAATTTGCTGGCGTCGCCCACGAAAATTATCAATCGCCGATTTCCGGTGACACGGAAGTGCGTTGGTTGGGTCAGCCACAAGAGTTCGACGTGGACGTGATCCCGTCACAGCCATCCGTGCTGGTGACCCGACCCAAAGCCTATTGGCTTCCGGCCACCGCGAGCAACGCCATTGCCGTGCTGCGTCGCCATGGCATTCAGCTGGAAGAAATCAAACAGCCGACAACCCGGCAACTGGAGTGGTACCGCTTGCCGGATGCCAAGCAACAGCCGAAAGCTTTCGAAGGGCGCGCACTGGTGAGTTCCGGCCAGCCGGTTATCGAGACGCATGAACGGACGTTTCCGGCCGGCTCGGTACGGGTCAGTACCGATCAGCCACTCGGTGAGCTGGTGGTCGCCTTGCTGGAGCCGCAGTCGGAAGATTCGCTGTTCAGCTGGGGCTATTTCCTGGAAATTCTGAGCGCCACCGAATACATCGAGGGCTATGTGGTGGAACCGCTGGCACAGCAAATGTTGCAGCAAAATCCGGCCTTGCAGGAAGCCTTCAACAAGGCGCTGCAGGACGAAAATTTCGCCAAGGATCCGGAAGCCAGGCTGCGCTGGTTTTATCAACGCTCCGGCTATGCCGATCCGGAGTATCTGCTGTATCCGGTGGCAGTCGAACGCTGACGCCGCGAGGAAGGCTTATGTCCGTGGTGCTGGTGTTTGTGCTCATCCTGCTGTTCATCGTCGGCACGTTATTGTTTTTTCGTAATGCTGGCAGCACGCCCGGGCAAAAGCCTGGCCAAGGCAGACGTCCCCGCGCCGACGGCGCGGACGGAGTGGGGACGGCCGCTGGCACTGGCTTTGCCAGCAGCTACGACGGCAGTACGAATTCATCCTGCAGTCAAAACAGCAATCACCTCTGCAGTGACAGCAGTAGCGATGGTGGCTGTGACGGTAGCAGTGATGGCGGTAGCGGCGATTGACCGCTGCCAACGGATGGCTGCTTATACATTGCCGTTGCAAAGAACTGCCGGCTTAAAACGCTGAGTCTTGCCTGCTTGCGGGGACCGCAACGACCGACCAAACTGGATAGAGGCAAACGGCCCTTGCGGCGCGATTTGCCAAGTGGGTTATCGGTTCTGGTACCACGGAGAGGCACCATGTCGTTGATGCAGTCGTTGATACTCGCGCGCGAGTTCTTGCAGCTGAAACAAAACTTCGATCAGTTTTTTGAAATCCTGCCCGCCACCACTGATGAGTTACGCCAGGAAGTCTATCGCGTACGCCATCGTGTTTACTGCGAAGAACTGGGTTGGGAGCCGGTCCGCGATGACGGCATGGAGGCCGACAGCTACGACCCGCAGTCCCTGCACATCCTGCTGCGCAGCCGCAATCTCAATGAATACGTCGGCTGTGTCCGATTAATCCGCTGCCACGAAAACTTCCCCAGCAATCCGCTACCGTTTGAGGAAGCGTGCGCCCACACGCTGGATGAACGGCTGATGGAAAATCTGGGCTTGGCGCGCGACAGCATTGCCGAAGTTTCTCGTCTGGCCGTCGATGGTCGTTTCCGCCGCCGCACCGGTGAGCAGCGCAAACCGGTGGCGATCAGCGATGAAGATTACGGCAATCTGCGCCGTCCCCGCTTCCCGTACATTCCGGTCGGGCTCTATCTCGGCATGCTGGAGGCCGCACAAATCCACGGCATTGATACCCTGTTCATGCTGACCGAGCCGTGGCTGGCCCAGCACTTCCGTCGACTCGGTGTCCGGCTGGAACCGATCGGCGCGCCGATTGAGCACCGTGGCCAACGGGTACCGTCGATGATGAGCGTGTCAGTGACCATACGTTCATTGCACCTGCTGGTGCGGCCGCTGTATCACGGGCTGGCGGCAAAAATCCGCAGCGATTACGACAAGGCCTACTCTTTTCGCCGCGCTGCCTGAGCAGCGCCGGCAAAGCCGAAAATAGTGCCCGCCTTACGGCTCCTTAGGAGCCGTAAAACAAAACGCCGAAGGGCTTCCACTTCGGCGTTTTGTTGTCAACGGATGGCAGCGCAAGCGCTGCCATTGTCTTGATTACTGCTTAACAACCACCGTTTCTTCAATTTCCGCAGTCACGCGGCGATTCTGGCTACGGCCTTCAGCAGTCGCGTTGTCGCCAAGCGGACGCTCTTCACCGTAACCGACCGAACTGACCCGGCTGGCATCAATGCCGTAATCACGAACCAGTGAGTCAGCTACCGCTTTGGCGCGACGCTCGGACAACGATTTGTTGATCTCATTGCTACCTACCGAATCGGTGTGACCTTCGATCACGACCTTGGTGGTCGGATACTCGGCCATGAAATCCGCAACCCGTTTGATTTCTGCAGCTGACACCGCCTTGATATCCGCCTTGTTGACGTCAAACAGCACGTTCATCTTGATGCTGACTTTCTCGCGCAGCACCTTCTCGCAGCCTTTCTCGTCAACCTTGCGACCGGCCGCGGTGTTCGGACACTGATCCGCATTGTCATAAACGCCGTCGCCATCGCTGTCTTTCGGCGCTGCCGGAACGACCGGTGCGGGCGCAGGAGCTGGAGCCGGTGCGGCTTCCATTGCCGGCTCCTCTTCCACTGCAGCTGAGTGATCGTTGCCGCCAAACATATAGCTCAGACCTAGCCACATCTGGCTGTCGTGGTCTTTGCTATCTTCGTAACGGGTATTGTTGAGTTCAAAGCGCAGGCTCAAACGCTCAGTGAAATAGGTCTTCAAGCCAAGGCCAACCATGACACCGGTTTCACTTTCCTTGTCACCACCATCAGGTTTGAAGCTGATTTCATTCAAGCCAAGCGCAATATACGGAATGATGCCGGGGCGGTTCGTTTCAAAGTGATACAGCGCCTTGAAGCCCTGCTGAGAACTATCAACATTGATCCCTGCGGGGTCCGACTTTGCATCGTGATCAGCAGCGTACAGTTCAAGCATCACTTCGTCGGTAACATAGTAACCAACTCCGAGATATTTCATCTCAGAGTCATTTTCCAGGCCACGATCTTCATCTGGCAACTGCCAACCAAAACCGATAGTCGGCTCCCAGCTCCCATCATTGGCGGATGCCGCACCCGCCAATGTCAACATTGCCCCTGCCAACAGTCCAAGTTTGAAGCGCATTTCCCTTCTCCTTTTTGCTTCGTTCTTCTTGCCGCTGATGTCAGCCTGCCATGCGCCAGACTGACGGTTAAAACATGTGCTGACCACCATTGAGCGACAGATTGGCGCCGGTGATAAAGCCTGACTCTTCCGAAATCAGAAAGGCCACGGCGGCAGCCACTTCCTCTGGTGTCCCCAATCGACCGACCGGAATGCCGCGAATGATTTCGTCGCGAATCTCTTGCGCCACCGCCATCACCATTTTGGTAGCAATATAGCCCGGCGATACGGTATTGACCGTGACGCCTTTGCGCGCCACTTCCTGGGCCAGCGCTTTGGTGAAGCCGTGAATGCCGGACTTGGCGGCCGCGTAATTGGTTTGGCCGAGTTGGCCTTTCTGGGCGTTGACAGAAGAAACGTTGACGATACGACCAAAGCCGCGATCCACCATGCCATTGATGACATGGCGGGTCATGTTGAAAACCGAATCCAGATTGGACACCAGCACGGCGTCCCACTGCTCCTTGGTCATCTTGCGCAAGGTGCTGTCACGAGTGATGCCGGCGTTGTTGATCAAGACCTCAATCGGTCCGAGCTGACCTTGCACCTCTTCGACACAGCGACCACAGGAATCGAAATCACGGACATCGCCGAAGGCAATCTGGATATCAAAACCGGCGGCTTTCTGCTCCGCCTGCCAGGCCTTGGCCTTGTCGTGGTCGCCGCCGCTGTTATAGCCGGCCGCCACTTTGTAGCCGGATGCTGCCAGACGCTGGCAAATTGCTGTTCCCAAACCGCCGGTTCCGCCGGTGACCAGTGCTACCCGAGTGCCCATTCCCTTGCTCCATGGCTGGCGCGGTGTCGGCCGCGCATGTGTCTGCTGGTCCGATGATTGTGCCGTGATACCGGCAGCCAGCGCAAATCGAACCGTCGGCTTTCATCCGACTGACATGCTTGTCATCGATGCTGCGCAGCAGCAAATTATCCGCAGCGTGGCTGGCCAGCACTCGCCGAAACGCGCAGGCGGCCGCTATCATGCGCGCCATGTCGCCGGCCACTGATCCGGTCCTCCATCAATGCTCTGGGAGTTTTGCACCATGTCTCGCCTCGCCTCACTGCTGCCTGTTGCCTTGTTGACACTGCTGTCCGCCTGCGCCACCGGCCCGACCAAAATCCTGCTCGACCCTGAAGTCATCGCCGCCGGCTCGTCGCTGGGCTCCGGCCAGACCGTGCAATTGCAAGTCAGCAGCCTGCCAAGCTCGGCGGCAACCGGTCAGCCCCATTTTGATCTGGAGCGGCCTGTGACCGTTACCGTGAAGGAAAAGCTGGCCGGCGGCCTCGCCGCGCACCACTTTCAGGTCAGCGATGCCAGCGCAGAGCGGCAGTTTGTCGTGACCATCCAAAAAGCCGAACACCAAATCAGCCACACGGTTTTGCGCGACACCATTGCCGTGGAAACGGTTATCGAATTCAAGGCCATCACGCCGGCCGGCACCCGTTCCCGTACCTTCAACGACAAGCGCTCGCGGGAAGTCGGCGGCACCGCCAGCCTCGGTGAGGTCAGCGGAGAAATGAACCAGTCACTCGGCCACGTTCTGGCACGTGCGCTAAATGATGCGGAATTGATCGCATTTCTGGGCCAGTAATTCGCAGACACCGGCGGCACCACTCGCCGGTTCAGGCACCGTTCCCGGCCATGGCGCCGACTTGCAAACGGCCGGGAAGCGGCTACGCTTCAGACAACCGCACCGACAGCACTGATTGTCGGTCAGACTTTCCACAAGGCGCTGTTCCAGATTCTTGGGCAACGCCCTTTTTTTTTGCCCATAATTTGCCCAGCACGGCCGAAGCCACGACGGCCGGCGGCAAATTGCCAACCACCGCACTCGCCGACGACCGTTGCCGCTGTTAAGCTTGCCCCGACGCTGCACTTGCGTATCAGGAGAACCCACCATGAGTCTCAACATGAACAGCATGAAAAAGAAGACCCTGCTCGCCGGCCTGCTGCTCGCCGGCACCCTGCCATTGTCGGCCCAGGCTGACACCATTTTCGGTGTCTATGCCGGTGCGGCGCGCTGGAGCCAGGAATACAGCGGCAACTTCGCCAGCGAAACCAACGGCACTGCTACCTCCATTGATGTTGAAGACGATCTGGCAATCGATGATTCGGATGGCAACTCGCTCTGGATTGCGCTGGAGCACCCGGTTCCGGTATTGCCCAATATCCGCATTGAACGCAACGAGCTGAAAAGCGACGGCAGCAATGTGCTGAGCCGCGCTATCACTTACGACGGTGATACCTACAATGCCAGCACGACGGTCGTCACCGATTTTGATCTGAGCCACAACGATTACGTGCTGTATTACGAAGTGCTCGACAACTGGGTCAACCTGGACCTCGGTCTGGATATCAAACAGTTCGATGGCAAGATCCGCCTGAGCGGCAGCGGCCAGAGTTCAGAAGAAGTGCTCGATGCCCCGGTACCTATGCTTTATGTCGCCGCCAAGTTTGACCTGCCGCTGACCGGTCTGTCATTTGGTGGTCAAGCCTCCGGCATCAGCGCTGCTGGCGTCACAGTCAAGGACATCCGCTTCAATGTCGCCTATCAGTTTGCCTTTGGCCTCGGCATCGAAGCCGGCCAGCGCAACATGTCCATTGAGATCGACCCGGATGAAGAAGATGTCTCCGGCGATCTGGAATTCAAAGGCAATTATGTCGCCGCGACCTTCCATTTCTAGTCGATGCTGAGCATTTTTCCTTAAGTAAGTCTTGCTAAAGAAAGACTGTCTGAACCAAAACAAAGGCGCCATCCGGCGCCTTTGTTTTTTTTAACCTTATCGTAAAACCGTCAGAAAAATCAGCGCGGCTCGGCATTCGCCACAGCAGCGTCTTTAGGCTCGTGCCACGGTGCCACCTTGAGCAGCAATAGCATGCCCGGAACCGCAACCAGCGCGCACAGCAGATAGAATTGGGTCCAACCCATCGCCTCAACCAGATACCCGGTGCTGGCGCTGACAAATACCCGCGGAATCAGCGCCAGAGCCGTCAGCAAGGCGATCTGGGTGGCCACAAATGCAGGATTGGCGAGCCGGAAAATAAACGCCGTGAACGCGGCCGTGCCGCAACCGATGGCCAGATATTCCCAAGTGATGACACCAGCAAGCCAATACAGATTGAGCTGTTCCGCTGGCAATGCGGAAAACAGCGCGAACAACAGGATGCTGGAAATCTGCGCCAGGCCAAACAGCCACAACGCGCGATTGATGCCAAGCTTCAGCATCCAGATGCCACCGAGCATGCCGCCAATGACGGCCGGCCACAACGTAGCATTTTTGGTCACCAGTCCAATCGCGGTATTGCTGAAGCCCATGTCCATATAAAACGGCGTCGCCAGCGCGACGGCCATCGAGTCACCCAATTTGTACAAAAACATGAAAGCCAGAATCAGCAATGCCGAACCCGTGCCCTGCCGCTGAAAAAACTCCTTGAACGGTTCAACAACGGCTTGCTCCAGCCGCATCGGCGGCTGGCCTCGATGACTCGGCTCCGGTGCCCACAGCGTCAGGAAGATCCCGAGCGTCATGAACCCCGCAACAATCTGGAATACGGTCGACCACGGCATATGATCGGACAGCACCAGTGCCAGCGCACCGGGCACCAAACCTGAAATGCGAAAGCCATTGACATGTATGGCATTGCCCAGACCAAACTGTTGCTCCTGCAACAGCTCACGCCGATACGCATCCAGCACGATATCCTGGCTGGCGCTGAAAAATGCCACGCCAATGGCAAGCAGCGCCACGGTTTGCAGATCCGGCTGCGGCGCCAGCCAGGAAAAGCTGAGCATCACCGCCAACAGCAAAATCTGGGTCAGCAGCATCCAGCCGCGACGGCGACCCAGCAGCGGCACGTGATAACGATCCAGCAGTGGCGCCCAAAGGAATTTCCAGGTGTACGGAAACTGCACCAGCGCCAACAGTCCGATCGACTTCAGGTCGACACCTTGATCGCGTTGCCAAGCCGGAATCAGATTGATCAAAAAATAGAACGGCAAGCCTGAAGCAAAACCGGTCAACACGCAGTACAGCATTTGACGCGTCCAGATGGCGCGCCACCACGACGGAGCTGGCAAGATGAATTTCCTGTTCTGGCCGGTTCGGCCCTGTGTTGTAATCGCCGGCCACGTTACTGAGCGCAGCAAGGAAAGGCAATGAACTGGCACATTCTCGGCGCTGGTGCTCAAGGCTTGCTGTGGGCAGCGGCGCTGACCGAAGCCGGACAGCCGGCCAGTCTGTTGCTGCGACCGGGCAGTCAGGAGTGCACCCGCCTGCTGACGCTGGAACGCGCCGGTCGCAGCCTGGCTGTCGCCATTACCTGCGCGGCCGTCGGTCAGGCCGAATCGGTACAGCGCCTGCTGCTGACCGTCAAAGCGCCGGATGTCGAGTCGGCACTGCTGGCGCTGACGCCGAATTACCCCTCACTGCGACTGGTTGTGCTGCTGCAGAACGGTTTGGGCGCCGAAGCGATTGCCCGTCGGCTGCTGCCGGAACAAACCGTGATCTGGCTCGGCACCAGCACCCATGGCAGCTTTCGCCGCAGCAGCCAGCACGTGGTGCAGGCCGGCACCGGCGGTATCTGGCTCGGACCCGGTCGCGGCACGCTGCCTCCGGCCGAACACGCAGCCGCTCTCGCCTCGCTGCAAGCCACGGCGCTGCAGGTACAGTGGGACGATGCCATCGCGACCCGGCTCTGGCACAAGCTGGCGGTCAATGCCTGCATCAATCCGCTGACGGCACTGCTGAACTGTCGCAACGGCGAATTGCTCAGCCATCCGATTGCCCAGCGCTGGCTACCACCGCTGGCTGCGGAAGCCGCCGCGGCAGCCACTGCCGCGGGTCATGCCATTGACGCCAACGGCCTGCTGCAGCGGGTCACCGCGATTGCCGAGGCGACCGCCGCCAATTACAACTCGATGCAGCAGGACTACAGCCAGCATCGCCGCACCGAAATCGATTTCATCACCGGCAGCCTGATCGAAGCCGCGGCCCGCAACGGGGTACCCGTTCCACATCACCGGGACTTGCTGGCACGCGTTCAGCAACGACAAAGCAGCGGACTTTGATCACTGTCACAGCGCCAAGCAGCCGGCTGCCCCAACCTGACAATTCCTGCCTACAATCTCTGACAGCAAGTTGCCGTTGGCAAATTCAGGGGCTTTTCAGTCCCAACCGATACCCGGACAGGCTGTCCAACCATCACAATAGCGCCCCACCTGCAGCAGCCTCAGCCTTGGTTGCCAGTAAGGGGTGACAACAACAAGAGTGAGAGTGTCGTCATGATGACATTGCGAGTGCGTCTGGTTCTGGTCATTGCGGTGCTGGCCCTGCTGGCCAGCCTGCTGCTGATCGCTGTAGGCCAGAATGCCGCGACTGTACGAGCCGCCGCCATTGACGCTATCCATGAACAGCAGAATCAGCAGGCCAGTCGCGCGCTGCAATTGCTGTTCGAACAAACCCAGCAATTCCTCGAACGCACTGCCCAGGATCCGCGCGTCCGCGATCTGATCCGCAGCGGCGCCCAGCCAACGGTGGTGCGGGAATTGTCATTGGCCGAAAACAGTTTCGGTTTTGATGTCGTGCTGCTGCATGACCGCTCCAGCAACACCTTGTACCTGTCCGATGCCCCGAGCCGCCCCGGCGAGCTGTATGGCATCGGTGATTATCTGTTGCAGCAATACAGCGACAAGCCAACCAAGCAAGGCACCGAAGTCCTGCTGCGCGAACGCGCCGTGCTGCTGCTGAGCGAAACGCTGCGCAGCGAAGGGCAGGCGCTTGGCGTCGTGATGGCCGGTCTGCCGCTTGATGCCACGCTGGCCAAGACCCTGGAAACCCGCACCGGTTTGCCATTCCAGTTCGATGCCAGCGGCGACAGCGCCGGTGAAGCGGTGCCGTGGCCGGTAGGCGTTACCAGCAGCCACCGACTGACGCTGGCCCCGATCACCAACCTGCCGACCGAAACGGCGTCGCTGTGGTGGCTCGGTGCACTGGCTGTGTTGGCCCTCGGCGCGGCCGGCGCGTGGTGGCTCTGGCAGGATGGCATTCGCGATGAACAGGCGCGCGCCGCCTTGCTTGCCGCAGTCCAGCGTGAAGCCGAAGGTCAGCGCGGCAGTCTGGCCGGTTTGCGCCCGAGCCCGGAAACAGCCAGCCTGCAACAGACATTGCTGCAATGGCAGCAGCAAAGCGGCAATCAGCAACAGCAGTTGGAAAGCCAGTTGCAGCGTTTGCGCAGCCAGCACGATCAGCTGGTCGAGCAGACTCGCCACGTGCTGCGCGAACGCGATGTCGCGGTCAACGCGCCGCGCACCAAGAGCGAATTCCTGTCGCGGATGGGCGATGAAATCACCACGCCAATGAACAGCATGATGAGCATGCTGCACCTGCTCGATCAGTATCGGTTGCCGCAGGAACCGCGCGAATTGCTGACCATTGCCAGCCGCGCCGCCCGCACCCTGGTCGATAACCTGAACAACATCCTGGAATTCTCCAAACTGGATGCCGGTCTGTTGAAACTGAACAAGCAGCCGGTGCAGGTGCATCCGCTGGTGGAATCGGTGGTCAACGAATTTGCCCATCACGCCACCGCCAAGAATCTCAAGCTGAGCCACAGCATCAACATGGATGTGCCCGAAACCACGCTGGCCGATGAGGCGCGGGTCAAACAGATTCTCGGCAATCTGGTTGGCAATGCGGTCCGGTTCACCAAGGAAGGCGAAGTCGGCGTGTTTGTCGACGTGCTGGAAAAAGACAACCGGAAACGGCTGCGCTTCTCGGTCAGCGATACCGGTCAGGGCATTCCGAAAGATGCCCAGGCCGGTTTGTTCGACTCGCTCGACAGCCGCTCACGGCTGACCAATGCCAGCTTCGCCGGTCGGCTGCGGCTGATCGTCTGCAAGCAGTTGTCGGAATTGATGGGCGGTGAAATCGGGGTCAGTTCAGAAGTCGGCAAAGGCAGCCGATTCTGGTTCACGATGGCGCTGGAACCGGTTGCCCGCGAAAATTCCCAGGAAAACAAAACGCCGGCTTGATGCCGGCGTTTTGTTGTTCTTACTCACGCGTTTGAGTCAACTCAAACGGCGGCCCGACTGGCCAGCAATTCGCGCACCGCAACCGATAAATCGGTAATCGGCACCGGCTTGGTGAACACCCGATCGGCGCCCATGCCGGTGGCAAATTCAAGATAGTTTTCCGGCTGGATTTTGCCGCCGCCAGAATAGGCAATGATGCCGACAGCCGGCGCCACTTCGCGCGCCTCGGCGATCAGTTCCAAGCCCTCTTTGTTGGGCATCAGCAAATCCGTGATGATGATATCGGCCGGCTGGCGACGAAACAGCCGCATCGCCACTTCACCGTCTTCGGCCTGCATGACGGTATGACCGTCGCGCTGCATGACTTGCGTCAGCATGCGCAGCACCGTGGGATCATCATCCACGATCAGGACCAGCGCCATCTTGGCTGCATCTCCTTGGTACAACATTCCTGCATCTCTCCGACGACCGTTGGGAAAAACAGTCATCTCTTGGGCGTTTCCTGCCCGCTCGGGTCAGGTGAAGCATAACGGAAGGCTGGCGGGCTTGCATCCCGCGCTGTCAACTGTTTGTCCAGCAACTCAGACCAGTATGCCCAAATTCGGTTTCATTTTGGTACTTTTGTCTTAATTAATGCAAGCAATCCGCCCCTGCCCAAGCGGACCGGTGCCGGCTAGCATGGCGACCTTGCCTGTCTTGATGAACTCACCATGCTCCGTCGTACCACTACCCGCGTCATCTCTCGTACTCTTCGGTTGATGACCCTGCCCGCCGTTCTGCTCACCCTGCTGGGCGGCTGCGCCGCGCTGCCCGCGCTCGACAGCCGTGATTTTGATGCCCGCAGCTATCAGCTCTATTACGGCAACGACAGCGCCGAGTTGCAGCGGCTGAGCGCGTCGCTCGGTGACCATGAAGTGCTAATCCTCGACAGCCGGAAAATTGCCCCGGCCAGCCTGCAGGCCATGCTGCAGCGCGCCCGGGACAAGCAAGCTCGCGTGCTCGGCTATCTCAGCATCGGCGAACTCGACAGCCGCGAGCGGGCTCGCTTTGACGCCTTCGTCGCGACCCTGCCGGTTGATCAGCAGCAGCCGTTCGAGCAATTGGTGGTGGAATGGAATGACAAATTCGCCTCCTGGCGCATCGATGTCAGTGCGCCGCTCTGGCAACGCTGGTTGCAGCACCAGGCCGAGCAACTGGCCGCACAGGGCTTGCACGGTTTGTTCCTCGACACGCCGGACACCGTCGACCGCTATCTGACGCACCCCAATTGGAGTCGCGAACAGCGCATCGAAAAAACCCGGGCCATGATCGATTTGATTCGCGCTTTCAAACAGCAACGGCCGCAGGATTTCATTGTGCTCAATCGTGGCCTGAACCTGATCGGCGAAGCCGTGTGGTTGAACGACGATGGCAGCGACACCATCGCCGGTCTCGCGCTGATGCAGCCGCATCCGGACAATCCGGATGCGGTGCTGTACGAAAATGCCTATGCCAGCGATGACCCGTGGACCCAGCGCATCGAAGCCGATTTGCGCGCGACCGCCGCAGCCGGCCGCACCCAGGTGTTCACGCTCGGCTATCGCGACACCATCGGCGATGCTGCGCGCTTTTTTGCCCGCAACAACAGCGACGGTTTCATCGGCAGCTTTGCCGCGTCCAGCACCTCACTGCATCAAACCGGTACGGAACCTGCCGTGCGCTGAACGCCGACCTCACTCAATGCGCCGCTGGCGCTGGCGCGTTGCCTTGCGGCGCCGGCAACAGCCAGCGCGAGGCCACGCCGCAGCAGGCCAGCGACCAGACGATGACCGCACCACTGGGCAAATCGAGCAGCGCCGACAGCGTCAGCCCCAGCGCATAACCCGCAATGCCGATCGCAAACGCAGTCAACTGGCGCCGCCGGCCGGTCAAATGATCTGTGGCCAATGCCGGTACGATCAAACTGGTGAACACCAGATAGACCCCGACCAGTTGCACCGACTGGGTAATGGCAATGGCAAATATGGCGTAGAAACCAAAGCCTTTGTTGGCGCCGTGGCGCAGCCACATCGCGATCAGCAAACCGGCACTGACCAGCGCTGCCGTTACGATCTGGGTCGTGCTTACCCACAGAATCTGGCCGACCAGCAATTCCTTCAAATGCTCGCCGCCATGCGGATTGTTGGCCAGCAGCAAAATCGCCGCCGTCGCCGCCAACGCAAACGACGTGCCGATCAGCGCTTCCTGTTTGTCCGGCCATTTGCCGTCCGACCAATTGAGCACGGCGCCGCCGATTAACGCCGCCGCCGCCGCCGCGACCTGCACCAGATAGCTGTGTTCATCAATGCCGGCGTACTCGGCCGCAATGACGCCCAACGCGGCAATCTGGGCGATCGCCAAATCGATGAAAATGATGCCGCGCGCCAGCACTTGCTGACCGAGCAACACATGCGTGCTGAGCACAATCAGACCGGCGACAAACGCCGGCCCGAGTATGCTGAGATCCAAGGCATCCCAATTCATTTCGCCACCTTCAGCAACAAGCCAATGACGTTGTCATACCAGGCGATCAAATCGGTGGATTTGTCATCGCCACCAATCGACTGCGGCAAACTCACCATCGGAATGCCGGCACGTTCCGACAACCATTCCGATGGCCGCGCATCCTGATAGGTCGCATTCATCACCGCCATGACCGGCTGCGCTTTGATGATCTGCAGCACTTCCTGCAGATGCGCCGTGGTCGGCGGCAGGCCGGGCTTCGGTTCCATCATGGCGACCGCATTCATGCCGAGCCAATTGAGCAAATACGTGAACGTCGAATGCTGGACCACGACGTTGCGACCTTTCAACGGCGCCGCCGCTGCCTCCCAGCGCGCGATGGCTTTTTCCCAACTGTCTTTGAAGCTGGCGAAATTTTTTCGATAGCCATCAGCATTGGCGCCATCGAGTGCTACCAGTCGCGCTGATAACGCCGTTGCCACGGTCAGCATCCGGTGCGGATCAAATTGCACATGCGGATTGCCCTGCGGATGGACGTCGCCCTGCGCGCGATCCAGCGCGCCCGGTTTTTCCAGCAAGCTGACCGTATCCGCGGCGAACAATACCCCGTTGCCGCTTTGTACCCGGCTATTGCCTGCCTGACGTTGCAGCTGTGGCAACCAGCCCACTTCCAAATCAGCGCCGGAGCAGACCACCAGATCGGCACGCCGCAATTTGGCAATCAGGCTCGGCCTGGCATCAATGGTGTGAATGTCCTGCATCGCGGTCGTCGCGACGTAGACACTGACCTTGTCGCCACCAAGCGTTTGCGCCAGCGCGCCCCACTCCTGCTCGCAGGCAAACACTTCCAGCGCCAGCGAACGCTGACTGATCAGCAGCGTCGCGGCCAGAATGATGGCTTTTTTCATGCCGTGCTTTTTCATCGCGATGGTGTTCATAACGGTATCGTTCATGTCGGCCTGTCCTCAGAATTTGTGGGCGCCGTGGGCGCCGATGGCGACCACGTATTGCAACGCGACGCTGTGCTCGCGATCACCATCCGGGCCATCAAAGACCGACAGCTGGCCGCGCAGCAAACTGAATTCGGTGTGCTGCAAACCCAGCACCAGACTGTAACCATCACTGCTGTCCCCGCTGGCAAAAGGCGCCGGGGCACCGGCATCACCGGTAACGCGGTCCACCCGCAAACCAGCCAACCAACCGCTCGGCCATTTGTAGGTGGCTTCGGCATAACCGCCGCGGCGGCGGCTGTTCCAATCGCTGCTGGCATTGCCATCGATTGCCTGCCAACTGCCATCGCGATCTTCGGCAAACCATTCGGTGCGGGCGACCAGCTCGCCTTGTTTGCGATTGCCATTCGGCGCCCACTTCCAGGTGAGATCGGCAATGGTCAGTTTCAGGTCGCCGGTAAAGCCGTCATCGCCGGCCTCGGTGCTGGCATTGAGTTGCGAAAGCCCCGCCAGCCAGCTGCTGCTGACACCGACATCGCCACCGACATGAGCAAACAGCGTGTAGGCGCCGCGGCCATCGTGGCTGGCGCCCTGAGCCGGGTAGCCATCACCGCGCAGATATTCGCCACCGAGCTCGACGTAAAAATCGGTCGGCAACAGATAGCGAAGCTGGACACCGTTATCGCCGTAACCGTGATCGATGAAGCTGCGATAAACAAAGGGCCGATCCAGGAAATTGTCGGTGTGTGAATGGTGATGATTCAGATAGCCGATATCGGAGAGAAAGCGGCCCATTTTCAAAGTGAAGCCATCGGGCAGTGCGGTCGACTCGATGTAGGCTTCCTCGACGCTGACCTCGCTGCTGCCATCGGCTTCTTCGAAGGCAACCGTGGTCTGGGCATACCACTGATCATCCACGCTGGCGGACAGCGTCATTTCGCTTTCGCCGAGCGAGAAACCCTGACTGGCGGGTGCACCCTCTTCGGTCACCATGAAGCCGGGCAAGGCAAACGCATCGGGGTCGATGCTGCTATCGCTGTAAGTGCCCATCAGAATCAGCGAAATCGCCGGGTTGAACGCGTTGGCCGAAGACGGGGTAGACGGCGCCTGCTGGGCATTGCGCAGCTCGTCAATTTGCTGCTGCAAAGCCGCGATGCGCGCATCGGTATCGGGTTCGGCGGCCATCACCGGCACGGCCAACACCACGGCGGACGCCGCGGCAATAAAGCGAAGAGTCATGATCAATCCTTGCGTACGGAATAGAGATGCACACCGCGGTCGTCAGGCGACGGCGGTGCAATGCAAAACCACTACTCAGGCAAGGATGGGAGGGCCGCGCGCACGCGCGATCAGTCGGGCAGACTCGACTCGCGCATCGGCGTAAACAGGAAAGTCCGCGACGACAACGGCCGACGGCAACTCGTCAGCGACAGCGGTCGGGAGCGGCGTGTCGGCGTTACCAAACGCGACACAGGTGGCACAGACAACGCCAGCCGGGTGGGCTTCGAAATCCAGCTTGTGCAGCACACCGGCTGCCTGCGCCACCAACATCGCGAACGCCAGCACACTGGCCAGCCAGCGCTGGCGTAGCAAAGCATGTGCGGTGAACGGGAACATGGTCTGGTGGGACTCCGATAAAGGCGCGAGCAGCCTACGCCAGCCCGGTCAGGTCCGGCAAGGGCAGTATTGCGACGGGCGATTAACCCAGGCTTAAAAGCCCCGGGTCGACCGCTCTTCCCTTTCGCAAGTTACCGGGAACGCTGGCGCCAGAACGCCATCGGCATGCACTTGGACATGATCGGACCCAACCAGACCCGGCCAAATCCGGCCAAATCCGGAATGACCCCGCTGGACCGCGCTACAGAAACCAGGCCAGCGCAAAAATGCCGAGCATGGCAAAGGCAATGGCGATTTTGGCAATCAGGCCGAACATGACGCCAAGCCACGCGGCAAATCCCACCTTGGATGCACGCAGCTGATCACCGTGGCTCAGTAATTCACCCAGCACGGCACCGACAAAAGGGAAGATCAGCAGTCCCCAAAAGCCGACCAGCACCCCCATGATCGAGCCCAGCGTGGCGCCGATGATCGCAGCTTTGGTCGCACCAGCCTTTTTGGCGCCGAGCGCGCCAGCCAGCCAATCGGCCGCGAACGACAGCAGCATCAGCACAAACAACCACCAGACCGTGGCTGTACTGATGCACTGATAATCTTCAATCCACGCCGCCAGCCACATGCCGGCAAAAAGGAAGGTCGCGCCCGGCAGCAGCGGAAAGACAATGCCGACAATGCCAATACCGATCAGCGTCATCACTGCCGACCACAACAGAAACGTTGTCATGCCTGCTCCGTGTATTTCTTTCCAACACCATTACGACGAACAGGAAATCTCCAGCTCGCGCGACCAGTCTGGTGGCAGCGCCGCGTAGCGCTCGTGCTCCGGTTGCTCATCAAACGGTTTGCGCAGCAAGGCATGCAGCGCCTGCACTTCACTGAAATCGCCGGCCTCGGCCTTGGCAATCGCCTGCTGGGCCAGATAATTGCGCAGCACGTATTTCGGATTGTGCCGTTGCTGTATCGCCTGCCGCTGCAGATCGATGCTGCCTTCGCGCGCCAACCGCGCCCGCCAGCGCTGCAGCCAGTTTGCGGCCGCCTCGCGGTCGGCAAACTCATCGAGAAACCGGCGGTCATCGTTGCCCGATCCTGCCAATACACTTGACCCAGTCGACCCGCCGGTCAGCTGACTCAGCGCCCGGAAACTGCGCGGATAATCGGCGCCTTGCGCGGCCATCAGCTGCAGCAAACTGGCCGACAGCTCGCGATCGTCGTCTTCCGGATGGGTCAGACCGAGCTTGCCACGCATCAAGGTTGAATACTGTTCGATGATTTGCGGCTCGAACTCGGCCAGCGCCTCAGCCAACTGCTCGCGATCCAGCAGCGGCAGCAATGCTTCGGCAAACCGGCACAGATTCCACAAGGCCACTGTGGGTTGCTCGTCAAAAGCATAACGACCGCTGGTATCGGAGTGGTTGCAAATGTAAGCCGGGTTGTAACGGTCCATGAAACCAAACGGCCCGTAGTCCAGTGTCAGGCCAAGCACCGACATGTTGTCGGTGTTCATGACACCGTGGGCAAAACCGAACGCCTGCCACTGCGCCAGCAGTCCGGCGGTGCGCCGGACCACGTCGCGGAAAAATCGCAGACCGGCGTCGGCCTCATGCCGATGCTGAGGAAAATGCTCAGCGATGGTGAACTCCAGCAAACGCTTCAAGGCGTCATGCTGATTGGTCATCGCAAAATACTGGAAAGTACCAAACCGGGTGTGGCTCGGCGCCAACCGCAGCACGGTTGCGCCTTTTTCTGGCGTTTCGCGATACACGGTTTCACCCGAACCGATCACACACAGCGCGCGGGTGGTCGGAATGCCGAGCGCATGCATGGCTTCGGAACAGAGAAACTCGCGGATGGATGAGCGCAGCACCGCACGACCATCGCCCATGCGAGAGAACGGCGTCGCCCCGGCACCTTTCAGATGCAGTTGCCAATTGCCGCCGTCGCGATCACGCACTTCGGCCAGCAGCAACGCGCGGCCATCACCGAGCCGCGGCACATAAACCCCAAACTGATGGCCCGCGTACACCATCGCCCGCGGCTCCCAGCCGCTGATCGACGCCGCACCGGCAAACAGATCGGCAAACGCCGGCCGCTCGGCTTCGCTCGGGTCCAAATCAATCAGTGCCGCCGCATCGGCACTGAACGCCACCAGCTGCGGTGACGCCAACGGTGTTGGCGTCACCGGCACCGAAAACGGTTCGGCCAGCGCGGCAAAATGCGCGTGATAGTTGAGATCTTCAAGACGAGCCATTGGCGATTCCACGGCTGCCACGCCATGGCAGCGACTGATCCGACAAACAGGTGGCCAGTATACGGCGGCTCATGCCTCCCTGCTGGCGGCAGACTTTCCGGCGCCGAGCCGGTTTGCCGCTTTCATCGGCGCAGGCCGGGTGCGAGAATGGCGCAACCCAAGGCGCGGCCGGTACCGCCTGCGCCTGCCGTCACTGTCACGAGGTAAATCATGACCATTCCATCGCCGGCCGATCTGGCCACCTTACAGGCGTTCCTGGTATCGGAGGCCGTCACCGAGGAGTGTTATGACTACGTGCAGAGCCATGGCTTTCTGACCGCGCTGGCGATTTCACCGATCGAAGTGCCGGAAGCCGAATGGCTGGCTGAAATTTTTGTCGAGCCGCCGGAATACGCCGACGAGAACGAGCAGCAGGAAATCGAAGGCACGCTGCGCAACCTCGCCGATTACATTTCCCGCGAACTGTACTCCGGTAAACCGCTGCGCCTGCCCTGCCCACTGCTGCTCGGCGATGATCCGGATGCGGCGCCCCTGCGCGGCTGGGCGCTCGGCTTCATGGACGGCGTCAGCCTGCGTGAAGATGCCTGGTTCGAACCAGATGAAGAAGAAGTCGGCGAACTGCTACTGCCAATCGCGCTGGCTGCCGGCGTCTTTGAAGACGACCACCTCGATCAGATTTATGAAGATCCGCACCGGCTGCGCACGGTGCTGGCGCAAATCCCGGATGCCATTTCCGAGCTGTATCTGTTGTACCGGGAAGAATAGCGATCACCGCCGGACTGTGGCACACGCTCGCCGTATGGGTGAGCTTGTGCCAAGCGCGTCAAAATTCAGCCCGTCAAAAAGGCCCATCAAAAAAACGCATCGCAAAAACTGAACGACAGAGCCCTGTCGTCACCAAACAAAAAAATCCCATTCACAGCGTCTCAATCGCCAACAAGTGCTGCTGCGCCTGCGCCAGCACGGCCGCGCGGTCGGCGTCACTGCGTTTTTGCCAGCCACGGACAATCGGCCGCATCCGTTGATTCACCAGCCAGCGATCGGCATGCCGGTCGATAAAATGCCAATACAGGCTATTGAATGGACACGATCGGTCACCGGTTTTCTGGTTGACCGCGTAGTGACATTGCGCGCAATGGTCGCCCATCCGATGCAGATAAGCGCCGCCTGAAACATACGGCTTCGAACCCAGCAGGCCGCCATCGGCAAACTGGCTCATGCCGCGAGTATTGGGCAACTCGACCCATTCGATGGCGTCGATGTAAATGCCGAGATACCAGTCATCAACGGCATCCGGATCGCAGCCGGCCAGCAAGGCAAAATTGCCGGTGACCATCAGCCGCTGGATATGGTGGGCATAGGCATTCTGCAGCGAACCGGTAATGGCTTGCTGCAAACAGCGCATCTTGGTTTCGCCGGTCCAGAACCACCACGGCAGCGGCCGCTGGTGCATCAGCACATTGCTCTGGCGATAACCCGGCATGCGCGCCCAATAAACACCGCGGACATATTCCCGCCAGCCCAGAATCTGCCGGACAAAACCTTCGACCGCCGCCAGCGGATAGCGATCCGGTTCGTCAGCGTGTGCCGCGACGGCAGCGTTGACGACTTCCTGCGGACTCAGCAATTTGGCATTGAGCGCGAACGATAACCGGGAATGAAACAGCCACGGCTGACCATCGACCATGGTGTCCTGAAACCGACCGAAGTACGGCAAGCGGTGGTGGATGAAGCTGCGCAGATCTGCTTGCGCCATGCGCCGCGTGGTCGGCCACGGAAACGCCTCCGCCAGGGATTCACCAAAATGCGGAATACCGGCCGCGATAATTTCCTGATGCAGCGACCGCAGATCCTGCTGGCGCCACGATTCGACCGGAACAGCCGGGTCACCGTCCCAGCGCTCACGGTTGTCGGCATCGTAATTCCACTGACCGCCCAACGGTTCGCCCGACACCGTCAGCAATACCGCGTGGCGCTTGCGCAGGTGCCGATAAAAATATTCCATCCGATAGGATTTGCCGGCGAAGAAATCCTGCACGGCTTCGCGCTGACCGTAAAAATGCTCGGAATCGTGACAGCTGACCTGCTTGCCCAGTGCGCGCAAGCGCTCGGCCAGCTCGCGCAATTGCTGATCAAGCCGCCACTCATCCGGCAGCTGATAGGCAAACGCACCGCACTGCCATTGCGTCATGGCGTGCTCGATCAATGCTGGCAAGCTGAGCGCGCTGTCGGCATCACCAATGCGCACATATTCGACCCGATGGCCGGCGCTGCGCAGCGCCTCGGCAAATCGGCGCATGGCGGCAAAAAATGCCAGCAGCTTCTGGATATGGTGTTTGACGTACTGGCTTTCCTGACGCAACTCGGCCAGCAGATAAATCACATCGGGCCGCTTGTCGCGATACCAGGAATGGCCGGCATGCAGCTGGTCGCCCAGAATCAAACGCAGTTCAGCCATGATGTTCAGACTCGTGCTGCGACGTCAGTGCGTCGCGATAGCGGTCGTGTTGGTTGCGGCGATTGCTGTCGTGTTGCCGGGTTTGATTCAGGGTGCGATTCGGGTCGCAACTCAGATCGTGCTTCAGCTCAAGCTTCACTTCATCCGTCGGTCGCCAACGCCGGCACCGATCCGAGCAATAGCGCACCGTATCCCAGACTCGCGCCCAGCGCTTGCGCCAGCGAAACGGCCGCTGACAGACCGGACACATTTTTTCTGGCAGCTCGCTCTTGCTGACACCGCGCATGCCTGCTCCACCGGATTTCTGGCTTACATTCCCGTTCGGCAGCCATTCGCTCAGCGCATCGTTGCTAGCCAGTCCCCACTCTGGACAAGACAGCAACCGCCCGAAAACGAACAACGGGCCGAATGGCCCGTTGTGTATTACGTCTGCGGACGCCGCGCCGATCAATTGGCTGGCGGCTTCTCGTCAGGTGCCCCGCTTGATACGGCGTCAGGCACCGTTGCGGGTACCGCCGCGGTGCCGGCCGGTTCGCCGCCCACACTGGCGCGCACCGGCTTGATCGGTTTGTGCTGCCACAGTCCGCCGACCTGCAGCGCGGTCCAGGCCAGCTTGACCCAGCGCAGCAAGGCAAAGCTGAGCCAGATCGCCCACAGCAGCATCGCGCCCTTGTACAGCCACATTGGTGCCGACAGCACGCTGACGCCCGGCAATTCATTGCTGCTGTAATCGGCAAACCAGTTCAGTTGATTGCCGTAAGAGCCGTTGCCGGTCAGCATCATGTCGGGTGAAGACAGCAGCGCTGCAGGCACCGAACCGACGAGTACCAATACGGCGACAATGCTCAACCCAAACAGCACAACCTGCTTCAGATTGAAACTGCTGGTGGGCGCATTCACCTGCCGCTCGCGCCAGCGCAACGCGACAAACCAGGACACCAGCAACGCCAACACCCACCACGACACGGTCGACAAACCCAGACCGAGCAACAACCAGTCACGGAAAGGCAACGCAGTCAAACCGCTGCGCGCCAGCACAAACGCCAGCGCAACAAACACCAGCAAGGCGCTCCAGTACAGCACGGCCGGGCCAAGGCGCGGACCGCTGGTGAACAGAATCCAGCGGTTGTCCGGCATGGTCAGCGAATACTGAATATTGGCGGCCGGCAAACCGAGCGCGATGGCCGGAACGCCCTGCTGCCAACTGACATCATGATGATCACGGTAACTCAGCGTCAGGCTGTGCTCGCCCGGCAGCACCGGCACAGTCAACACACCCTCGCGCGGCCGCATCGTTTGCTCGCGACCATCGAGCTGCAGCGAATTCAGTTCGATATCGGCCGGCAAGCGCAGCGCCTGTTCACCGCCCTGGGTCGCGCGGTACTTCAGCATCAGCGAACCGTTGCCACCACGCAGTCCCTGCTCGTGCTGCAGCGTGACATTGTCAATGGCGAGCGTCGCACCCGCCAGAATGGTCGGCCGCGAAATGGTCACCGTCAGTTTTTCGCCCGGTCGCGGCGCAAAGGTTTGCAACCAGTCGGCGCCGTCTTCATTGGCGATCTGCGGCGTGCCTTCGGTGGCGACGCGCCATTGGTTGTCCGGCGCCAATTGCCAGATCTCGACATAGGGCGCCGATTCCGGTGCCAGCAACTGCAATTGTTCGGCCCGCGCCAACGTGCTGCTGAAACTCTTGCTGTCTTCACTGCCGGCAAAATCCAGTTGCAGCAGACCGGCTTCGGCTTTCAGCGTGTTGTCCTGCACCGCTTCGCCGGCCAGCAAAGGCAATTGCAAAGTAAACGCGCCATGCGCTGGCGCGACCCGAATGACCCGGGTATCGACGCGCCATTCATCGGCAAAACTCAGCGTGCGTTCGACCCGGACAAACGGCGGCACACTGAGTTGAGTCACCCCGGTGCCCGCTTTGTCGGTTGCATTCGCCTCTTTACCAAAGCGCGCCGAGCGGGTCAGGGCCAGCGCACCCGAAGGCAAGGTATCCAGTTGCAGACCGCTGGCTTCCCAACCATCCAGCTGCACGTCGATGCGGCGCGGTTTCAGCGGAAACGCCAGCGTTACTCGATCACTGCCGGAGGTTGGGCCGCTGAGTTGCAGCCGATGTTTGCCGGCTGGCAACCAGACTTGCACCGCACTGCCACGCAAGCGCGCGACACTGCGCTCACCGTCACGGCTGACGCTGACCGGCAACCAATCACCGGCGCGACCGGGTACCGGTACTGCAGTCGGCACCAGCGCATTGATCTCCAGACTGATGTCGATTTGCTCGCGACTGGCGCGGACAGTGACGCTTTCGACATCGGCACAATTCGGTGCGCATACCGGCGGTGTCAGCAGTCGGGTTTTCAATTCCTCCAGCAATTCTGGTGAGGGTATGTCGGCCTGTGCCGGCTGCGGCGCCAGCGCCGGCATCAGCAACAATAACACGACCGCCAGACCGAGTTTCTCGCGGGCAAATCGCAGCGCTTGCACGCCAGTCAACTCACGGGCAATGCGCAGGAACCAGCCGGCAAAAATCGCAATCGCGGCCAAAATCACCAGCACCCGAACGCTGTACGGCAATATCCACAGCGACAATTCCTGATTCGCATCGACCGGGCCGGACCATTGCAGGCTGTAGCTGCGCCATTGCCAGGCGGGAATACCGTTGCCAGCCTGACTGATCGAGTTGTCGCTGTAGGTTTGGTAGAGATCGCTTTTTCTGATGCGAGAACCTGTCACTTCGATACGCTGCTCCATCGCTTCATCACCGCGTGAGCTGGATATCCCTTCTTCCCGACGCAGGGCCAGGGTCGGCGCTTCGCTTTCGACATCTGTACGCTTCATCCGCGGTTCAGCTGGTGCTGGTGAAGCAGCTTCATATTGCACCTGTTCTGCGGCTACCGGCCCATAGCCGCCGTAATAAGCGCCGTCACGAGCCTCCAGTTGTGGATGCAGCAACGCGCTGATCTGACCGGCAAAGAACGGCACCAGAATCAGCAGCAGCGCTGCCAGACTGAGTGCACGATAACGGCTGAGCCAGACCAGCAATTTGCCGCTGGCATAGCGACAGGCCAGCAAGGCCAGTGCCGCATTCGGCAGCAACCAGATCGGCATGTCTGGTTCGTGATACAGAATCGCGAAACCGACCAGCATCAGCAACGACCAGAGCACACCGTAAAGTTTGTAAATCAGCACCGCGGTCAGTACCAACACAAAGGTGTCGAGCAGGTTCCAGCGTTCAAGGAAACTGTCCGGTGCGCTGTCGACGCCCTGCGCGGCCAGCAAGCGATAACCGGGCGGCAGATGCAGTTGCAGTTGGGCGCTGTCAAAACGGTTTTGCCAACCGGTCGCCGGCATGGCGCCGTTACGCACCAACTCGCCACTGGCTTGCAAACTGATGTTGCCAGTGCGCAGCTCGATGCCACGGCGATCAGTCGTTGCTGTTGGCGAGTCGGCCGTCAGGCTGCTGATCGGTAGCGCGGTGCCAGCCTCGCTGACTTGCATCAGCTGATACGGCGCGGCCATATCGAGCCGCCAGTCACTGCGCAGCGTGCCGTCAATCTGATCACGAAACGCATAGGTGCTACCGTCAAAGCGCAGCCAGAGTTGGCGGTTCAATTGCAGGGCATTGTCGGTCACCTGACGACCGCGACTGCGTTCGGCGATGTACAGGGTTTCACCCGCGCGTACCCGCAACGCCGGCAATTGTTGCCACGCTTCCGGCACGTCGGCCTGAACCGGATCGATTGGTGCCCCCCCTTCCAGACTGGCTGCGCGCAAGGTTTCGCTGCTCTGCCAGGACCAAATCGCTTCGCTGGGCCAGAGACCATTTTCGGCGCGCACACTGAGCTCGGTCGGCAATTTTTCGGCGCGGCTTTGCAAGGTCAGTTGCCAGTCACCGGCGCGCAGCTGCAGGTGCAGCAAGCCTTGTTCATCGAGCCGGGCGGCCAGCTTGCTGGTCATTGCGGTGGGGACAAACCCTTCTTGCAGTGGCTTGCCAAGCACCACTTCACGAGCGCTGCCGGTTGCGGTGATCAGCAATACCGTTTCCAGCTGCAGTGGCAAGCCGTCCTGCAGACGTTGATACACGCGCAGCTGCACCGTGTCTTGCACCGTCGCCTGGGTCGGCCCGGTCGCGAGCACCAGTGCATTGCTTTCCCGCTGCGGTTGCGGCACGGCGCGACCATTGAGTCGCAGATCGATCAACACCAGCGATGCCGGCAAGGCCAGATTGCCCGGCAATTCGCGCCAGCGAAATTCACCGCTGACGGTCAGCTTGCCGGGGCCGAGCAGCAACACCGGCAGGCCATTGCGTTCGACAACGGGCAGTGCGTGCACACCATCACTCAGATTGCGCGGCCAGCGGTCGCGATCACCGGGCAACACCACCGCCGTTTCGCGGCCGCCGAGCACTTCAATCGGCAAACTGAAGCGGGCACCGTTGCTGTCTGCATCCAGCCGCAGGCTGCCATACCAGACACAGGCAAAGTCGTTGGCATCATCGCCTTCCTGACCATGGCTGAGCGGGCAGCGGCGAAATTCCTCACCGTGCAGCGCCCAATCACGCCACGGCTTCAGTGCTTCCGGTACCGCGACCGCTTCGGCCAGCACCACCGTGCTGCCGAACAGCAAGCTGCACCCTGCCAACAGACTTACCAGCCAACGCTTCATTCCCTTCTCCTTGTGGCGTGCCGTCGTACGCTGCGTGTTTGCAACGGCAGCGCATTCGCTTTTGCGCTGTCGTTGCTGCCATCGGCTAACGCTGCCGACGGTTGCCCGCAACACGGCGGGCACAATGCGAGGGTCGATTATGTTCGGGTTGTGCCAGCGGCGAAAGCCGGCCGCCGTCAAGCCGCAAAATAAAACCCGGCAGCGAATGGACGCGGGCGTCCGTTCGTTGTCGGGTCTCGGCGTGGTTGGGCCCGGCCTGATCGAGGCGGCGGTTTTCTGTAACAGAGGGATTCGAGTCAGTCGGCGCGGAAAGATTCACCGGTGGCGAAAAATTCACCACCGGCCATGTAGTGCATGGTGCGGCGCAGCGGGTCAGCCGGGAAATGCCAGCGGCCGTCGGAGAAGACATCGTCGTCAGCATACGCGGCCAACACTTCGGCAATGAACAGATCGTAACGCCGACTGGCATCGGCAATGACCCGGCACTCCAGCCAGCCAACACAGCCATGCACCAGCGGGGCGGCAATATGCTGTGCCGCAAACGTGTCGATGCCGAACCGGGCAAATTTGTCGCCCTCGACCCCGCTGACCGAACCGACGGCCAACGTTTCCCGGGCGATGGCGCGCGTCGGAATCTGCAAGGCAAATTCACCGCTGGCATCGACCAGTTTGCGGGTCAGCGTGTTGGCGTCGATGACGACGGTCAGTTTCGGCGGATCGAAATCCAGCGGCATCGCCCACGATGCCGCCATGATATTGCGCTGGCCCTGATGGGCGCTGGTCACCAGCGTGACCGGACCGTGAGTCAGCAGTTTGTAGCATTTGGCCAGATCGACCGGACGACGTTGTGGCACAGGAAATTCCGATGGCTGAGCGTAAAAGAAATGGTGAAACGCTGGGGTCAGAAATCGGCGCGGGAACAGCCATCCGGCACAGCAAACCAGCAAGCTGACTCAAAAAAACTAACCCGGCAATTCCAGCACCACCTTGCCGACCGAACGACCGGAACGCAAGCACTCCAGCGCAGACGCAGCGTCAACAAAAGTGAAACGATGCCCCACATGCGGCGGTGGCAGCGCCAGTGCTTGCACGTCGGCCAGCAATTGCCGGAACAAGGACTGATGCTGCCACAACCAAATCAGATTGAATGCCAGCACTGATTTGTTGTCGCTGATCATCGCGAGTGCGTCGTAGCGTGGCCGGGTCAGGTATTTCCAGGCGATTTTCAGCCAATTGGGTCGGCGTTTGCCGGGCGCATAGTCGGCGGCACCAAACACCACCAAACGACCGGTCGGTGCCAGCGCCGCAAACGATGCCTGTTGCACCGGACCGCCGATGGCATCCAGCACCAGATACAGCGGCCGGTCCGCCAGCGCGGCGCACAACTGGCTGGCAAAATCCGGTGCGCGGATCAACACCTCGGCAAAACCCTGCTGCTGCAAAAATTTTTTCTTGTTGGCGTCACTGACCGTGCCGATGACCGGCACACCACGCGCTGCACAAATGCGCATGGCCTGCAGACCGACACCACCGGCAGCAGAATGGATCAGCGTCAGCCGACCCGGCGCCAGTGCGCCGAGATCATTCAAGGCATACCAGGCCGTAAAGGTCTGCACCAGAAACGCGGCACCCTGGCCAAAATCCCAATTGTCCGGCAACGGCGCCAATTGCGCTGGCGCGACATCGACAACGCTGGCATAAGCGCCAAAGCGAATGCAGCCCATCACCCGATCGCCGGGCTTGAAGGCGGCTTCGGCAGACGGTTCGAGATGGCTCGCGATAACCACGCCGGCAAATTCCAGACCCGGAATGAACGCCCCGCTCGGCGTTGCGGAATACAAACCGGTCAAGGCAAAAATGTCGGCGAAATTCAGACCGACCGCGCGCACGGCCACGCGCACCTGGCCAAGCGGCAGCTCCGGCAATGGCTCGTCCTGCAAGTGCAGATCGGCAAGATTGCCGGCGCGCGGCGTGCGCCAAACGCGGCGGGTATCAGGCATCAATGGTGCGATCACCGTCTCGGCGCACGCTCGGCACCGGGCCATGGTCCCGGCGGCTGCGGCGGCAAATTACGCTTTTCCACTTCGCGATCGTAGGGCTTCAATCCGCGCGCCAGATAATTGTTAAGTGCCGCCGGGTGATCAAGCGTGCAGGTATGCACCCAAACCCGATTGGCGGCCCAGGCCCAGGCATCGGCCAGGCATTGCGACAACAACCAGCCACCGATGCCACGGCCGTGAAACTGGCCAATCAAACCGAAATAACTGATCTCGACGCTGCCGTCATCGTTCTTGTGCAGCTCATAGTAACCGGCCGGCGTGCCACGGCTGTAGCAGACAAACGTGCGGTGATTGTTGCCACCAATGGCTTGTTGCCATTGCGCATACGTCCACGGCAACCGATCAACCCAATACCAGTCGCCACCGACCGCGGTGTACAGAAAACGATTCAATTCCGGCAGGGCTTCCTGCGCTTCGATGATGTGCAGCGTCGCCGGATCCGGACAGGGCTTGGCCTGCAATTCCTCAATGCTGCGCATCTGCAGGTATTGCACATCGATGGATTGGGTCGGATAGGGTGAAGCACTCGGTGGTGTCGTTGACATGGCAGGCATCCAAAAAAACTGTGCGAAAAAGCCAG
Organism: Permianibacter fluminis; assembly: GCF_013179735.1. Taxonomy (NCBI): domain Bacteria; kingdom Pseudomonadati; phylum Pseudomonadota; class Gammaproteobacteria; order Pseudomonadales; family Pseudomonadaceae; genus Permianibacter; species Permianibacter fluminis. The sequence continues at coordinate 136,300 of NZ_JABMEG010000002.1, read as the reverse complement.
CTGCTTGAGAAGCAGCGGGTAAAAAAAGTGATTCAGAAAATCGAAAGGCCGGTCTGTGAAAAATTACACGGCGCACGGTTCAGCAAGCTTGTATCCAGTGTAGCGAGGCAGCAAGCAGGCGGCTATTGCGTTGACGAAATTTCCGCGGCCAAACAGGGAGGGCTCAGTTGCAGCCGGTCAGGCTGTTGATCCAGTCGGCGATCAGGCTGGCGCCGGCGGTATCGGCCAGTGCCGAGGCCAGCGGCGGCATCGCATAGGCATCGCGCCGACTGAGGCGATTGTGCAGCAGCGAACGGGCCACCGCCCCCGGCGCGATCAGACGGGCGTCGGCAATCCCCAGATCGCCGGTCTGCGGCAGCGCATTGCAAGTGCTGGTTGCCGCAAACGATGTTGAATGCCGCAGATCCATCGCCACCGGCGCACTGGCCGGCCGGTGACAATGACTGCAGTTGCTGTGCAAATAACTGCGCGCACGCGCCGTCAGCGTGGCCGTGCTATCGCTCGGATCAGCGTAATGCAGCGCACGCGCCGTGCTGGTCAGCGTGCTGCTGAACCAGCCAATGTGTTGCCAGGTATCGAGCTGATTGGCGGTGATGCCGCTGCGGGCATACAGCAGCGACCGATTCAATTGCCCGGCTTCCGGCCCAAGCACAAAACCGGCAGCCGCGGTGTGGCATTGCAGGCATTCGCTACCGGACGGGAAATGCCAGCTCTGGCCGCCGATCAGTTTGTCTTTGCTGCCGCTGAGCAGATCGGCATCGGATTGATCGGCGCGCCATTCGTAGCTGTAGCCACGCCAGCCATCGGCATGGCGCATGAACAACCGGGTTTCGATCAATTGTCCGGCCAAACGAAAATGTTTCATCAACACCGAGCCGACCGGAAACACCATGTCACCGTCGGCTTGCACGCTGATATGACTGCCATCCGGAATCGCCGCGTAACGCTCCTTGTCGGCGCCATCGGACCAGAACGGACTGTTGATCGCATAGGGCACAGCCGCGTCGACCGCTTGCGCCGGCGCGCTGGCACTGACACAACCGGTTGCTGACAAGTGCTCGGCGACGCTGCCGGGCGTGCTGGTACCCGGCGTCAGTTGGTAGATGTTTTCACCGGCACTGCCGGACAACGACAGCGCATACAGTTCGCCAGCATTGTCTTCGGCAATTGAAGACGGATTGCCACTCAAGGCGGTCAGCATCTGGGCGGTGTAACTGTTGTTTGGCTCGGGCTGCAGCAACCAGACCTTGGCGCTGCAGTAGTCGGTAAACAAATAGCGGCCCTGCAAGGCCGGCAGCGCACTGCCGCGATAGACATAGCCACCGGTAACCGAACAGCCCTCGCTGTGGTTGTATTCGAACACCGGCAGTTTCAGGCCGGTTTGATTGCAACTGCCTCCACCATAGCAATGCAGGCCTTCCATGGTGTTCCAGCCGTAATTGCCACCGCGCTCGATTTTGTTGATCTCTTCGTATTCGTTTTGCCCGACGTCAGCGGCCCACAAGTCGCCGCTGACCCGGTCAAAAGAAAACCGCCAGGGATTGCGCAATCCCCAGGCATAAATTTCCGGCTTGCCGCCACCGCCGGCAAACGGATTGTCGGTGGGAATTGCGTACGGCAAGCCGCGATCGGCATCGGCATGGCTGATATCGATGCGCAGGATTTTGCCAAGCAGGACATTGGTGTTCTGGCCGTTACCATCCGGGTCGCCGCCGCTGCCACCATCACCCAGCGCGAGATACAGAAAACCATCCGGGCCAAACGCCAGCTGGCCACCGTTGTGATTGGAATACGGTTGGCGCAATTGCAGCAGGATTTCTTCATCGGCGGCATTCAGGCTGCCATCGCCGCGCCGAACGATCCGCGACAGATACGAAGTCAGCGGCGAACCCCCGGTGTAATAGACATAAACCTGGCCGTTGCTGGCGTATTGCGGATGAAAAGCAAATCCGAGCAAGCCGGATTCGCCGCTGTCGAGCACGCGAGCGGACAGATTCAGTACCGTGGTCAGCGCGCTGGCATTGGCCTGATTGGCAAAGCGTTGCACCAGACCGGATGTGCGTACTGCATAAAACACGCTGCTATCGCCCGGCGCCTGATGCAGCCCGACCAGGCCGGACAGCGACGGCAATTGCGGAAACGCGGCGGTCCAGCGGATGTCGGTCGAGCCGACGGTGTCGGGCGCGATGCAGCCCGGATTGGCAGGCCGACTGGCCAGACCGCTGCTGGGCGGCGCGGTCGATGGCTCATCATCGCCGCCACCGGAACCCAGACCGCACCCCGCCAAGCTCACGCCCAATGCAAGCATCCAGATGCCGCGCATGGCCAACCTCCTGTTCTTGCCGAGTTGTCGAGTTACCGTTTTGTCGTTTTGTCGAACTGCCGTATCGCCGAGCTGTCGAGTCGAACGATGTCCGCCCTCGTCCAGGACAAGGCTACAAAGGAGGCCCGGCGACCGCCAGTCTAGGTCCAGCGCCCTGCTCCGGTTTGTGACCCAGGTGAGGCTGTGGTAGTTTCCCCCCCACTTTCACCGCCGGCCACCAGGCCGCGCGGCGTCGAAGCCCCCAGCACTTGCTGATCAGGGTAGCCGCGCCAGCATGCTGGCGCCGAACAACGATAACGACACACCGCAACAGGACGAATTGATAATGATGCGACTTTGGCGCACCAAAGCCATTCATGGCACTGATGCCGCAGACGGAACGGGTGACACGGAATTAAAGCGATCGATTGGTCTGTTCGCGCTGACCATGATCGGGGTGGGTTCGACCATCGGCACCGGCATTTTCTTCACCATGGTCGAAGCCGTGCCGAAAGCCGGTCCGGCGGTCATCTTGTCGTTTCTGATTGCCGCGATCACGGCCGGTTTGACTGCGCTCTGCTATGCCGAACTGTCCTCGCGCATTCCGGCATCCGGTTCGTCCTATTCCTACGCCTATGCGACGGTCGGCGAGTTTCCGGCGTTTATCGTTGCCTTTTGTTTGTTGCTCGAATACGGCCTCGCCGCCAGCGCAACCGCAATCGGCTGGTCTGATTATCTGAATCACTTTCTGACCCATGCCTTTGGCTGGAGCATTCCCGACTTTCTGCGCACACCGAGCATCGTCGCCGGCGCCAGCGGTACCGAATGGCATTTCACTCAGTTCAATTTGCCACCGGTGCTGCTCGTGGCTTTGTGCGGTTTGCTGCTGGTGCGCGGCGCCAAGGAATCCGCGACCGCAAATGCGGTCATGGTCATCATCAAGCTGAGCATTCTGGCGCTTTTTGTCGCGGTCGCCTTCAGCGGTTTTGACGCCACGCATTTCACGCCGTTTTTCAATACCGACAACAGCCTGGGTTATGCCGGCATGGCGGGCGTCAGTGCGGCGGCTGGGACGGTGTTCTTTTCATTTATCGGACTCGATACGCTGGCGACGGCCGGCGCGGAAGTCAAAGATCCCAAGCGGATGATCCCGTTCGGTTTGATGGCGGCATTGCTGGTGGTGACGGTGTTTTATCTCATGGTTGCCGTAGCAGCCGTCGGCGCCCAGCCGGCCAGCATGTTTGCCGGTCAGGAAGCCGGGCTCGCCGTCATCATGCAAAACGTCACCGGCAAGGAATGGCCAGCACTTATCCTGTCCGCCGGCGCCGTGATCTCAGTTTTCAGCGTCACGTTGGTCACGATTTACGGCCAGACCCGGATTCTGTTTGCCATCAGTAAAGACGGTCTGGTGTCACCGGCGTTTCAAAAGGTCAACAGCAAAACCCGGACGCCAAACATCAACACCATCATTGTCTGCACCGCCGTCGGCGTGGTCGCCGGCACGGTTGATTCCGGATTTTTGTGGGACATGGTCAGCATGGGTACGCTGGTCGCGTTCATGGTGGTGTCAGCGGCCGTGCCGGTGCTGCGTCGACGTGAAGGCTCGGCCGCAGGCGAAGGTTTCCGGGTTCCGTTTGGCCCTTATGTCGTTCCCGGCCTGAGCATTCTCGCCTGCCTTTACATCATCAAGGATTTGTCAGCGGCCACCTACCATGTGTTTTTCATCTGGATGGCAATCGCGCTGGCGAGCTACTTCTGGTATGGCATTCGGCACAGCAAATTGGCGCTGGCCAACTGACGAGATCTATTGTCTCGACGAATAAAAAACGGCGCCTGCAGGCGCCGTTTTTTATTGTGTACAGTTGGCAAGCGTTTCAGTGCTCGCCTTCCGGTGCGCCCAAATGTTGCTGGCCGCGCTGACGCGCCAGTTGCAGCTGCTTGCGCCGTTCGTTGAAGCGAACTTTCTGCTCCGGGGTCAGCCGATCGTGGCAGCGCGGACAACAGAAATCGGCTTCGAATTTATCCGACTGCCGATCGGCCGCCGATACCGGCCCGCGACAGCTCGGGCAGAATGCGTAATCGCCCGGCGCCAAGGCATGATTGACTGCAACGCGGTTATCAAACACGAAGCAGTCGCCGCGCCACAGACTCTGTTCAGCCGGCACTTTTTCAATGTAATTGAGAATGCCGCCTTTCAGGTGGAACACTGACTCAAAGCCCTGCGCCAGCATGTAGCTGCTGGCCTTCTCGCAGCGGATGCCGCCGGTGCAGAACATCGCTACCCGTTTGTGCTTGGCCGGATCCAGATTTTGTTTCACCCATTCCGGAAACTCGCGGAAGCTGCGGGTGTTCGGGTCGAGCGCGCGCTCGAACGTGCCGATGGCGTATTCGTAATCATTGCGGGTATCGACCACCAGCACATCGTCCTGCGCGATCAGCGCATTCCAGTCCTGTGGCTCAACGTAGGTGCCAACTTGCTGATTCGGATCGACTCCCGGCACGCCGAGCGTGACGATTTCCTGCTTGAGTTTGATCTTGAGCCGGAAGAACGGATTCTTTTCGGCCAGCGATTCCTTGTGCTCCAGCCCGGCAAATTCGGTATGGCTGCGCAGCCAGCCGAGCAGACCGTCAATGCCGGCCCGGGAACCGGACACCGTGCCATTGATGCCCTCGCGCGCCAGCAGCAAAGTGCCGCGAATGCCGTGGCTTTGGCAGACCGTATAGAGGCTGTCCTGCCAGCGGACCAGCGACTGGCCCTCAGTGTCCGACGGCTCGGACAGTGTCACAAATTTATACAGTGCGGCGACCACGACCATGGCGAAAGGCTCACAACCAACAACGGCGCCGTATTATCCGGGAATCGGCCATGGCGGGCCAGTTGGATCCGGCGGACCCGTTAAAATGGCCGGGATCACAGGGCCGGCCGGGTATCAGCGGTAAGTGCGACCCGCGCCATGTTGGCTTTCCGGGACGCCAGTCAGCGGAACTGTGGTCAGGTTCACCTCGCGGCCGGGATGGCCGTCGTAGCATGGCGTAGATGTTGCAGTCTGGTTAAAACCGCTTGCGCCTGACAGGTCCCGAACCTGGCCGGCTGGCGGGGCTGACCGTTGTGACCAACGTCAAGCACCCCGTATTTGGGAGATTCCCCTCCCAGGGAGACCGTCCTGACCAGGACAGGAGATAGTGGATGCCACTCCAGCTCACCGAACAGGACAAGGATTTTGTCTGGCAGGTGGTGATGCGTACCAGTGAACGCCTCGGCGGTCATGCGCAAATGTTCAGTAACCCGCTCGAGTTCGACGATGTCGGCGGTCGTATCCGCTTCCATTGGCCGGACTGGATGCAGGAAATCCGCACCTATATCGTTGCCAAGTACGGTGAAAAAGATGCCCAGCCACTGTTGCTGGATGTATTCACCGAGGTGATGTCGCGCGATCAATTCGAGCGCCGGCAGCAGCAATTCCAGCAAGACGAAATCATCGCCCGCAACAAGGCCGTCTGGCGCTGAGCCGGGCGGTTGCTTCAATGCGCGTTGCGCATCTGCGCTTCATCGCACAACCTGCCGTCCTAGCTTGACGATCTTTGCCTGACGTTCTTTGCCTGACGGTCTTTGCGTTAGAGCCTTTGCATTGCCCCTGTGCGTCGTCCGTTTTCCGAATCGATGCCGAAATCGGCACCGTTGCCAGCCTGCTGGTAACGGTGTCAGACTGGCCCTCACCATTCGTTGTGGACAGTGCTCACCATGATCGGAGCTGGTTCGGTAGAAGACATGCTGGCGGAAATCCGCCTGTTGCTGCAGTTCCCCCGCCACTCCCGGCTTGCCGGCCTGAAATTGCACACCGATGCGGAACCGATGCTGCGGCTGGCGGCCGAGCGTCTGTACAGCAAGGGCCTGATCAGTCAGGCCGATGGTGGATATTTGACCGATCGCGGCATTGAAGCCGCCAACTACGCCCAGCTGCTGGTCGATTCGCTGCAACCGACCATGCATTGATCGGCCGGCCGCTGATATCCGTTCGACACGACGCCAACGACAACACTGGCACCGGTCAACTAAGCGAGTCGCCGACAGCTTCCGTATACTGCGCCGGCTGCAGGACAAGACTCCGCTTGCAGCCCGCCGCTACCACCTGCCGTCGAACCCTTCGGCGGCCCGTTTTCCGCACATCCGAGGTTGATCATGCCGGCCCTGTCCGACACCGCCCTGCAAAAACTGTTCACCGAAGCCCGCACCCACAACGCCTGGCGCGATCAGCCGGTCACCGACGCCACGCTGCATCAACTTTATGATTTGCTCAAATGGGGCCCGACCGCCGCCAACAGCTGTCCGCTGCGCATCGTGTTCGTCAAATCGGCCGCCGGCAAAGAAAAACTGCGGCCTTGTCTGTCACCGGGCAACGTCGACAAGACCATGGCGGCGCCGGTTACGGCCATCTTGGCCTGGGACAACGCGTTTTACGACCAGCTGCCGAAACTGTTTCCGAACAATCTCGATGCCCGCAACTGGTATGCCGGCAAAGAAAAATCGATTTATGAAAATGCGTTCCGTGGCAGCAGCATGCAAGGCGGCTATTTCATTCTGGCGGCGCGCGCGCTCGGCCTCGATTGCGGCCCGATGGGTGGCTTCAATGCCGATAAAGTGAACGCAGCGTTTTTTGACGGCAGCAGCTGGCGCGCCAACTTCCTCTGCAATATCGGTTACGGTGATCCAAGCGGGGTATTCCCGCGCAATCCGCGACTGGATTTTGCCGAAGCCTGCCGGATCGACTGAGTTGCACTGCCGCCTGTTCTGGGCGGTTGCAACAGGCAGTAGATAAAACGACAAATAAAAAGGGACTGCCTGGCAGTCCCTTTTTATTTTAAGTCTGATCTTATTTCCGGTCTCTTATATTTGCGGATTCTTTATATCCGAGCGCACTTTTATTTCAGGCCCGGGTTTCTCCGCCGTTATTCTTCAACCGCACGCTTACTGACCACCACCGCTGTTGTTGACCACTTGCAAGCGCGGGAAATTGGGCGTGGCCTGTTTCAGCAGCGGCGTCAGTACCGGCTCCGGCACGGGCGGGCTGAACAGATAGCCCTGCACTTCTTCGCAATCGTGGTTCAACAGAAACTCATATTGCTCGCGGGTTTCCACGCCTTCGGCAATGACCATCAGGCGCAGGCTGCGCGCCATCGACAGAATCGCCAAGGTAATGGCGGTGTCATCCGGATTGCGGTTCACTTCATCAATGAAACTGCGGTCGATCTTCAAACCGTCAAGCGGGAAGCGGCGCAAATAGCTCAGCGATGAATAGCCGGTGCCAAAGTCGTCGATCACCAACTTGAAGCCCAGCGCCTTCAGTTTCTTCAACTGATTGGTGGCGCTCTCGACATCACGCATCAGCAGCGATTCGGTCAGCTCCAGTTCAATCGATTCCGGCGGAATATTGTGCGCCGACACGGTGCGGGCAATCTGCTCGGCCAAATCCACTTGCCGGAATTGCACCGCCGAAATATTGACCGCCACCCGCAACGGACCAATGCCCTGCTTGCGCCAGTCCGCCAGCTGCCGGGCGGCCCGCTCGATCACCCATTGTCCGATCGGCACAATCAAACCGGTGCTTTCGGCGATGGGAATGAATTCAGCCGGCGAGATCGACCCCATCACCGGATGCTTCCAGCGCAGCAAGGCTTCGACACCGACAATGCGTTTGCTGCGGGTATCCAGCTGCGGCTGGTAATAAAGCTCCAGCTGATTGTATTGCAGTGCTTCCCGCAACTCGGTCGCCAGACTGAGCCGGCGCAGCGACAGCGCGTTCATGTCCGGTTGATAGAATTGATAGGTGTTGCGGCCCAGTTCCTTGGCCTTGTACATCGCGGTGTCGGCGTTGCGCATCAGGGTGTGAACGTCGCGTCCATCGCTGGGATAAATCGCCACGCCCATCGACACCGTGGTGCTGACCACATAGCCGCCAATATGAAACGCTTCGGAAAAACTGGAGATGATTTTGTTCAGCACCGTGATGACATTCAGATCATCGTGCAACTCTTCCAGTACCAGCACGAACTCATCACCACCGAGCCGGGCCAGGGTATCGCCGCGGCGCAAACAATCCTGCAGGCGACTGGCGGCCGATTTCAGCAGATCATCGCCGATGGCATGACCGAGCGAATCATTGACTTCCTTGAAGTGATCCAAATCGAGAAAAATGATGGCGACGCGGTCATGTTCACGGCTGGCGCGCATCAGCGCATTGGCAATGCGGTCCATGCACAGCGAACGATTCGGCAGCTCGGTCAAGGCATCGTAATTGGCCAGATGGTGCAATTCCTGAACCGCCTGCTCCAACGTTTCCTTGCTGTCGCGTAGCGCGCCCTCGGCGCGGTCACGCGCCTGCTCACGCTCGCCGATCACATCCAGCATGTGATTGAAGCCGCGCGCCAAGCGGCCAATTTCGTCTTCACCTTGCACCGGCGCCCGCAAACTGAAATCGTTGCGTGCCGACACTTGCGTCGTCAGCCGGGCCAGATTGAGGATGGGGCCGGAGACATAGCGCTGCAGCCGCACAGCCAGCAGGAAGGACACGCCAATCAACGCCGCGCCGATCAGCAGCAGCAACAGGATGCCATCGCGAATGGCGGCATTGAGTTCGCTCAGCGAGACCTGCATGGCAAGATAGCCGAGCGGATTTTTCGGATCGCTGCCGATCGGCTGCATCAGCTCCAATTGCTGCGCGCTCATTTTCATGCCGGTATCGACGGGCATGGTCAGACTCGCCGGCAAGCTGCCACGACTGTCGCGCTGAATGGTCGCAAACAATTCGCCAGTGCTGGTGTAGACCGCGGCCTGCAACAGACTCGGCAGCTGGCCTTTGTTCAGCACATCCAGCAAGCCGCTACGATCAGAAAAATTCAGCGGTACTTCACTGTACAAGGCCATCAGGCGAGCCTGACCGGAAACGTTCTCGAGCATCGCGTTGCGGGCGGCGCGCTGCTGATAGAACCCGAGCGCAACCAGACCAAGACCGATGGCCAGGGTCGACACCAACACAATGATGCTGATCAATTTGGCTCGCAAGCTCAGGGCGCGCATCAGTTGCCCCCTTTGCTGCGAACAATGCGGGCAATCTGCAGCAGCCGCGACGACACCGTCAGACCGGCCCGCTGCGCGGCGTCGAGGTTGACCTCGAAGCGAAGCCGCTCTTGCTCTTCATACAGATTGATGTGGGTGCCGGCTTCGGCATAGCCGGGACTGGCGCTGACGATCAGCAGAGGCTGACTGGCGGCGCGCTTGAGCAGCGCATCCCGGGTCAGCGGCGGCATGTCGGCGAGGAACAGCAGATCGCATTGGGCCAGGGCGCTGTCGGCCGTCAGCGCATGCACGCGTACGGCTTTGCCCTTGATGGTTTGTTTGCTGTACAGCGTGCCCAGAAACTCGGCGAACTTGCTGTTTTCGACCACGCACAGTTCAAACGGAAAATCCGGTGCCAGCACCCGGTGACCGGTCGGCCATTCGACATATTGGGTGAACTGGCGCAGGAACACGCCGCGCAGGGTTTCGGCATCGGCGGTCAGGTCGGCGGCCGATGCAGGCGAGCCGACGCCGACCCCAAACAGCAGGGCAATCCAGGCGTAACGCTTTAGGCACGGCTTGCAGCGGGCTTTCAAGCCGTTCCCTCCTGCCACAATGAGTCCACCCAGCTAGTGTAGGAGTCGTACCGTCGTTCGCCAAGTTAATGAAATACGGAGACTTATCCAGGAAAACTTATGCCGCCTGCCGCAGCGGCCAGCTCAGGGTGAAGCGGGCGCCGCCCAAAGGGCTGTCGTCAACGCTGATTTCGCCGCCATGGCGCTCGCTGATACCGCGGACAATGGCCAGCCCCAGACCCGCACCACCAGAATCCCGGGACCGGCTGGGATCGAGCCGGGCAAACGGTTCGAAGATACGGTCGCGCTGCTCGGGCGGCACGCCCGGGCCATCGTCATCGACAATCAGGCAGAACTGGTCACCACGGCGACTCAGTGACACCTCGACGCTACGCTGGGCAAAGCAGGCGGCGTTGCGGACCAGATTGGTCAGCGCGCGATTGAACAGCCGATTGTCGACCAGCGATTTGGCTGGGGCATCGGGCGCCGGCACGCTGCGGAAAGCAATGGTTGGATACAGCGTCTTGGTCTTGGTCAGCACATCCTCGATGGCGCCGGTCAGGTCGGTTTCGGCCAGCTCCAGCCGCTGGGCACCATGCTGCAACCGGGCATAGGTCAGCAGCTCGCGGACCAAGCCATCAATTTCACCAATCGCGCTTTCCATGTCGCGCGACAACTGTTTGCGCTGACCCGGACTTTCCGAGTGCTCAAGCATTTCCAGGGCAAAACTGACCCGCGCCAGTGGCGCCCGGCATTCATGCGCCACCGCATGCAGCAACTCGCGCTGCTCGGAAATCATTTGCTGGCGTTGCCGGATCAATTGCTCGGCGCGGCTGGCCATGGCATTGACCGAACGCACCGCCGGGCCGTAACTGTCGGACGCATCATCGGGAATATGACGGGCGGTGCCGTCAGCGAGAAACGCCGTGGTGGCGCGTTCGATAGCGACGCTGCGGCGGTGTTGCTGATACAGCAGCGACAGCAAGACCACACCGTTGAAACCAGCCCACAGGAACATGGCAAAGAAATTGTCCATGCCGGTCAACACCATCAACCCGGGCAGCGGGCCGACTTCCAGCACGGTGTTGTTGTCTTTCAGCACGAGGTAGGCGAACGCACCGCCGGGAAAGTTGTAGTCGTAGCCGATGCGGTTATCGAAAACGCCGAGGTTTTGCCAGGCGGTGGGCGGCAGCATCTGAACGTTGCTCAGCCGGGCCGGCACTTTCCAACGTTGATGCAGGGTCCGGGCGGCTTCTTCCCATTGCGCTTCGGGCAGGATGTCGAAACGCGGCAACTCCGAGGTGACGATGGCGTGCGCCTCTTCACGAACCCGGCGCAGCTGGTAGTTTTCAATCAGGTAGATATTGATCCAGCCGAAAGCGAAGTAGGCCAGCGCGTTGGCCACTGCCAGCAAGCCGATCCAGCGCAAAAAGGTACGGGTCATGTGCTCTCATCCAAAGGCAAGGCGTTCGCGGGCTGGCATCTTCAAAGCGGCTGCGCGCCGTCAGGCTGGCGCGCGCCCGTTACCCCGAGCTCGCTGTAAACCGTGAGAGCGGGCCGGTGTTGCCGGCCCGGCCGACCATCACGCTCAGCGTGCCGCGAACAAATAACCGCTACCGCGCACCGTCTTGATGATCTGGGGCGAGCGCGGGTCGTCGCCTATCTTCTTGCGGATGCGGGAAATGCGCAAGTCGATGGTCCGGTCAACACCGTCGTATTCGACCCGGAAAATGCGCTGGTGAATTTCTTCCCGGCTCAGGACTTCGCCGGCATGCTGACCGAGCAGCCACAACAAATCGAATTCCGCCGTGGTCAGATCCAGCACGACACCTTGGCGCGACGCTTGCCGCTGGCCCTGGTCGAGCACGATGTCACCGACCGTCAACCGGCGATTGGCCACCGGCTTGCCACCCGCCTCGGCCTCGCCTTCATCAAACCGGCGCAGCAGGGCCCGGATATGGGCCAGCAGCAGCCGGGGCTTGATTGGCTTGCCGAGGTAGTCGTCGGCACCGAGTTCCAAACCGGCCACTTCGTCGATGTCGTCATTGAGTGCGGTCAGCATGATGATGGGACCGCCGTATTTCGGCCGCACGGCCCGGCAGACCGCCAGACCATCGGCGCCCGGCAGCATGATGTCCAGCACCACCAGCCGGGGCTGTTCCTTGAGAATGCGGTCGATGGCGGTGTCACCACGATGCTCGACCTGAACCAGATAACCGTTGTCGCGCAGAAACGCCGCGACCAGCTCGGTCAGCTTGATGTCGTCATCGACCAACAACAGATGGGGATTTTCCGGCATGTCGTTCAAAAGCACGGGAGTTGCCTGCGAAGAAAGGATTATGACGCAAAACGGGTCGTCCGTTGAGCCCGGGCACGCACAAGTGGCGCGCCACGTGCAGTCTGGGCCGGCGACTGGGCCGGCTCCAGTGCTAAATCGTCATGCTTTGGTATCAGTTTGTAGAGCAGTCCGCCGGTCCCACTCGGGGCCGGATGCGGGAGGCCGACCCTAGACCGGCCTCCAACGTTTGCTTCCATTACGCCTTGGACACTGACGTCCTGCTCAACCGTGTCTCATTCAAAAAACGCCGGACTCAGTGCCCGCGATTTTTGACTTCGCGTTCCATCAGGCGGTAAATGCGCCGGTATTCGTCCAGCCAGCTTTCCGGTTCGCGGAAGCCGTGCGGCTCGATTGGATACACCGCCAGATCGAAATTCGGGTTCTTCAATTCGATCAAGCGCTGCACCAACCGCACGCTGTCCTGAAAGAACACGTTGTCATCCAGCATGCCGGTGCAAATCAGCAAGGGCCGTTTCAGCGCGGCGGCAAACTCGATTGGCGAGCTGCGCGCGTAAGCGTCCGGATCGACTTGCGGGGTGTTCAGGATGTTGGCGGTGTAGCCATGGTTGTAATGCGCCCAATCCGCCACCGGCCGCAGCGCCGCACCGGCCGCAAACACCTCGGGCGTCTTGAACAGCGCCATGAAGGTCATGAAGCCGCCGTAAGAGCCGCCATAAATACCAATCCGATTGCGATCGACGTTGGCGTTGTCGACCAGCCAATCGACGCCGTCGAGATAGTCTTCCAGCTCCGGCGTGCCCATGCGCTGATAGATCGCGGTACGCCAATCACGGCCATAACCTTCGGAAGCGCGGTAATCCATGTCGATGACCACATAACCTTGTTTCAGCAACAGGTTATGGAACATGTATTCGCGGAAATAGGTTGACCAGCCGTAATGCGCATTCTGCAAATAGCCGGCGCCGTGGACAAACATGACAGCCGGTTTGCGGGCGCCGCTCTTGGTCGTTTCATCGCGATACAGCCGCGAGTAAATCGGCGCTGCACCGTGCTTGGATGGCACCGCGACAATTTCCGGTTTGACCCAGTCGATTGCCGAAAACGCTGGCGTAACGGTATGGGTCAGCTGTTTGGCCTTGGCGCCGGGTGCCGCCGCTTGCACGAACAGTTCCGGCGGCTGGGTGGTTTTGGAATGCACCAGCAGCAACCGATCATCACTGGGTGCCAATTGAAACTCGATGCCGCCGCCGAGATCCGTTATTGCCTCATCGCGGCCGCCGTCACGGCTGACCCGATAAACTTCGTGCAGGCCGGGATGCTTTTTGTTGGCGCGATAATAAAACCAGTCGCCAGTGGCGGTTGGCTGCACCCGGTTCACTTCAAACTTGCCGCTGGTCAGCGCCTTGCTGCTGCCATCATGGTGCACATACAGCTGGCTGTAGCCACTTTCTTCCGACAGGTACCACAGCGACTGCTCATCGGCCAACCAGCCAAATTCGTTGAACTCGCTGTCATTGACCCAGGCGTTGTCGGTGAGCCGATGCACGGTGTTGAGCTCAGCCTCGGCCAGATCCACTTCCACCAGCCAGCGGTCCTTGTTGTCGTAGCTGAACAGATCGATCGCGACGCGCTTGCCGGTCCGGCTCCACTGCACCCCTTTGGCACCATTGGACCAGTCATCTTGCACATACACCGCGCGCGGCGCGGCCGCCTTCGGCGCTTCCTTGCCAGCCCGTTTGGCGACCTCCGCCTTCAACGCCAGCAACGGATCGTCGTTGATGCCGGGCAGTTTGTCGTAACCCAGTTTGCTGACTTTCGCCGTCGCCAGTTCGATCAGATACAGCGTTTCATCATCCGGCTGATCCGTACCCACCTTGCTTCGCACATCTTCAATTTTGACGTAACCATCAGCACTGACGTAATGCGGCATCTTATCAGCCCGACCATCGCGCTTCGGCGCAATCGTGCCAACGATCAGATAACGGCCATTGGGCGCCAGGCTAACCGTTTTCAATTCCCGATTCTTGCCGAGGTAAATCGGCGCCGGCACGCTGCCAGCCTGTGCAGCCAGCGCTTTTTGCCGCGCTTCGCGCTCGGCTTTGCGCTGCTCACGCTTCTTGATGATGTCAAACAGGCGCGATTGCTCGGCACTGAGGTAATCGTCCTCATCCTGTTCCGCCGCCGGGTCGTCTTCGGTTTTCAGGGTCGCCAGCAGGCTCTGGGCACCGCTGCGCAAATCCAGCAGCAGCAACTTGCCATCATCGCGCAACGCCAGCTGGTCGTTGCCAACAAAGGTCAGCAATTCGCCGGCTTCGCCGGTGCGCAGCAGTTGCCGGCGCTTGCCGTCCTGACTGACAAACAGATTGCCGTCGCGCAGCCAGGCCACGCTGCGCCGATCCGCACTGAAAATCCGCTCGTCGGTTTCTGCGCTAACGGTCGCCTGAGCGTCCAGTTTGCTGGCATCGCCACCACTGACGCTGATGCGATACAGATCGCGCAATTCACTGCCTACCGCTTTGCGCTGGTAGTACACCTGCTTGCCATCCGCGCTGAAGAATGGCTGCTCCGGTGCGGTACCGAGCCAATCCGGATGCGCCATGATCTGTTCCAGGGTCAGCTCGGGAGCGGCCACGACTGCGGCACTACCGAGCGCAGTCAGCACAGACAAACCGATAAGAGGAATAATTTTCGCCATCATGATCACGGTCCCAGCAGATGCTTACGGATGAAAGTGACGGCAGCCGCTTGATAGAACTCGCGATTGCCTTTCTTGTTGAAGCCATGGCCTTCATCCTTGGCCAGCAAATACCAGACCTCGCCCTGGTTGGCGCGTACCTTACTGACAATCTGCTCCGCTTCCGACGCCGGCACCCGCGGATCATTGAGCCCCTGCGCGACAAACAGCGGCACAGTAATCCGGGCCGCGTTGTTCAACGGCGAAATCGTCTCCAGATGTTCACGCATGGCCGGATCACGCTCGTCGCCGTACTCAACCCGGCGCAAATCGGCGCGATAGCCCTTGGTGTTATTCAGGAAAGTGACAAAATGGCTGATGCCGACAATGTCGATACCGGCTTTCAGTCGGGCGTTGTAATGGGTCAGCGAAGCCAGCGTCATGTAGCCACCGTATGAACCGCCCATTACCAGCACCCGATCCTTGTCCAAATCCGGCTGAGTCGCAATCCAGTCCAGTAACGCGCCAATATCGCGAACCGAATCTTCACGTTTGTAACCGTTGTCGAGTTCCAGATAACTCTTGCCGTAGCCACTGGAGCCGCGCACATTCGGCGCGATAAACGCCACGCCAACTTCACTGCTCAGGTACTGGGCAAACTCGGAAAACGACGGCCGATACTGTGATTCGGGGCCGCCATGAATGCTGATCACAACCGGCAACTTGTCTTGACCATGCTGTGGCTTGTAGACAAATGCCGGAATCTGCCGCGGCTTGCCGTTGACTTGATCAAAAGTCGGAAAATGCACCAACTCAGGCAACAGGAATTGGCTGCGATCGAGGCCACCGACTTCGCTTTCGGTCCAGCGATTCAACGTGCCGGATTTCAGATCGAACACATAAGCGTCAGAGGGTGCATCGGCAGCACTGAAACTCAGCGCCAGCCGCTGACTGTCAGGGCTGAAGGCAAAGCCGGTCAGGACCGCCGGTGGCAAGACTGGCGCCTTCATTTGCTTGCGCGCGTTGACATCCAGAATGTACAGCTTGTCCAGACCGTCTTCATTGACGCTGTAAGCCAACAGATTGCCGTCATCTGACAGCGCAATGCTGCCAACATCCCATCGCAGATCCGGGGTCAGGTTATGCAGGCGACCGCGCGCCAGATCGTAATAGCCGAGTTGCTGAAATTCACCACCGGCATCCAGCGTCAGATAGATGCCTTTGCCATCCTTGCTGAACAGTGCTTCGCCATAGGAAACCCGGCCGGTGCCGATATTCAGGGAGGTGGCCTGCCCGGTTTCGATATCGAGGCTGAACAAGCGTGACTCGGTCGCCGACACATATTGCATCAGCAGTGCGGTTTTTTCATCACGGGAGATGTCGAGCGTGCTGAACGAACCGGCGCTGTTATACAAGGCGCGCTCGGTGCCGGTTGCCATGTCGTGCAAGTACAAATCAAAATCAGTGCCGTTGCGCCGGGTGCTGGAATAAATGAAAAACTGCCCGCTCGGCGCCCAGCAGACGGATTGGTTGCGTGAACTGCCATCGCTCAGCAACGCACTCTTTCCCGTCGCGCTGTCAAAAAAATACAGCTGATAATTTTCATCACCACCGTTGTCGCGGCTGTAAATGAAGCCACGGCTGCCAGGACCCGGCTGATATTGACCACCGGCGATCGGCTCGTTGAAAAACGTCAGTTGTTTGCGCATGCCAAGCGGCTGACTGACCTGATGCAATTGCATGGTGTCAGCAAAACGCGTGCGTATCAGCAGGCCTTTGCCGTCGGGCAGCCAGTCGGCCAGCGCGGCACTGCGGGCATTGCTGTATTGGCTCAGTCGGTCACGAATCTCGGCGGGAATGGCTGGAATATTTTCCAGCACCAGCTGGCCCTGCTCGCGTCGCTCGACCTCGGCGGCCAGCACGGCAGTCGTCTTGAGCAGCGCAGCGGCCAGCAGCGCCGTGATGATCTTGTTCATAAAATCCTTGTTCGAGAAGAAGCTGCTCATGAAGAACCTGCTGAGGAAGCACCTCTTGATAGCAAGCTTGCGAGCCGTAACTAACTTATTGCCGATCCGCGCTGGCTTCACACAACGCATAAGACCCCTTGCTTAGCCTTGGGGCGGGGGTCGACAAGCGAGCGATGGTAGCAATGCGGACCGGCAGGGCCAAGCGAAGGATTACCAGAGCAGGTGTTTCAAAATGTGACGGCAGCGGATTGGCTCATCCGACTAGTCAATGGCTCGCGCGGCAACTGGCGCGCAACGAGCAGGCATCAGCCGACGGTCATTTGCTATTGCAGGCAACGGCGCAAACGCGGTCCGGTTTGCGGGCAGGGCTTGCGCTCGGGTCGCGCGGGTAGCGCCAACAAATACGCCGCGATCGCAGCCCGATCCGGCTCGGTCAGATAACGCCCGGCGTAATCGACAAACTCGCGCATTTCATGATGGGCTTTGGCACCCATGTCGGTATGACCGGTCTGCAGATATTCGGCCAGTTCGTCAGCACTCCAGGCGGCAATGCCGTCGGGATGTGGCGTCAGATTGCTGGCTTGATGGCCGCTGGCCAGCCGGGCACCGCGCAGCCAATGCGCCAGTTGCAGGCCACCGATACCGTCGCGCGGGCTGTGACATTCACCGCAATGCGCAACCGCCTCAACCAGATACGCGCCATCGCGCTCGGTTGCGGACGCCGTTGCCGGCAGCGCGGTCCACGCCGGTTTGACATTGAGCCATTGCCAGACACCGAGCAGGGCTGGCAGACAGGCAAAGCCTTTCAATTCATGAGCAGTATTGACTCGCGACACCGGCGTGACCTGATCGAGATAGCGTTTCAGCGCCAGCACATCATCGGCACGCAAGCGCGCATAACTGGTATAGGGAAAAACCGGGTAATAGCGATGACCGTCCGGCGCCATACCGTGTTGCAAAGCCTTGGCGAATTCAGCATCGCTCCAGCCGCCAATGCCGGTGTCTGGATCGGGTGTGATATTGGGCGGATAAAAAATGCCAAACGGAGTCTGAATTGGCGCGCCACCAGCGAGCTCGGCCGTTTGTGGATCAGGAACTGACGGAACAGGACCACCGTGCAAGCGAGACGACTGACGATGATCGGTATGACAGGCATGACAACCAGCAACATGACTCAGGTATTCACCACGCTGACGCAGCCGAGCTTGCTCGGCATCAGTTGATAACGGCGCGGCATTCAACTGAGCCGCTTCGGCACTGACGACGCTTGACCAAACAAGCCAGCCCAAACCGATCAGCCACAACAGGGCTCGTTGTCCTCGCCGAAGCGACACACACTGCCGGCGCATGGCGGGAATACGGCTCAACCGAAATAGAGCCGTTCGAGATCGGCCAAGACATCAGCCCGTGGCAACTCACGCACCGGATGGTAGTCATCCAGACTTTCCAGGGTCAGATTCCATTCGGTCAACAGTTCCGCCAGCGCATCGGCGCGTTGATGCAGGTATTGCAGACGTTCGAGACTTTCCTGAGCGCCATGGAAACTCGGCAAACTGGCCAGGCGAACACCGAGATCGGTGCCCGGCATTTCCCGCTCATAGGCTTGCAGTCGCGCCTCGGTCCGCTCCACCACCAGCTGAAAAAACCGCAGCTTAGTCGCCAGCGAAATCTGGCTGAAATCATCGAGTTCACCAAACGGGGAAAAATCGAGCCCAAACAAAATGGCGCGATCTTTTTCCAGATCGCTTTTATCGGCACTGCGGCCACGAACGACGATGCTGGCACTGCGATCGCTGTCACGCATGATCGCCAGCGCCCCAAACATGTCACCGGGCTGGATGTAGCCCACCGTTTTGCCGCTGCTGTCGTCTTCACCGGCCTGCACCGCCAGCTGGCCTTTCAGCAGGAAATAGCACCAGGAATCAAACTCGCCCTTGCGCATGATGAGCTCACCCGGATCGGCAAGCAGCAAACGGGTATGCGGCAGCAACCGCTCAAGCTCGGCCGGCGCCTGCTCGGCGAGCTCGCGGAAGAATGGCAAGCCGAGCAGCACCGGCTGCAGCTTGTCACGGGGAAAACGACTGGCAATCAGGCTGTGCACGAGAACTCCATATCAGGTTGCAGCAGGTCGACAACGGCGCCGGCGACATCCGCTTCAGGTCACCCGAACCCGGCTGACCAGATGACGCAGCAAAGGCGGGCAGATTTGCTTCAAGTAAACACCAAAAATTTCCTTGCCGCCAATCCACAATTCGGCCTTATTGCGCTGCATGGCCCGGACGATGCCAGCGGCGCATTTTTCCGGCGCCATACCCTGCAATTGGCCGGCATCCATCTGGCCCTGAGCGCTGCCATCACCTTTGAGTGCAGAAATCGAGAACGGCGTATGAATGTAGCCGGGGCAAACGGTCAACACGTTGAGCGGGCTATCGGACAGTTCGGCCCGTAGCGAATCCATGAACGCGACCAGCGCATGTTTGGAGGCGCAATACGCCGAGCGCCGCGGCGTGGCGAATTTGCCCATGACGCTGGCAACCGACACCACCATGGCCTCCGGCCGGTTCAGCAAACCCGGCAACACGGCCCGGGTCAGCGCAACGGCCGCAAAATAATTCACTTCCATGATTTGCCGGTCCACCGGCAATGCCGTGTCGAGCACACTGGCGCGCTGGCCGATACCGGCATTGTTGATCAGCACATCGATTGGCCCGTGTTCGGCCAGAATGGCAACAGCCCGGGCCGGAACGGCGCTGGCATCGGACAGATCAAGTGCCGCCACCCGGTGCAGATGAGGCGAGGCACAGCGCTGTCGCACCGCTTCCAGTTTGTCGAGCGAACGCGCCGACAGCAGCAGTTTGGCGCCAGCGGCAGCCAAGGCAATCGCCAGAGCTTCACCAATACCGGATGAGGCGCCGGTCAGCCAGATGGTTTTGCCGCGCAGATCCATCAGTCGTCCTCAAGCTGACGCGTCAAGCGCGCCGCGATTATTTTGGTTCCGCGCTCTTCTTGCACAGCGGGCTGGCTTGGTCGGATTCTTCCAGCGTGGTGATATCGGCGGTATCGCGCAGCCGCAGGGTCAGCGGAATCGACACCTCGGAATGGAAACGATAGCCCATCTGGGCACCAGCCATGCTGATATCAACCGACGACACCCGGGTCGAATCCAGATCACGCACTTCGACCAGATCCGGATAGCGCGCTTTCATTTCGGCGCGCATGGCCTTGTCACGCGGCTTGTCTTGCGGCCGCAGCGACGACGCCATGATATCAAACTGTTTTTCGATACCGACTACGCGCAGCTTGCCAACGCCGCCATTGTCCGGCACCGCGCGCACGGTGACAAACAACTTGTCCTTGCCTTCATGCAGTACTTCACCAGTCAGCGTGGTCGACGAACAGTAGGCTTTGACTTCCCGCAGCTTGCTCAGGACATGGTTGTCAAACACCTGCCGCCGAATCACATAGGGAAACAATTGCCGCAAGGTGGCCTCGCTGGCGATCATCAATTCGTTGCTTTCGAAGTAAACATCCTTGATTTTCTTGTCTTGTAGCATCGACTCAAAATCAAGCGTTTCCTGAGTGGTCGGCGGCAAGTCTTTCCACTTGACCTGCAACTGGTCAATAGTGGCACCGAGACAAATTTCATCCAGACAATACGGTTGCGCAGCCTGGCTGCTGCCAGCGACGGCGAGCAGTATCAGCGAACACAGCCGAGACCATTTCGGCATGACAACAGCGCGGATGTTAATAGCTTGCATCTGAACACACTCCGATAGTCACCAATGACAACAGACTAGTCGCGAAAATTGTTGTACTGCAAAGGCTGTTCAATGTCCGAACTGCGCAGCAGCGCAATCACTTCCTGCAGATCGTCGCGCTTCTTGCCAGTGACGCGCAGCTTGTCGCCGTTGATCTGGGTCTGGACCTTGAGCTTGGCGTCCTTGATCAGGCCGCTCAGTTTTTTGGCCAGCGCCTGTTCGATACCTTCTTTGAGGGTTAGGTTCCGCTGGACGATCTTGCCGGACGGTTCCGGATCGGAGAATTCGACGCTGCCAAGGCTGATGCCGCGTTTGGTCAGCTTTTGGGTGACGATTTCGCCGAGCTGCTGCAGCTGAAATTCGGAATCGGCAATCAGCTTGATTACCAGCTCCTTGGGTTCGATGGCGGCGGCAGTGCCGCGAAAATCGAACCGGGTTTCCAGCTCGCGTTTGGCTTGGTCGATGGCGTTGGTCAATTCGTGCCGGTCGATTTCCGACACCACATCAAAAGACGGCATGGCCGCTCCGGTCAGGCTCACAGGGGAACACGGAGCGGCAGTTTAGCATGCTGGCTGCGGCTGGCTTTTTCCGAAACCGCCATCCGGTATTTTTGCCAGCAGACCGGGCGCGGGCCGCTATTTCTTCGGCAACACGCCTTCGAGTTGCTTGAGCTGCTCGGCCAGCGGGCCGTCCAGCGCCAACAATTGCTGCCATGCAGCATCGAGTTTGCCGAGCTCGGCCCTGACCTTTTCTTCGGCCTTGGCGCGCAACTCGTCCTTCTTCTTGTCCAGCTCGGCGGCCAGCACCTTGCGGACCGCATTCTTGACGATCTCGTCCAGCGAACTGTGCAGTTCCTGACGGGTCCCGGCCGCGCTCTGTTCATACAAAAGCGACAGCTGCATGGCATCGGTTTGCGCCAGCTCTTTCAGGATGGCCTGAACAATGGCGTTGTCATTGTCGCTGGCGACTTTCAATTGCAGCGCCGAAAACCGCAGTTGGGTCTCCAGCCGCAATTGTTCCGGCTGCTGATGCACGGTCAATTCCCCGGCCAGCAAACCCTGTTCGGCAGCCAGCTGCAAGGCCGACTGGCTGCTCAACACCTGCGGCTGAAAGCGCAGCGCATCCACTTTCAGTGCGGCATCGGCGACGGCGATCGCGGTGCGGCGATCGAGTGCCGCGGTCAGCGCCAGCGTGCCGCCGGCATTGCCCTTGCCATCGAGCTGAAGCCGGGTGGGTTCGGCCAGCATCGCCGGCGCATCGCTAACGTCAGTCAGCTGGCCAGCAAAACTGCCCTGCCAGCCGAGCACATCCAGCGCGCCGTCGAGTGCGGCTTTTTTCAGCCAGAAATCCGGTTGCGGATCCCGTTCCGGGAAATGCACAGTGACTCCGGCAAAACGCGCCGGTGCCGGCGGTGCATCCGGATTTTGGCCCGCCAGCACACGGGCCTTGTTAATCCACGGTGCGGCGGTCTCATAGAAACCGGCGCCCTGATTCAAACGCGCCTCCAATTCCGGCCCGAGCAGATTGGACACCAGCTTGTCAGTGCCCGGCACATTGACCGTTAGCTGACTGAGCGCTTTGTCCATGTCTTTCTTCGGTGCGGCCTTGACCGCCTCGTACTGCGCTTTCAGGTTGTCGCGACTTTGCTTGACGTCATCGCGCAGCGCTTTCACCGCCTCGATATCGCGCTTGATGTCCTTGCGCAGCGCCTCGATCTCTTTGGCACTTTTGATCAGCGCCAGCGCCTGTTCGGTGCGGCTGGCATCGCGATCAATTTTCAGTGCCTTGGCTCGCGCCTGGTAACTGTCCAGCCGGGACTGATCCGGCAGCGCGGCGCGGCGCTGCTCAAACCTGGCTTTGGCCGCGTCCAGATCGCTGCGCAATTTCTCCACCGACTTCAGGGATTCCAGATCCAGCGATTGCAGCAATGCGGCGCCACCTTCTTTGCTCGACAGCTGGGACCAATCCAGCTGGGCCATGTCCGGCAACAGTTTCATCACCCCGGACGGCTCCGATCCGGCAATGGCACCACTGCTTTGCCTTGCAGTATCAAAGCGAATATTTTTCACCGCGACATTGCTCAGATGGATGCGCTGCCAGAACAGCTGATGGACGTCGATGGCCGCTTCGATTTCGCCGAGCTCGATCAGATTCCGCATCGGGGCGCGGGCATTGGTGATTTGCAGGTGCTGCAGACTCAGCGTGCCGTCCAGCAATTTCAGTTCGGCTTTGTCCAGCTCCACTTTGGCGCCAACGAAGCTGCTGCCAATCTGTTCGATGCTGCGTTTGATCAGCCAATCGGCAAACAGCCAGTACAGCCCCACCAATAGCCCGAGCACCAGCAAAAACACCAGCGCCCCCTGCCAACGGAAAATTTTTCCGACGGTTTTCTTCGGTGCCGGTTTTTTTTCCGGTTCCGTTTGGCCGGTAACTGGTGCAGCTGGTGCCGGCTGGTCGGCGTCATGACGAATGTGGCTCATCACTCATTCCCCCAGCTTGGTAAATGCTTCGGTCCAGCGCGATGCTTTCAGCAGCTGCATGAACCGGGTCTGCTCCAGTTTTTTCTGCCACCGTTGCCGATACTGGCTGATGGCAAAGCGGACGACGATGGCAACCGGGAAGAACAGCAGCAGCGATGCCACCAGACTGCCAAGCACAACGGTGTTGTTGAACCGGCTCCAGCGCAGCAGCGCATCGTTGTACCAGTCGGTCCACAATGGCAGCAGCGTCGGACTATTCAGCAGCTGATAGCCAAGCTGATGAAACTGGTTGTCAAACAGATAGGCAAAACCGGCCGACAGGCCCATGAACAGCAGCACAAAACTGATGTTGACCCGCAGCAGACAGATCAGCAGCAACACCAGCAGATTGTGCAGATTCAGCAGCGGCGTCAGCCCGAGAATCAAGCCAAAGCTGGCGCCGAACGCCAGCTGCCAGGGCCCGGTTTCGGAGTTCAGCAGTTGCAGTGTTTTGATGACGGTGCGGAACACGGCGGCGGTACCTCAACGTGAAAAAGGAATTCAACTGACGCGAACAAGCCGAGCACAAATGGCGGGCTCAAGAAACGTGGCGCCCGCGTGTTCAGAACCAACTACGCCGTAATCGGCACAAACCCCGGGGTCTGTTCCACCCGACGCAGCCACGCCTGCACGGCCGGATAGCGGCTCAGCTGGTAGCCACCTTCCTCGGCAACATGGGTATAAGCATAGAGCGCGATATCGGCAATGCTGTATTGATTGTCAACAAAGAAAATGTGCTGACCAAGATGCTCGTTCATCACGGCCAAGGCTTTTTCACCTTTCGGCATGCAGCGCGCGATGTCGGCGCGATAGGCGTCCGGATTGGCGGTGAATTTTTTCCAGAACCGGACTGTCGCGATGTAGGGCTCGTGACTGTATTGCTCGAAGAACAGCCACTGCATCACCTGAGCCCGCGCCAGCGACGCCTGCGGCATCAGCCGGCTGCGTTCGGCCAGAAAAAACAGGATGGCATTGGATTCCGGCAACGCCTCGGTCTCACTGATTTTTAGCACCGGTACCTTGCTGTTCAGATTCATTTGCCGGAACGGCGCACGGTATTGCTCGCCGCCGCTGACATCCACCGCCACCCGCTCGTAAGGAATGCCGAGTTGCTGCAAGGCCAGCCGACACTTGTAGCAGTTGCCGCTGAGCGCCATCTCGTAAAGGGTATACATTCTGGCCTCCATTGCCGTGAACTGCCTGGTAGTGAACCGCAAGCCTTATCGCAGCCCGGCTCAGGGCGTTTGCGGATCCAGCAACCAGCGCGCGGCCGATTGCCAGACCCGCTGCGGCATCGTGCTGCGAAAGAACCCGAAATGGCCAATCTTGCGCATGCCGACATCGCGCGGCGCTACGGTCACGATCTGGCGCGGCGCATTGGCATAGAAACTGGCGACCGACTGCACCGACTTCAGCGGGCCATACAATTTGTCGTCGGCAATGTGCAGAAAACGCACCGGTGAGCGGAACTGGTGATAGTGCTCGCGCAGTGGCGTGCCATCGGCTTCGACGACATAGTCCTGATGCTTGGACCAACGCTGCCATTGCAGGGCGATATCACGTGGCAACGGGCCGATACCAAAATACTGGCCCGGAAAATAGCCGAACGCCGGTGTCGCGACGGGAATGCAGATGTTGAAAAACAAGCTGATCAGGAAGCGATGCGGATAACGGTAGTTGCCCTGAAAGGCCGACGGCGCCGCCACGGCGAGCAAGGCATCAACCTCAGCGCAATTCGGCGCCAAGCCGTACAGTGCCGCGCCAGCCGAATGACCGATGACCACATGGCGCTGGCCCGGAAATTTTTGCTGGACATAGCGAGTGGCGGCGGCCATGTCGCATTCGCCAAGCTGGCGAAAGGTGGCTTTGCTGTCACGATGGTGGCCGCGCAAGCTGTCACCGGTTCCGCGATAATCGTAGGTGACGACAGCGAAACCCTGCTCAGCCAAAAAGTGGGCGAACTTGGCGTAGTAGCGACGCGGCACCGCGAGCGCCGAATTGATTTGCACCACGCAGCCGTTGCTGTGCGCCGGATGCCATTCCGAGGCGCGCAAACGGGTGCCATCGGCACATTCGATTTCGGTTTCCTGGGTTGTCAGTACGTCTGACATGCTGCTTGCATTCCTTGTTGTCGTCGGCCGGACGCGAATGTCTGGTCAATCCCTGTTCATCGCCGCGCCGCGGCGTGTTGTCATTGCTCCGCATTTACCTTGGCCAATGCGTGAACATTGTCAGCCTTGTGCACTGTCCACATCAGCTGTGGACAACTGTGTGTACGGTGCGCGCAAAGCCGTGGCCAAGCCTTACCGATACTGCGCTGGCGCCGACTGCTGGTTTTTCAGTCAGCCGGTAGTTTCAATCGATGCTCGCAGCGTACAGAGTCAGTTGCCTGCACTCAGTGCCGGCGCGACGGTGGCACAAACCGGCGCACCACCGGTGTCACTTTCGGGCCTTTTTCCATGCCACCGACCGTGACCAGACCACCATTGAGTTCCAGCAAGCCGCGAAAATCCATGCCGGCCGTCGGCAACCGGCCCCATTCTTCCCAGCGCCGGGCATTCAGGTTGTACGCCACCACGGTGTCGAGCGGTTCGGCCGTGCGGCCGTTGTAACCGATGCCATCGAAGTTGTAAGGCGTATCGGTGCCGCCAACGAAAACAATGTGGCGACCGCGCAGGCGGGTACCCATGGCAGCGGCACGATAGCGACCGGGGCCGGGCATTGTCGCCAGTTGCTTCCAGCTGATGCTGCCAATTTGCTTTTCATCGAGCTTGCCGTACCAGCAGGCGTCGGACAGCGTGTAATCGCGTTTGCCATTGCGGCTGCCGGCAACATAAACACCACCGCAGATCACCAGTTCGTTGTCGAGAATGCCGCCGGCGTGACCGAATACGGCGGTACCGGGGAAGGTCTTGGCGGGCAGCCACTGTTCACGAACCGTATCGAACCACTGCACCTGATCGGTGTTGTCGACATTGTTCCAGCCGGACACCAGCAAGATGTAGCGGTCCTGCCAGGCCAGCGCCACGCTGTCGTCGACCGGGATCGGCATCGGTGCCAGCGGTTCATAGGTTTGCTGCAGCGGATCAAAGCGGAACAGATCCGGGGTGGTGACTTCGGCGCCCGCCGACGAGACGGTATAGCCGCCGAACAGGAAAATCGAACGGCCGAGACCAATCGCGCTGCTGGCCAGCCGGCCGCTGCCGAGCACCGCCGGCATCAGGTGCCAGCGATTGGTGTCCGGATCAAACTCGTAGGCACTGCGGCTGATGGCGGCAGCATTGCGGGCCGCGCCGATGCCAAGAAAGCTGTATAGCCGTGGCCGACCGGCAATTGACAGCTGGGCCACCGCGTTATTGCTGAGCGGTTGCGGCAACGGCGGCAACGCAACCTGGGCCAGGGTGTCGGCCAGCGCCAGTGCCGGCAACCACAAGGCGAATGCCAACCAGCAGCTGCGCCAGCTCCTTGCTTGCACCATCGGTCTTCTGCACCTGGCCGGGATTTGAGCCGGCATTGTGCCGGTCGCCACAGCAGCGAAGCAAGGTAAAGGCCTACACTGCGTCCATTCCGCTGTCACAGGAGCCTGCCTCATGCACCGATACCTGCCTCGTACCGCCACCACCACCGCTCGCCGAGCATTCGCCCAACCGTTGCTGGCGTCGCTGTTTGGTGTCTTGCTGCTGTCCTTCGGCACCAGCAGCCACGCTGCCAACAACGCAGTCGACGCTGTCGCCAACGGCGGCAAAGCTGCGGCCAGTCATGCAACCGCCGGCAAACCGGCGAGCACGCTGTTCAGCGAGCGCGAGCGCAATGCCATTCTGAGTCACTACGCCGCCCGCCAGCACGATGCCGAGGTATATGCCCAGTACCACGAAAGCAGCAAGGGCAAAAAGGACGGCAACAAACACAGCGACAAAGCCCTGCCACCCGGCCTGCAAAAGCAGGCTGAACAGGGCCGCTTACCGCCGGGCTGGCAGAAGAAATTGAAAATCGGCAGCAAGGTCCCGCCGGATATCTTTGCCGTCGCCGAGGTCTTGCCGCCGGCCTTGATCGCCCAGTTGCCTGCAGGCCCGGCCGGCACGATTACCGTGCATGTCGACGGGCAAATTATCCGGGTAGTCGAAGCGACCCGGACCATCGTCGATTTCTTTGGCCTGAGCCGCTGAAGGCCAAAAACCCCGACCCGGGCGAAGCGCCTTGCCGGCGCAACGTCCGTGTCGGGGAGCCGTGGTGCGATCAGCACCCTGGCGTGACCGGCGCAGAATAATTGGCGGGCGCCGCTGCAACAGGCCGGAGATCGGCCCCAATTGTTACCGTCTTGTCTTGCTCCATCCCCACTCACGCCCCTCCCGATTAGCCCACGCCGCCGGCCGGGTGCGAGCGCTTGTCTATACTCCCTGCATGTTCGCTTACCGTACGCTGGGGGGCAGGTGCGACACACGAGGCTGCCGGCCAGAACAATCCGTCCGCATCGGATCAGTGTGCTGACAATGGCACTGCTGACGCTGCTGGCTGGCGTCGCGACTGCTGCCGATCGTGCAGCCATTGATGAAACGGATCGCACTACCGATAGCGTTGCCGAGCAAAAAACCAAGCTGGCCGACGAAGCCGATTTGTTCGCATTGGATCTGGAAGCGCTGAGCAACATTCACGTCACGGTGGCCAGCGCCCGCGGCGAAACCCTGCGCGAAACACCGGTGCTGGTGTCACGACTCGATGCCAGTGAAGCGCGCCAATACGGTTTGCAGACGCTGGCCGAATGGTTGTCGATTTTGCCGGGCGTCATTGTTCAGGACACCGCCATCGGCACCGAAGCGGTGATGATGCGCGGGCTGGTTGAAGGCTTTAATCAGAAAGTGCTGTTTCTGCTTGACGGCGTGCCCTACTGGCAACCGACTCACGGCGACATTCCGCTGCCCGCCATTCCGCTGAGCCTGATTTCGCACATCGAGGTCATTCGCGGTCCCGGTGGCGTCATTTACGGCACCAATGCCACCGCTGGCGTCATCAACGTGGTCACCCGGCGCGATGACAAACGCGACGCCGAATTGACCGGCGGCAGCCAGCACAGCTGGCGCGGTGAAAGTTATCAGCACTATTCGCTAACCGATGACAGCGATCTGACCTTGGCGGTGGCCAGTAGCAATGGCCCGGATTACGACGGCGAATTTACCAACCGGCCGCTGCCGGGCAGCTTCCCGCAAGACACCCCGCGCGATGGCGCCGTACCGCGACACAAAGAGCAGCAGTCGGCGTTCTTTCGCTATCGCTATCACGAACTGAATGTGCACTGGCATGGCTTTGAAAGTGACAGTGAAGGTCTGGCGGCGGCCGCCAGCTTGTTGAACCGCTCGACGCTGGAATACCAAGGCCAACAACTCAGCACCGATTACCGGTTTGATCTCGGCGACGCGCACCGCTTGCAGCTGTTTGCCGACGGCACCCAATACACGCTGCGCATTCCGACTGACAATTTGTTTGCCGGCGTCACCGACGGCCTGCAAACCTTTGCAGATGATGGTGAAGGGAATACGCGGACCCGGCTCGGCGCCCGCTGGCAATGGACCGTTGGCCCCGAACAGTATTTGCAAGCCGGCATCGTCCGCGAGCAACGACGCAGCGACGAATACCAATTGTTCAATCGCAGCACCGGCAGCCTCGCCGCCATTCAAATGCCGGCCGATAAAACCACCGAGCTGGCCGGTTACGGCCAGTGGGATGCCCGCTTTGGCGACTGGCGCACCGTGCTCGGTGCGCGCCGCGTCGACAGCGATCAATTCGACGCCGAGTGGCTGCCCCGCTTTTCGATCGGCTGGAATGTGTCGACCGAACAAAACTGGCGACTGGTGTATTCCGAAGGCTACAACGCGCCGACGTTCCTGCAATTGAACGTCGCCATTCCGCCCAATGCCATTCGCGGCAATCCGGATCTGCGCGCGGAACGGATCAAGAATCTGGAACTGGCCTGGAGCTGGCAACAGGGTCCGCAATCGCTGACGCTGACCGGTTATCATCTGGATATCGACGACGCCATCCGGCGCCAGTTAATCCCGAACAGCACCACGATCACCTTCGTCAATGTCGCCCCCTTCACCCGCAACGGAGTCGAAGCCGAATGGCGTTGGCGGCAAGCACGCTGGCAATGGTATGGCAGCGCCAGCTGGCAACGCGAAGGCAACTCCGATGACGACGGTTTTGCTCTGCTGACCCCAAAATATCAATTCAGTCTGGGCGGGCAATATCGCCGCAACAATCACTTGCTCGGCGGCTCGCTGCGTTACATCGGCGCACGCGCAGCGGCCGATGTCGTGTCACTGCTCGCACTGCACTACCAATACGAACAACCGCACTGGCAGTTGGCATTCGGTCTCGGCAACCTGCTCGCCGATGATCAACAGCACGCCGATGTCCAGGATCAGGTTCCCAGCCGCTTGGTGCCCGGCGGGCCGGACGAGGCCAGCGCCGCGCTTCGCTACACACTCCGGTTCTGAGCCCGCCAGCAAATCGCCGTCAGGCGGTGCTCTGATTCAGCTCAGCGGCGCTGAGGCCGGCACCGGTTGCAGTGCCGCTTCCGCTTCGGCTTGCTCCTGATGAATGGTGGCCAGCAGCCACTGCCGGAAGGCCGCGACTTTTGGCCGCTCGGCCGCGCCCGGCGGGCAAACCAAAAAATAACCTTCGTCCAATAACAATCGTTGTTCGAACGGACGCACCAGACGGCCGCTGCGCAGATCCGTTTGCGCCAGCACCGAGTGACCAATCGCCACGCCCTGACCGTGCGCTGCCGCCTGCAAGACCATCGCGGTATGCGAGAACACCGGACCGTTCTGCCATTTGACATTGCCGACGCCGGCGTATTCAAGCCAGCTGCGCCAGGCTTCGTGGCTGCCATCATGCAGCAGCACGTGCTGGGCCAAATCCTGCGGCGTCTTCAGCGGCTTGCGGCCTTTCAGCAACGCCGGTGAGCAGACCGGAAACAACGACTCCTCCAGCAGCAAATCGACTGCCTGATCCGGCCATTTGCCGTCGCCGAAGTAGATGGCGATGTCAACGTTGTCGGCCAGAAAGTCGACCTCGTCATCAGACGCCTTCAGCCGTACGTCGATATCCGGAAACTCGCTGTTGAACGCGCTGAGCCGCGGCACCAGCCACTGCACCGCAAAGGTCGGCACCACCGACACCGACAGTGGCCCGGCCGCCTTGCGGGCCTTGGCCCGGACTTTCTCGGTGGCATCAGCCAGCCGCTCGAACAGGTCGCGGATTTGGGGCCAATACATCTGGCCCTCCTCTGTCAAGAGCAGTTCGCGGCTTCTGCGTGTAAACAATTTCACATCCAAGAAATCTTCTAATGCTTTCACTTGGTGCGAAATTGCGGCCTGCGTCACATGTAGGTCCTCGGCAGCCCTTGTGAAACTTAGGTTACGGGCCGCCGCCTCGAAGGCGCGCAGGCTGGTCAGGGGGGGTAATCTTCGGCTCATCGGGATAATCATGCATTAGAAAATATAATGGCTGGCATTATAAATGATCGTTTGCTGCTTGGTCAGCAAATGCCCAGAATGCGCCCCGTCAGCGATGTTGCTGCATCGCAACATCGCTGGCGGGGCCGGTTTGCACTCCAGGGCAAGCCCGTCGCCACCCCGCCGAGGTCAGTGGTCATTCACTGCTTCGAATCCGGCGTTCGATGGAATGAACACGCAGGGGAAAGTTTATGAATCAGTCTGCAAAAATTGCTTTGTGCTCGCTGCTTATGGTCGCGGCCAGTGCCGCCAACGCCCAGTCGGTTGATGCGAATCTGCCGAACAAGGCGCAGGTGGTCCGCGAATGGTCGGCCGGTATCCGCAGCAATGCGATCCGTGCGGCCAAGGAAATCAACCGGGACGCCATCAACGCCGCCCTTAACCCGGCCGCGCTGAAGCAACAAATGTCCTTGATGCTGTCCGACAGCAGCATCGACGACACCAGCGTTGCCATGGTGACCCGGATGCCAGTGGTCAGCCCGCAAGCGGACTGATTGCCAGCTTCGACCGGTTTTCGAAACGTCGGTTGAAACAGGGTTTGGTTTCGTTACGAAATTGAAAGCCCTGGGTTTCAGTTGTCATGTTCCCCCCCCGAGCATGCCAGCTGGAGTTTCGAGGTTTTACTTCTGTCTCCTTAGCGTTGCTTAGCGTGGCTGGAGTGGTCCATCCCTCCGTATTTTGGTCCCCCAGCATCAACACTGCTAACACGGGAACTGCCCTGCAGTTCCCGTTTTTTTTTTGCCTGCGAAAAAGCTGGCAGGTCGCTGCCCGTCAAATATCGGTGAGATGTCGGCGCCTCAGAACTCCAGCCTGCAGGCATCGGAAGGCATTGACCGCAATGTCGGCTGGCGCTGGTCAGCTGGTCGGTACCTTTGACGGCAATCGACCCGAAGCGGCCATTCGATGAGTTAACGTTTGACATGAGGCGCAGCCACCGGCCTGCCGGTGGCTGTCGCCTCGATGGAAGGGTTAGGCAGCTGGCGCCGCTTCACTGCCATCCCGAGGCATCTATGACTGGAGGTAGGGACAGCCGAATTAATTTTTGCTTTGGTACGTATTCCATTGAAGACCGCTTCAATCAGTTCTCGACTTGCACTGCTTCCAAATGCCGTATCCGGTAACTGCAACACCAGCGACAACATAGGCCACGCCCCAAAGCAAGGCCTCGCGATGCTTATCAGGATTGGGTTGCTCTGGAACTAAGAAGACAAAGACCCCAACGGCCAACATCAAAGGCCCGAGGATGAGTGGCGGAAGTTTCTCCCACGGAAGTAGCCACATCGTTGACCTCCTTCAGATGCCTAACTAATGATTAGGAGGCACGCCTCCTAACAGATTTTGAATGGCTTGGAATCTGACCTAATTTCGGTTTCGACTCAAGCATTTAGCGTGAACACTTGGAAACCTTCAGCTTTGATTACACGCCATGGCCGTGTTGCTGGGGAGAGTTGCCGCCTAATCAAATCTAGCGAGCGTAGGTACGAATCCGCGTAGCGGCTTCGTACGAATGAATTCCCATGCGTCCGAAACGCTGCGCGGTTCGGGCCTACGATACTGAATGGCTGCTTCTGGCCGAAAGCCGCCGCAGGGGCGCCGGTCAACACCGACGGTTCTGGTCAGGTCATTGCGGCAAAGCAGCCCGTTACCATTCGGACTCAACCGATGTTGAGCGCCACCTGCACAGTGGCTGTCGCCGTGCTTTACAACCGGACACCAACTCGCGCCTGGCTGCGAGCCAAGTCTTTGAAGGGTAACGGAATAGGCTCCATGGCCTGGCTTTTGCTGCTAGCTCGCGTCTGGATTTTTCCGACAACCACAACAGGGACTACGTCTATGTACAAGTTGCTGGCAACACTGATTCTGGCCGCCTCAGTCGGTGCGGCGCGCGCCGATCTCATTGATTTTGAAGGCCACACCCCGACCAATGATGGCGATGTCGTGCAGCATCAGGATGGCTTCACGTTTACCTTCTCGGCTCAGGGCTGGGGCATTTTTGAAGACAGTTTCGTCGGCGGCGGTGCGCCGTATGTGCAGAACGGCACGGCCCGTTTGGTTGCCGCTGGCGGCAGCCCGGGCTCGGTCACCATGACTGCAGACGACGCCAGCCTGTTCTCGGTGAGCGGTTTTGATGGCGCAACCATGTTCCCGGATTTCACCGGCACGCTGGTTGTGGTCGGCACCTTTGCCGATGCCACCACCATCAGTTCGTTTTTCGATATTTTCTCCGACTTCTCGTTCTACGACCTCGGCTCGGGCTTTTCCAATCTGGTCAGCATCAGCTTTTCGGAGAGCGTCGCGGGTGACTTCCGTCGCACCTCCGGCTTTTCGCTCGACAATATCCATGTCAACGAATCGGTCTCGGTGCCAGAGCCGGCCGGTGTTGTCTTGCTCGGCCTCGGCATACTGGGCATGAGCCAGCTGCGTCGGAAACGGAACTGACCTCATCGCAACGGCGCGGCACGACACGCCGAGCCACTGGCAAATAAGTAGAACAAAGGGCGCTGATTCAGCGCCCTTTGTTTTTGCGCCGCAGTCATTGCCCACCTCGGTGACCGCACACCTCATAGCTCACTGCCAGTGCATGGCCAGAAGCAAGAGCCGGCCGTGTGTTTACCCGCTCGGCTCGAGTGAAAGGATCCCGCCGGCAGAGCTGGAATGCCAACGTGACTGCACCGCTCCCGGCACCATGACTCGCCATTCAGCAAGAACGGTCAGGACGACTACAGCAGAACGGGTTACGCTGCTGGTCGCCAAGGAGCTTTCGCAAATGTCGGTCAACACCAATTCTTATCTCGCCCGATTCCATGCCGTGCTGCGCCATATCGACAGCCATCTGGACGAGGAACTGAACCTTGAACAGCTGGCTGCGGTCGCTGCATTCTCAAAATTCCATTTTCATCGGCAGTTTTCCGAGTTGTTTGGCATCAGCATTGCCCAGTATGTGCAAGTGGTCCGGTTGAAACGGGCGGCCTATCAGTTGGCCTTTCGTGAGCAGCCAGCGATTACCGACATTGCCCTGGCCAGCGGCTACGAAAATCCGGAGTCGTTCAGCCGGGCGTTCAAACGCAGCACCGGACAAAGCCCGTCCGCATTCCGGAAAGCGCCGCAATGGGCGCCTTGGCAATCCGTCTACGAGCCCGTCAACGCGCTAAGGAACCAGCATATGTCTGCGGAATATCTCTATGATCACGTACAACTGATCGCATTTCCAACAACCCGTGTCGCGGTCCTGGAACACCGTGGCGATCCGCGCCTGCTGGGCGATTCCATTCGGCAATTCATTGCTTGGCGCAAACAGCAGCAACTGCCACCACGGCTCAGCGCAACGTTCAATGTGCTGTATGACGACCCGGAAACTACCGCTCCGGCCGCGTTTCGGCTCGATCTGTGTGCCGCTACGGACCGCGATATCCCGGCCAACGACTTCGGCATCGTTGCCAAGACCATTCCCGCCGGCCGCTGCGCCGTGCTACGCCATACCGGCACCGACGACACGCTCGGCGCCAGCATCCGCTTTCTGTATTCGGAATGGTTGCCACAAAGCGGTGAAGAGCTGCGCGATTATCCATTGTTTCTGCAGCGCGTTCGCTTCTTCCCGGACGTGCCTGAGCACGAAGCCATTGTCGACATTTTTCTGCCGCTGCAATAGCCGACACCGTGCCAACAGCCTGAACGCTTCGCGCTGCGCTGCGATGTCATGTGATGTGATTGCTCGTGTACGGCAAAATGCCTGACCAGTTTGCAGGTCATTTC
Source organism: Permianibacter fluminis (assembly GCF_013179735.1). NCBI lineage: Bacteria > Pseudomonadati > Pseudomonadota > Gammaproteobacteria > Pseudomonadales > Pseudomonadaceae > Permianibacter > Permianibacter fluminis. Next base: position 101,885 of record NZ_JABMEG010000002.1, on the reverse strand, counting down.
GCTGCGCGCGAGCCTGAGCGGCGTTGAAAAGCGTACTCAATCTGTTTTCCGGCAACCACGTCAGTTGATTCGGCAGCGCCGCGCAACCCGGTCAGCGCGTTGCCGGCGCACTACTGAAATGCAGCAGCACCACGCCGCTGACAATCAGCGCTGCTGCGAGTACGCGCAACAGAGTAATGGGGCGCACCGCCAGACCCAGCAAACCATAGTGATCAAGCAACAAGGAGATCAGCACCTGACCGGTCACCACGGCAGCCATGAACGTGGTCAGCCCGAGTTTGGGCGCCAACACCACTGCCGAGCTGACATAGATGATGCCGGCAATGCCACCAAACCAGGTCCAGAACGGCCCCCGGATAGCACTGACCGCACTCGGCATCGGCAAACGCAGCCAGCTCAATACCGCAATGCCGAGCACCACGCTGACCGTCAGCGACACCAGCGTTGCCCACAACGGATGACCAAGGTTTCTACCGAGCGCAGCATTAGCACCGGCCTGCATCGGCACCACGGCACCTGCAATCAAGGCGAAGAACAATGCAAATTGCGAAATCCAGGTCGACATATCCCCTCACCCGTCGCCATCCGACAACCATTTACGTGATGCGATAACAGCGCCGGTGAAGTCGCTTGCGGCGCTTCATCAGCGCTGCCACCGCAGTGAAGAAAAAAACACCGGCCCGCGCCAAGGCGAACCGATGCTGTGGGAAAACACAATAAGCAAATAGCGCGGTCAAACGCCGTTTACCCCCACGCCGACGCTGGCATCGACATGGCGCTCGCAACGCCCCTTGCCGATGCGCGCTGCGCGTGGACAAAGACGCGGCGGTCAAGGCCAAGCAGTCAATGCTTAGCGCTCGGCCTTGACCGCCAACCAGTCATCTTCAGCTCGCCGCTCGCAACCAACTCCTAGGCAACGAGAAAGGGATAATCCGTGTAGCCGGATGCCCCTCCGCCGTAAAAGGTCTGCGGGTTCGGCTCATTCAATGCCGCGCGCAATTGCAAGCGTTTCGGCAGATCCGGATTGGCCAGGAACGGTTTGCCAAATGCCAGCAGATCAGCTTCGCCACTGGCGAGCGAAGTCTCGGCGCTGCTGCGGTCAAAGCCGCCCGCCAGCATCAGCACACCGTCGTAGCGGCTGCGAATGGCTTTCAGAATGCGGTCGGCCAGTTGCATCTGCTTGCCGGTTTCCTTGTCGGCGGAATCGGCCGGCACTTGCGAGCGCGGCGAAATGACATGCAGATACGCCAGACCGCGCTTGTTCAGCTCTTCACTCAGGTAGCTGTACATGGCTTCCGGATCATCCATACCCATGCTGTTGAAATGGCCCATCGGGCTGATGCGTACACCGACCCGGTCTGCACCGATCGTCGCCAGCACCGCATCCACCACTTGCAACGTCAGACGCGCCCGGTTGGCGATGGTGCCGCCGTATTCGTCGTCACGCTGGTTGCTGGCGGTGTTCAGAAATTGGTCCAACAAATAGCCGTTGGCAGAATGGATTTCGACACCGTCGAAACCGGCATCAATGGCGTTACGGGCGGCATTGACAAAATCCGCGACAATGCCGTGAATCTCGTTGCGATCGAGCGCACGCGGGGTTTCAAACGGCACAAACGCCGGATTGCCCTGATCGTCGACAATAAAGGCATTGCCTTCCGGTTTGATCGCGCTCGGTGCGACCGGCAATTGCTTGCCCGGTTGCAGGGCGCGGTGCGAGATCCGGCCGACATGCCACAGCTGCACGACAATCTTGCCGCCTTCGCGATGCACCGCGTCGGTGACTTTCTTCCAGCCTTCGACTTGCTCGGCGGTATGGATGCCGGGCGTCCAGGCGTAACCCTGCGCCGTTGCCGACACTTGAGTGGCTTCGGTGATGATCAAAGCGGCGCCGGCGCGCTGACGGTAGTATTCCGTCATCATGTCGGTAGGCACGTTGCCCGGCTGACCGGCGCGCGAACGCGTCATCGGCGCCATCGCCACCCGATGCGGCAACTGCCAACGGCCGACCGTGATCGGGGTGAACAGTTCACCAGCCGGATCATTGCTGAGAAATTTTTTCGCTGCTTCAGTCATCTTTCGCTCCCCGCCGTTGCCGGCTTTGCCTGTTGCCATTAGCCAGAACATTGCGACTCACCCTGGCTGCAGTTGTTGTTACGATTGTCGTTACGATTGTTGTTACATTTGTTGTTACGGTTGCTGGTAATACGCTTGTTATTGATACGAAAATCGGTAATGCGATTCATATTGGCGCCATTGCCATTGCCAACGTCACGGCAAAGCGTCAGACACCAAGGCATTGCCATCAAAAACTCTGGCTGATGATGAGACCACCCCAGAGCACGGAACGATCTGCCGGCCCGTCTTCAATTTCGGCGCTCTGCCCACGCAGCAGATACGAATAGCGCCAGCCATGTGCCGTTGCAAAGGTGTAACCGAGCCAAGCCTCGAACACGAACGGCCGTAGCTCGTTGTGGGAAAACGTCACGTCGCTGTCACGAAACTGGCCTTGCAAAAACGCGTTATACGCACGGGCCCGAATGTTCACGCCAGCCCAAACGTATTGCTCCGGGCCACTGCCTTCGCTGGCGGCAATCGGCACCGATTTTTCGGCGTAATCGGCGATCTGCGGGTTGTAACTCCACCACGGTGTCCGGATGTCACCGAACCGGGTCGCAAAACCAATGCTCGCTTCGGTCAGGTAACCGACGCTGGCGCGCATGGTCGTGGTCAGTTCGCCGGCAGTGCCGCCGATTGTGCCGGCCCAACTGCGGTCGGCGCGCGCCACGCTGTAACGAAACGTCAGCTCGCCACCGTCACTGATTTGATTGTCCCAGCCCACCGGTTCTTCCGAACCCAGCACTTCGTGCAGCCCTTGTTGCAGATTGGCTACCGCGTGTGCACCGAGCACACCAATGGTCAGCGTGGACAGGTACGCGACCTCGCGCTCCGGCACCACGTTGATCGCGGTGTTGGCCAGATACAGCAGGCTCGCATACGGCCGATCACCCACTTGCAGCGCGCGATTCGACAACTCCTGCGGGGTGAACACCGTCACGCCCATTTCCAGGCTGTGTCGGCTGAACGCCGCATCGGAATAAACGTCGGCAAGGCCGCTGAACCGATCCAGACCGGCGCGCCAATCGTCGACCGACAACAGCGCGTTTTGCGCAGACTTGCCCGACAGCGTCACCGAGAAGCCGCCGGTGTAATCGCGATCCGAGCTACCCGGCGACAGCACATCGTTGTCGATGTAAATCGCCCAGCCGGTGTTGTCCGGCTCATTGGCGAAACGCTCGCTGGCGCCGCTGTTGGCCAAGGCCGGTTGGGTCAGTGCGCTGGCAATCAACAGGCTCAGCGCGGTTAGTTGGGCTTTCATACGTCATTCAATCCGATTCAGATGACCAGTCGTCTTGTGTGGTCTTCAAAAAAAGAGCCCGAGGGCTCTGCAAGACCGGTGGCGCGCCAATGCTGCAGCGCATAAATGCGACCAGTCGTCTTAAGTTGTAGCAAAAAATTTTGCGCCATCATCCCTGGCTCCCACTCCACCGAAGGAGCGGGCCGCCAGAGGCGGGCGCATCCAATCAGTGGACCAGACAAACTCCCTTCAGCACCCGCAAGAACGCCTGCAGGGGCTCATCATTCTTGGTGGCTTTCATTCGCATCAGCGCACCTTCCCAAGCGTAGAAGATAAACTCGGCCGAGTCCTCGGCGCTGCGATCCGCTGGAAACTCACCGCGCTGCTGCGCTTCGGCCAGACACTGGCCAATCATCTTGACCTTGGCACACATCAATTCGTTGATGCGCTCACGCATCATCTCGCTGCCGTCGGCCATTTCCTGACACAGGTTGCCGATGATGCAGCCGCCCGAGAAACCGTTTTCGGTCTGGTACTTCATGGCGCCGTCAAAGTAATTGAGTACGCGGGTCAGCGGCGCTACCGCCGCATCCGCCAGCACCGCCCGGGCGCAGGCTTGCGACTGCTCCGCCAGCCGGGTCAGGCCCTCGACCGCAAAGGCTTCCTTGCTGTCGAAATAGTTGTAGAACGAGCCCTTCGGGACGCCTGCGGCATCCACGATGTCTTGCACACCCGTTCCGTTGTAACCCTGACGGAAGATCACCGCCATGCCGGATTCGAGTAGGTGCTGCTTTTTGTCTGTGCTTGCGTTCATGGCGGAAAGAATATGACCAGTCGTCTTAAATGTCAAGTAGTGTTCAGTATTGCCTGAAAACCCGTTAGGAATCAAACGAATAAGCAGATAGCTGCAGTCTGGTGTGCACCAATAGCTCAATATCGGTTCGGACGTCGGCGGCGCTGCCATGCTTGGCAAGGCACATTCGGCGGCATTCAGAACCCGCCAAGCCGAAACAGACCGAAGTCATCCCCCTCCCGCTACGCGCCCCAACCACAGGGCCCTGATTTCCAAACATGGTTTGCGGGCTCGGTACGGCGCCTCTTTATAAGATTCATTTATTTTTCATCTTTAAGCGATTCCGGCGTAAACTGTGTCTGTCGCGACCACCCGGTCGCCCTGTTCCCGGAGTTGCTCATGCACGATTGCAGCCTGCCCGTTCTGGGCCAAACCACCCATGTTTTTGACGCTCGCGGCATCGCCAGACGGTTCCGTCACGCCGCCATTTTTGGTGCGTTCGACAGTCTGCAAGCTGGCGAAATCATGCGCTTTGTCAATGACCATGATCCGATTCCGCTGCTCGCACAATTTCGCAGCCGCTACGGCGATGCGGTCGAGATCAACTACCAAAGCCGCGAGCCGGGTCAGATCGTGATCGACTTTGGCCGCAGCGCCGGTTGAATCGACTGGCGTCTGATTTGCACTTCGCCGACAGTCACCCACATGCGACGCCACCCCGCCCTGCACCGTTTGTCACGTGAACACAGTCCGGCACTGACGCTGGCGCGTCGGCTGTTGCAAGCCGACGCGCCAGCGAGCATCGCGGTAGCGCAGGACGCCTTGCGCCGCTGGCACCGCGATCTGCTGCAGCATTTTGCCGATGAGGAATCGGTGTTGCTGCCGCTGCTCGTGCAACTGCAGGAAAGCGCCGACGGCCTGCGCTTGCAGCAGGACCACGTCGCGCTTCGCCAAGCATTGGCAAACTGTGCGGACGCCGCCACAACCGACCCGGCAACCGGCGTTAGCTGCCGCGCGCTCGGCGAACAATTGCGTGCGCATGTGCATTTTGAAGAGCGGCAATTGTTTCCGCTATTGGAGCAACGACTGACCGCCGGGCAATGGCAAGCGGTCGCAGCGGCCCTGGCAACAACAGGAGCGACATGATGGCGACCAAACGCCTTGCCTCGGGTGACGTGCTGAACGTGCTCACCGATGACGATGATCACTTCACCCGCGTATACGGTCAGACTCTGATCAAAACCGAAAGCCTGGAAGTCGCGCGATTGCTGCTGCCGGCCGGCAAGCACATTGCAGAACATCAGGTCACCGGTGAACTTACCTTGCAATGCCTGTCCGGTGCGGTGAGCTTGCACATTGCTCAGGAAGAACGGCAACTGAATGCGGGTGACTGGGTCTTTCTCGCCGGCAACGTTCGCCACAGCCTGCACGCCCAGAGCGACAGCGTGCTGCTGCTGAGTTTGCTGCTGAACAGCAAGCGTGCGAACGCGCGCTGATGGCGCTTGCTGAAGCTATTCCACTGCCGCGTTGTCTGTTGCCAATCGCGTTTTGGGCAATGCCAGCGAGATCAGCGCCGCGACCGCAATAAACCCTGCCGACACGACAAGACAGCTCAGCAACCCAAATTGCTGAAACAGCCAGCCAGACAGCAACGTACCCAGCAAGCGGCCAAGCGCGTTCGACATGTAGTAAAAACCAACATCAAGGGACACGGCATCAGCGCTGGCATAACTGACAATCAGATAGCTGTGCAGCGAAGAATTGATCGCGAACAGCACCGCGAACATGAGTAGCCCGGACAGCAGCACGCCGCCGGGCGGCCAGCCGTGCAGCAGCGCGCCGGCGATCGCGGCCGGCACCAGCGCCAGCACCGCTGCCCAGCCAAAGATATCCTTGCCGTCATGGCGCTGACCGCTACGTCCGGTAACAGCCGGTGCCAGAGCCTGCACAACTCCGTAGCCGATCACCCAGGCCGCCAGAAATCCACCGACCTGCCAGAAATCCCAACCGAGCTGCGCACTCAAATACACCGGCAAAGCGACAACAAACCAGACATCCCGCGCGCCAAACAAAAACAAGCGCGCCGCCGACAACACATTGATCGCGCGGCTCTTGGAAAATAGCTCGCGGAACTTCGGTTTTGTTTTTGCCTTGCCGAGATCGCTGCGCAATAGCAGCAGACAAGCAAGGCCCGCTACCGCCAACACGGCCGCCATCGCCAGCACCGCGCCGCGAAATTCCAGCACCGTCAGCAGCACGCCGCCGAGGAAAAATCCGGCGCCTTTCAGGGCGTTCTTGGAGCCGGTCAGCAACGCCACCCAGCGATACAGCGTGCTGTGGGCGTCGGGTTTAACCAGCAGCTTGATGCTGCTCTTGGCGCTCATTTTGTTCAGATCTTTGGCAATGCCGGACAAACCCTGCGCCGCCATCACCAGCGGCACAGAGAGCCAGCCAGTCGGCACCGCCAGCATCAGCAAGGCGAACACCTGCAACAGCAGACCGATGTGCATGGTCCGGTTCAAACCGAATTGGGCACCGAGCCAGCCGCCAAACAGATTGGTCACAACGCCAAAAATTTCGTAAAACAGGAACAGCGTCGCGAGTTGTAGCGGCGAATAGCCGAGCTGATGAAAATGCAGCAGCACCAACATGCGCAGCGCGCCGTCGCTTAAGGTGAACAGCCAGTAGTTGCCGGTGATCAGCAGGTATTGGCGGACGTCGGCAGACAGATTGGTGAGAGCAGTCATGTAACACTTCTGTGAATGGTTATGTTTTTGTCGGAGCGGCCTTGGTCGCGAATCCGTCAGCGCGTGCAACCGCCAGATGAAGCGTTGCAGCTAAAGCTGCACCCACAATGGAAAGAGCCTCAAGCCGCTTTGCCGACTTTCACCGCCAACTCTAACGCACGATTGGCGTAACCCCATTCATTGTCGTACCAGGCGTAGATTTTGACCTGGGTGCCGTTGACCACCATGGTCGACAGCGCATCGACGATGCTCGAACGCGGATCGGTGCGGTAGTCAATCGATACCAGTGGTTTTTCTTCATAGCCGAGAATGCCACGCAGCGATCCGTCAGCGGCAGCTTTCAAGAGCGCATTGACTTCTGCAGCGCTGGAGGCGCGCTCGACTTCAAACACGCAATCAGTCAATGACGCAACGGTCAGCGGCACCCGCACGGCATGACCGTTCAGACGGCCTTTCAGTTCGGGGAAAATTTCGGTGATCGCAGTGGCCGAGCCAGTCGTGGTCGGAATCAATGATTCGCCACAGGCGCGGGCGCGGCGCAAATCCTTGTGCGCCGCATCGATGATGGTTTGGGTATTGGTCAGGCAGTGAATGGTGGTCATCGAGCCGTGCTTGATGCCAAGTGATTCGTGGATCACCTTGACTACTGGCGCCAGACAATTGGTGGTGCAACTGGCGGCAGTGACGATGCGATGCTCGGCCGGGTTGAACAAGTGATCGTTGACGCCCATCACCACATTCAGCACACCTTTTTCTTTTACCGGCGCGGTCACCACCACCCGCTTGACGCCTTGGTCGAGATAGCCCTGCAGCGCCGCCGTGGTTTTCATTTTGCCGCTGGCTTCAATCACCACATCGCAACCAGACCAATCGGTATCCGTGAGCGCTTTGTTGCCAGTAAACGCAAGCGATTTGCCATCAATGATCAGTGCATCTTTTTCGCTTGCGACCGCATGCGGCCAGCGGCCATGCACCGAATCGAACTCCAGCAAATGGGCGAAGGTCGCGGCATCGCCAGCCGGATCATTGATCTGAACAAACTGGACGTCGTCACGCCCCCAACCGGCGCGCAGCGCCAACCGGCCCATGCGGCCGAAGCCATTGATTCCGATTCTTACCGTCATGTTTTTACACGCTCCCCATCCCTTCCTGTTGATTTGCCCTAGCAAGCTCTTTTTCCGGTGTTGGGCAACAACCCGCCGTCGCCGGCGATCCCAGCCCGCAGGGCTCACCGCCACAGCAGTTGTCGGTCAGAAAACCGAGCAGCTCATTCATCGCCATCACTTGCACCGAATAGCTGATAAACCGACCCTGCTGCCGGCCGGCAATCAAGCCGGCCTGGCTTAGCTCTTTCAAATGGAACGACAGCGTCGCCGCCGGCAATGCCAGTTGCTCGGCAATCTGGCCGGCGACCAGACCGGTGGGACCGGCGACCACGAGCGCCCGGAAGATCGCCAGGCGGGAGTCCTGGGCCAGCGCGGCCAGCCGGCGAACAGCGAGAGTCGAATCCATTTCACCCTTCCAGAAATATGGAAATATATTGACGCAACTCTATGACAGGACAATGACACCGGCAAGCGGATTGAAACCAGCTAAAGATTGGTCAGCGCGGAGTAAGCACTAACACTGGCGGCGGTTTTTGGACCTGCGAGTCAACCGCTGACGACATCACTTCGATCACGTCGACATGGGCGCTGAACGGCTACTCGCGACCTTGTAACCGATACCCGAGTCACCGGTCGCACTGAGCGGGTTGGTGACCGACTACACGACCCGCAGCCGAACCCGGCCGTTATCTCACGGGGTATTTGCAGTCACACTTACGGAGCACGCGCTCGTTGAAGCGACCGTAGGTGGCCGAGACCGAATTGCGACCAAACATCGCCATCTTCTTGGGCTAGCAAATCGGTCGCGCCAGCTTCCGCACCGCAAACCATGAAATTGCCACTGATTTAACGGACAGATTTTATTGGCGAGACGCTCAAATAGGCCCAATTCCCTGAACGACAAATAGCGCCCAGACTGGCAAACCAATGCAAACGGCCCGTCACAGGGCCGTTTGCGGTTTTGATTGGCGAAAGCAAAAACCGTTACGGGGGACCGGCGTCTCGCGCCGTCTCCCGCGCATCACAAGCTGCCGGCTCAATGCAAGGTCGGATACGACTGCAAGATAAAACCAGGCTGAGTATTGCGACCTATCTCCAGAACCAGGCGCAGACCATCACTCGACGGTTTCATGTACCAGACTTCATCGGCGGTATCGATCCGGCCCTGCTCGACACCCGCGTCGCTGTACAGCACCACGGCGTTGCTTGGCGTGTCATAGCTCGACCGCGAGGCATAGAAGCGGCCGTCATTCAACATCGAGGCCTGCCTGACATAATGTGTCGGTGCGGCCGCATCTGCGAGGGTGCCGCTGCCGTCCTGATGGTAGCGTTCGTTGTCCGCAGTGCCGATGTAGTGACTGACCAATAGATTGTCGCCGTCCGGCGAAATCGTTGAGCCCGTGACATAGTCTGGATAGTCGAACGAGACCAGTGCTTTTTGGCTGACGGCAAAGGGCTGGTTGCGGCTCGGTTTGAATTGCAGCAAACGGAACGTCGACGCGTGATTATTCCCGTAAGCCATCAGCCAGCGACCGTCCTCCGATGCATTGAGCACCATGCTGGAGTCGTAGCTCACGCCGCCACTGTAGCTGACAGCAGTGCGGGTATCGGCATTGAACAATTCGCCGTTTCCTGTCAGCAGATAATCGGTATCCAACAGCCGAAGTCGGGTCAGCGAATAGTTGCTGCCGCCGGACTGGAATGCTGGCCAGGTTTCATCAAGCAGGGCGCCCTGCTCGAGATCGATGGTGACGATGCGATCAGCGCTGTTGTTACGGCAGAGCAGCCATGCCCGACGGCCATCCGAACTGATTGCGGCATACTCGGTGACGTACAGGTCCAAAGCGGCTTTCAGATCCAGATCCAGCACTTTTTCGCCGGTATAAATGTTGTAGCCCAAGACGCCACCGAAGCCAGCACGGAAATACATGTAGGGTCGGACAGGGTCAACGAGAATTATCGACTCATAGTTCTCGAACGTTTGCTTGTCGCCATTCGCAACGGCTTGATCAAACACATAGAAACCGACCCGAATCGAGTCGACTTGGGCATCCATTGCCGAACTGATGGCGACCTCGGCGAAATGCAGCCCGTTGCTCAAGCCGGTCGGATTGGCGACGACGCTAACCTGCATGCCACTGCGCGTCGCCGTTAACCACGGCTGATCGGATGCCACATCAAAATTTGCCGACTGACCATCACTGGCGAGTACCGGAATGCTGGCACTGAGCCGATCATGATCAGGGCCATGGGTCAGTGCTACGCCCGGATTTTGAATCAATAACTCACGTGCCTCGACCCGCAATTGCACCGTCGTCGTGCCGGTCAGCACGGCGCCCGGCACGCTGGCGTGAGCAGTGATCTGCCGGCTGTAGATGCCCGGCGCCAACGCCGCCGCCGAGGCCGCCGCCGTCACTGTGATATCGGTGCTGCCAGTCGTGCCATTGCTGGCACTGAACTGCAGGTCGTTGACGGCATCCAGGGTGAATGGCACCGCAATCGTCCCACCGGGTCCGCCGATATACACATGCAAACTGTCGCTGAGCTTTTCCAGTTCATTGGCCGAAACCTTGAGCTGCTCCGGAGTCAGCGTTAACGTCGGCGCCAATTGGGTAAACACCACCGGAAAGCTTGCCGTTTTGCTGCCATCCGGCGTTTGCACATTGATGTGGCCGGTATGCTGGCCAACCGGCAACTCCGCCGTATCCAAGCTGATATTCAGCAGCGCGCTGCCGGTACCGCTGGTTTGACCCACACTGAGCCAGGCGGCATCGCTACTGAGCTGCCAGTTCAGGTTGTTATTGTTCAGGACAATGGTTTCGCTGCCGAGATAGGGGCTCTTCCAATAACCCGACGCATCAAGCTGATGTTGCGGAAAACCAAAACCGTCGCTGACCCGCATGGTAACAACGACATCTTTGGTCGCTTTTATGTCACCTGCCGTAGGTCCGGTACCAAAGCGCACTGTTGCGGTCTGTGTGCCAATCACATCGGGACTGATGCTCAATGTCACCGTTGCCGGTGATGATGAGCCGCCACCATTGATCGTAATCCAATTGGGTAAACTGGAGCCGGGCGGGCTGCCCGCAACCAGAACATTGCCGGAAAACGTTACGGTCACCTGCCGATTGATTTGACCGGCACCGAACACGCTATCGACTGAAATCGAAGAAGTGCTGACCGACAAGCTGGCACCACCGCTGCTGTCACTACCGCCACTCCCGCCACCGCCGCTGCACGCGGCCAGCGTCGATATCAACAACGCACCACAATATCGCCACAATGACTGCATTCCGTGTCCCCTTATTTGTTGAATTGGCTATGGCAATCGGCCAGCGGGCGAGTGTACAAAAACTGTACCAATAAGGGCAGTGCGGTAGAAAAAAACATCAGGAGCTCGGTCAGACCGAGGCAGGCGGATACATGGCGATACAAATCGAACCGGTCTGACGCGTTTTACGCCAGCGCCATGTGTTCAAGGTCTACGGTCTGTACAGTCGCCCAAAAACAAGACCCCGGCGCGAGGCCGGGGTCTTGTCTGCTGTCTGCCACTTGCGCTTGCAATTACGCTTACTTGATCAGCGCCAGTTGCTTCTCGGCAACCTTGGCCGGCAGCGGGATATAGCCGTCCTTGACGACGATTTCCTGACCGAGCTTGCTCTGGATCATCTTGATGAACTCGGCTTCCAGCGGGCTCAGCGGCTGGTTCGGCTTCTTGTTCACGTAGATGTAGAGGTAACGTGCCATCGGGTAGTCACCGCTGATGGCATTGGCTTCGGTCGCTTCGACATAGGCGCCAAACGGCTTGTCGGAAATCGGCAGTGCGCGAACGCCCGAGGTCTTGTAACCGATACCCGAGTAACCGACCGCATTGATCTGGTTGGCGACCGATTGCACGACCGACGCCGAACCCGGCTGTTCCGCCACGGTGTCTTTGTAGTCGCCTTTGCAGAGCGCGTGCTCTTTGAAGTAACCGTAAGTGCCCGAGACCGAGTTGCGACCAAACATCGCAATCTTCTGGTTGGCCAGCGAACCGACCGCGCCAACGTCAGCCCAGACTACGGCGTCCTTGTCGGCACCGCACTTGCGGCTCTTCGAGAACATGGCGTCGACCTGTTGCATCGACAGGCCTTTCAGCGGGTTGTCTTTGTGCACGAACACGGCCAGCGCGTCGATGGCGACGGCGATCTTGGTCGGCTTGTAGCCGTGCTTGGCTTCAAACGCGGCGATTTCGTTCGACTTCATTTCCCGGCTCATCGGGCCGAGGTTGGCGGTGCCTTCGGTGATCGCCGGCGGCGCAGTGGATGAACCCTTGCCTTCGATCTGGATGTTGACGTTCGGATACTGCTTCTTGAACTCTTCGGCCCAGAAAGTCATCAGGTTATTCAGGGTGTCGGACCCGATCGAGGACAGGTTGCCCGAGACGCCGCTGACTTTGTTGTAGGTCGGCAATGCGGCGTCGACATCGGCCTGCACAACGCCAGCGACGGCGGCGCTAACTACGCCGACGGCCAGCAGCAATTTATTACCCAGCTTCATGTAGCTCTCCTTCGAGAAGGTGTGATCGGACTGTCCAGGCACGGTGAGGTAGTCATTGCCATCTAGACACGGCCCTGTAGACACACATCGTTGTGAACATCAGGTGCGGCGCCATTGTGGTGGGCTTGGCTTGCAACTCTGTGACGGCAAGTTTGCGCTTTTATGACAGCCACCAGCATAAATGACCAAACCAAGATAGCCGCTGCCCCCCTCCGGGACCGACCCGCCGGTGCAGGCCCACCGCTGGAACACAAGCCGGATCAGCGTTTCAGTACCGTTATCACACTGGCCGGGAACAGGCAGGCGAAGCGGCTACCGACACCGACCGTGCTGCTGATTTGCAACCGGGCGCCGTGGCGCTCGAGCACATGTTTGACGATGGCGAGGCCAAGCCCGGTGCCGCCCACTTCCCGCGAGCGGCCGGCGTCAACCCGGTAAAACCGCTCGGTCAGCCGCGGCAGGTGCTGGGCCTCGATGCCGGGGCCGGTATCGACAACCTCGAACCGGGCACCGCCACCGGGCTCGCACTGCCAGCGTAGCGTGACCTGGCCACCAGCCGGGGTGTAACGCACAGCATTGGCGATCAGATTGCCGAAAGCACTTTGCAGCTCTTTCGGCGCCGCCATCAGCCCCAGATTGTCATCCAGTTCAGTTTGAATCTCATGTTGCTGGTTGCCGGACAACACCCGGGCATCATCGGCCATGGTTTTCAGCAGCGCCGGGACATCCACCGGCTCGTACTTCAGCCGGTTATGTTCGGTATCGAGCCGGGACAACAGCAACAGATCATCGACAATCGCACGCATGCGCAGCGCCTGCTGCTGCATTTGCGACACCGGCCGGGCATAGCGGCCCAGTTTCTCTTCGCCACCCGACGACAGCGTTTCCAGATAACCCATCAATACCGTGATCGGTGTGCGCAGCTCGTGCGACACATTGGCGACGAAATCCTGCCGCATCTGCTCCAGTTTGTGCACCCGGGTGACATCACGCACCATCAACAGACGCTGCCCCTGCCGATACGGCAAAATCTGGAAACTCAAGGTCAGGTTGACGTCCAGCGGCGACGGGATTTCCAGCACGGCTTCCGATTCGCTGCGCGCTTCAAACTCGACGAACTTGGGATGGCGCAACAAATTGGAAATGCGCTGGCCGACATCCTGCGGCGTGCGCAGCCCGAGCAACTCGCGCGCAGCATGATTGAACCAGATGATTTCGCCGTAACTGCCGAGGGTGACCGCGGCATCGTGCAGGGCATTGGTCGAGTCGCGGAACTCGCCGATGATCTGGGTCAGCCGGCGCTTGGTTCGGCGGCGCCGTTTTTGCGCCAGATAGATCTGATGGTAAATCTCGTGCCAGACACCCGGAACATTGTCCGGCACCGCGCGTGCATTCTGGCTCAGCCAAAACACGAATTGCCGCAGCTGGTACAAATGCCAGGCCAGATAGGCAGCCAAGGCAACAATCAGAAACTCGGCGCCATAGCCAAACCAGTTGAATGGCAGCCAGACCAGCAAGGTCGCCGTGCCAATCAACCAGAGTTCGGTCAGCCAGGGCTGAAAGCGTTGCATGCGCGCTGAGTTCCGTGTTGTCCATGATGTCCGCGCTGCCCGGGGACAGGCGCGGCCTGCTGCGATTGCCTGCAGGCAATCGGCCACCGCATTTCACTCAATTACGATGGGAAAACCGGTAGCCTGAACCACGTACCGTCTGCACATATTCTTCAACACCGAACGGTTCAAGTGCTTTGCGCAAGCGCCGCATGTGGACATCGATGGTGCGTTCTTCCACCACAACCTGATGGCCCCACACGGCGTCGAGCATTTGGGTGCGAGAGAACACCCGCTCCGGATGCTCCATGAAAAACAGCAGAATCTTGTATTCGGTCGGACCAAGTTTGACCGTCTCGCCTTTTACCGTTACCCGGTGGCTGGCGGTGTCAAGCCGGATGCCGCCGATTTCGATGGCCGCTTCGGTGCTGACCGTGCCACCGGCGCGGCGCAGCACCGCCCGAATGCGCGCGATCAGTTCCCGTGGTGAAAACGGTTTGACCACGTAATCATCGGCGCCGGCCTCAAGCCCGCGCACCCGATCGTCTTCTTCACCACGCGCGGTTAGCAAAATCAGCGGCGTATCCTGCAGCTCCGGCTTTTGCTTGACCCGCCGCGCCAGCTCGACACCACTGGCGCCCGGCAACATCCAATCGACCAGAAACAGATCCGGCTTGTAACCCTCGGCCAGCAGCGACAAGGCGCGCTCGGCGGTGCTCGCTTCGGTTACCTGAAATCCGGCTTCTTCGAGCGCGAACAACAGCATGTCGCGGATGTCGCGCTCGTCTTCCACAACCAGCAATTTCGCACTCATGGCGTTGGTCTTATCCTAGTTATCCGCTCGTCGGTGCGCTCAGGTGGCGCTGTCCGGTTTATCAATGTTGGTGTGGCGCACGTCCTTGCCTTCCACCATGTACACCACGTATTCGCAGATATTCCGGGCATGGTCGCCAATGCGTTCCAGCGCGCGCGCCGACCACATCACGTCCAGACCCGGCGAAATGTTGCGCGAGTTCTCCAGCATGTAAGTCAGAATCTGCCGGGAAATGGCATCGTATTCGGCATCGGACTGGCGCTCGTCCTTGATGGTCTGAATCGCCGCCGTCACATCCATCCGGGCGAAGGCATCCAGCGTCAGGTGCAGCATGTTCTTGACATGCTGACCCAGATGATTGACTGCGCCGTAATGCTGCTTGACCGGCCGGCTCGGGTCGCTGTTTTCAGCGATATGCCGACCCATGCGGGCAATTT
The DNA here is from genome assembly GCF_013179735.1 of Permianibacter fluminis. Classification (NCBI taxonomy): domain Bacteria; kingdom Pseudomonadati; phylum Pseudomonadota; class Gammaproteobacteria; order Pseudomonadales; family Pseudomonadaceae; genus Permianibacter; species Permianibacter fluminis. Next base: position 86,541 of record NZ_JABMEG010000002.1, on the reverse strand, counting down.
TCTCCGCTTCATCGCCGATTCGTTCCAAATCGGTAATGGTTTTCAGGATTGCGACAATCAAGCGCAAGTCGCCAGCGGTCGGTTGCCGCTTGGCCAGAATCTTGGTGCATTGGTCATCGATCTCGACTTCGAACTTGTCGACCTGCTCGTCACGGCGAATGACCGCGAGCGCACCTTCGGTATCAAAGTTGATCAAGGCATCGAGTGCCGCGCCGATCTGCTCTTCGACCAACCCGCCCATGGCCAGCACGCGCTGACGGACGTTCTCCAGTTCTTCATTGAACTGGCGGGAAATATGCTGGGTAACGTGACTGCTATCCATTGTTCTGCTCCCCTTGTTTGCGTTCGGGATTCTTCAATTGTCCGACCGTATCGTTCGCTTCGCGAACCCGGATTACGCTTCGCTAATCCGGGCTACGCCATTTTCTGGCTCCATCCCGGTTTAGCCGTAACGGCCGGTAATGTAGTCTTCGGTTTGTTTCTGCTGCGGGTTGGTGAAAATCGTGTCGGTGTCGGCGTACTCGATCAGATCGCCCATGAACATGAAGGCGGTGTAATCGGACACCCGCGCTGCCTGCTGCATGTTGTGGGTCACGATCACGATGGTGTAATCGCTTTTCAGTTCGTTGATCAGCTCTTCGATTTTCAGTGTCGAGATCGGGTCGAGCGCCGAGGCCGGCTCATCCAGCAGCAGCACTTGCGGCTGCACGGCAATGGCACGGGCAATAACCAGACGCTGTTGCTGGCCGCCGGACAGGCCGAGCGCGTTGTCGTGCAAGCGGTCCTTGACCTCCTCCCACAGCGCGGCGCCTTTCAAGGCCCATTCCACCACCTCGTCGAGCACCCGGCGCTTGTTGATGCCTTGCAGGCGCAAACCGTAGGCAACGTTCTCATAAATCGATTTCGGGAACGGATTCGGCTTCTGGAACACCATGCCGACGTTGCGCCGCAGCTCGGCAACATTGACGTCCTTGGCGTAGATGTTCTTTTCATTGATTTCCAGTGCGCCTTCGATACGCACGCCATCGACCAGATCATTCATCCGGTTGAAGCAGCGCAGCAGGGTCGACTTGCCGCAGCCCGACGGCCCGATGAACGCGGTCACCCGTTTCTCTGCGATCGGCAGATTGACGCCCTTCAGCGCCTGCTTCTCGCCGTAATAGAGCTTCAGATCGCGAACGTTGATCGCGATTTTTTCATCACGGATGCTGCGCCGCTCACGGACACCGCGGACTCCGCTGACATCAATTTCGTAACTCTTGCTCGTACTGTTCATTACGCTCTCCCGCACCGGAGGTGCTGGTTAATTCGTGTTGTCACTGGCCGGGCTGCATTACTGCCACTCAGTGTTCCAGCGACTTGTATTTTTCTCGCAGCCGGTTGCGGATCTTGATGGCGGCGATGTTCAGCAGAATGGTGACCAGCACCAGCAACAGCGCCGAGGCATACACCAGCGGCCGGGCCGCTTCGACGTTCGGGCTCTGGAAGCCGACATCGTAAATATGAAAGCCGAGGTGCATGAATTTGCGTTCGAGATGCAGGAACGGCGCATTCAGATCCACTGGCAAGGTCGGCGCCAGCTTGACCACACCGACCAGCATCAGCGGCGCGACTTCACCGGCGGCGCGGGCGACGGCCAGGATCAAGCCGGTCATCATGGCCGGACTTGCCATCGGCAAGACGGTTCGCCACAGCGTTTCGATCTTGGTGGCGCCAAGCGCGAGCGAACCTTCTCGTATCGCTTTCGGAATCCGCGCGAGACCTTCTTCGGTCGACACGATCACGACCGGCAAGGTCAGCAAGGCCAGCGTCAGCGACGCCCACAGCAGGCCGGAAGTGCCAAAGGTCGGCGCGGGCTTGGCTTCGGCGAAAAAGGCGTTGTCGATGCTGCCGCCGAGAAAGTAGACAAAAAAGCCGAGACCGAACACGCCGTACACCACCGAAGGCACACCGGCGAGGTTGTTGACCGCAATCCGGATCATCCGGACCACCGTGCCCTGTTTGGCGTACTCACTGAGATAGACTGCAGCCACGACGCCGAATGGCGTCACGATCACCGACATCAGCATGACCATGATCACGGTGCCGAAAATTGCCGGAAACACGCCGCCTTCGGTGTTGGATTCGCGCGGCTGCGCGGTCAGGAATTCCCAGACTTTTCTGGCGTAGTGGCCAAACTTGTCAAGCAGGCCCATCTTGTTCGGCTGATACAGCCGAACAACCTTGGCCAGCGCGAGTTCGCGGTTATCGCCGTTGACCAGCTTCAGCACCAGCTTGTCGCGATTCAGTTCCTGATAGATGCCGCCCAGTTCGGTTTGCAGGCCTTCGAACTGGCTTTTCAGCGCGCTCTCTTCGGCGCCGATTTCCGCCAGCCGCTCCGCGCTGCCACCACCGTGCAATTCGTAGCGGCGTTTTTCCAGACGCAGTTTTTCCAACGCAAAATTGATGTCGCCGACGGTATCTTTTTCCAGCGCGTCGATCCGCGCCCGCAATTGCTCGGCACGTTCCAGCCGCTGCGCCAGTTCGGTCATCACGTTGCCGGACGCGACCGACGCCACCAGCTCGTCACCTTGCTTGATGGCATCGACAAAGCCGTAAAAATTGCCCCACTCAGTGCGCTCGATGGCTACCGCCTCTGCTGGCAGCTCACGGCTGCTGATGGCACGGTCATTGACCCAGCGGAAATCCTGACCGTAGATATCGCGATTGCCGACCCGGATCAGGGTTTGCGGCACTTTCACGCCTTCGATCACGGCAACGTGGTTATTGACCAGCTCACCGAGCACCACTTCGGTGCTGTCGGCCTGCTGGATCTGCAGTTGCGCGATGTCACGCGGCCAGAAATGGCTCATGCCATTGACCACGATCAGCAACAGCAAGCCCAGCACCATGACCAGCGCAAGCGCGATGCCACCGGCATTCAACCAGACCCAGTGTTCGCCACTTTTGAAGAACGGTTCTCTCATTTCTTGTCTGCCTTCATCCGACCGGGCGCTTTACAGCGAGCCATATTTGCGCCGCAAGCGCTGCCGCACCACTTCCGCGACGGTGTTGAATACCAGCGTGAACGTGAACAGCACCAGCGCCGACAGGAACAGGATGCGGTAATGCGAGCCGCCGACTTCGGCTTCCGGCATTTCCACCGCGATATTGGCCGACAGCGTCCGCAGGCCTTCAAAAATATTGGCTTCCATGACCGGGGTATTGCCGGTCGCCATCAGCACGATCATCGTTTCACCGACCGCGCGACCGAGGCCGATCATCACCGCCGAGAAAATGCCCGGACTGGCGGTCGGCAGCACCACACGGACCATCGTTTGCCACGGTGAAGCGCCGAGCGCCAGGGAGCCGTTGGTCAGGGATTTTGGTACGCCGAAAATGGCATCTTCGGCAATCGAGAACACGCTCGGGATCACTGCGAAACCCATTGCGATGCCAACGATCAGGGCGTTGCGCTGCTCAAAATCGATGCCCCAGACATTGGTCAGGTGGCTGCGGAAATCACCGTGGAAAAATACCGCTTCCAGGCCATCGCCAAGACCGAACAAGCCCCAGCCCGCCAACACGATGATCGGCACCAGCAGCGCCGCTTGCCAGCCTTCGGCAACGCGACTGCGCAGCGACATCGGCGCGTGATGCCAGAGCCAACCAAAACTGATGAATACTGCTGGCATCAGCAGCAGCAAACAGAAAATACCGGCCAGATTGGCCTCGGCTATCGGCGCCAGCCACAATCCGGCGATAAAGCCGAGAATCACCGATGGCAAGGCCGCCATGATCTCCACTACCGGCTTGACCATTTGGCGCATCGCCGGCGACATGAAGTAGGCGGTGTAAATCGCTGCGCTGATGCCGATGGGCAAGGCAAACAGCATGGCGTAGAACGCGGCTTTCATGGTGCCGAATGCCAGCGGCATCAGACTGAATTTGGGTTCGAACTCGTCACTGCCTGATGACGACTGCCAGGTGTAGCCGGGCTTGTCGTAGCTCTCGTACCAGACTTCATCCCACAACGCGCTCCAGGAAATATCCGGGTGCTCGTTTTCGATGTGATAGCGACCGAAACTGCCGTCGCTGTTCAACAGCACCAGCTCGGTGGCATTGGCATTGAGCGCCATCTTGACCGGCGCCGCCGCCAGTTTCTGCTCCAGCAGTTTGCGCTGCGAGGTGGTGTAGAAAATGCCGAGTTCATTGTTGCTGTCAACGGCGTAGAAACCTTTGCGCCGGTGCTCGACACCGATCAGGCTGATGGGCGCGTCGGCCAACTTGAAGCTGCGCACCAGCTGCAAACGAAACTCGTTGTGCTCGTCACGCTGGCGGAACCATTGGCTGATCTGGCCGCTGCTGTCACCGGCCAGCAAGCTGATGCTGCCCATCAAGAACTTGAGTTCAGTCAGCTTGACCCCGGCCGTGGTCAGATAAATTCGCTCGACCCGGCGGGCCGCCTCGCCACGAAGGTCCCAAGCTTCAATCGCACCGTCGGCGCCGGCGGCGTACAGCCACTGGCCCTCGCCATCGATCAGCAGGAACTGGCTGGGTTTTTCGGTGCTGATGACTTCCTGCGTCTGCTGTTCCAGCGTGACGCTGTCATCCATCATCGAGGTTTTACTTTCGTACTTGCTGATCAGGATGTCCTGGCTACCGACCTGCGCGGCCAGAACAAAACTTTCCTCATCGCCCGCTGCCGCCAGATGCTCCAGCGCGCGCGCATCCGGTGCCACTGCCAGCGCCGTTTCGCCAAACGGGAAGGCGATGACCGGCTTCAACTGGCGTTTGTTGTTGGCGTCGTAGCTGGTGCTGAATGAATAGGTCAGCAGCAGCGCCTGACCATTGCTGAGCCCCACCGCAAGCAGACCGGCACTGGCATTGATTTCGGCAGCACTGGTGACGCTGACGCCGGCCGGCAGCGGCAAAGGCTGCTCCAGCTCGACCGCACCGCTGGCGTTACGCAATACCCGAATGACGCCATCGCTGCCAATGTGGGTCGACAGCTCGCCGTACTCGTCCATGCGCATCAGCACCGAGCTGACCGGCACGCTGCCGTTGTGGCTGTCGTGCGCCTCGATGCTGGCCGACTTGAAAACCGGATACACCACCGACAGCAGGTAAAAGAAAATCAGCAGCACCGCTGCGATCACCAGCCAGCCGCCAAACGCGATGGCATAGCGAGCCAGCTTGTCCTTGGCGGTACGCAAGGTATGGCGGCCGCTGGCGGTCTGCGCATCCAGCAGGGCCCGCACGCTTTGGCGGACATCGACAGTTTTATTCATGACAGTGACCAGTTCATGCGGGTACCCGGTTCATGACAATGCCCCATGCAGCGCAACACCCCGGCAGGGAGCCCGTGGCAAGGCCGCTTTTTTCAGTGCCGCCATGCTATGCGCGGCATGTGAAGGAAATGTGACAGTCTTTGTGACAATCGGCCACGCCACACAGCAATCTGCTACTGACCCGCCATTGGCGAGCCGCAAAAGACATAAGGGTGTAACGCGCTGGAATTGATTATTGTCAAAAAAGTTTAATACTTGGCCGGGTGATCATAGCTGCCGCGGTCGGAATCCTCTGGGCTGCTCCCTTTTCTGACAACAAGGACCCTCACGATGACCAAGAACCTCCTGCCATTTGCCTTGACTGCCCTGGTACTCGCCAGCCCCAGCTTCGCTGCCGATGAGGCCGCCGCCCCGACCGTGACCCTGTACGGTGTCGTTCACCTGTCGGCCGACCTGCTCGACTACACCGATGACCGGGGCACTGCCGGCAACCTGACCGACGATGAGGATGAGACCAATCTGGCGGTGTCATCGAACTCCTCACGGCTCGGCATCCGCGGCGAGAAAGCCCTGTCCGACAGCCTGACCCTGAGCTATCTGGCCGAATGGCAGATTGGCGCCACCGAAGAAAGCAAGAGCGGCAGCGGCGCCAACGCCGGTACCGGTGCCGGCAGCAACAACAACCTGTCGCGCCGCAACCAATGGCTGGGCCTGAAGACCAGTTACGGCGAATGGCGCATCGGCCGGTTTGACACGCCGCTGAAAAACATCCGCGGCAAGGTCGATTTGTTCTATTCCGACCAGCTCGGCGAGACCCGGACCATCACCAACATCAGCGGCATCGACAGCCGTTGGGACAACTCGGTGCAGTTCGATCTCGGCACCGGCGCCGTGCACGGCCTGTTCATCTACTCCGCTGACCGCGGTACCGATGCCATCGATGACAATGACAACGACGGCCTGTCAGCGGCTGTGACCTGGGAGTCAGGCGCCTGGTTTGTCGGTGGTGGCTATGAGCAGCGCAGCTATGCCAATACCGTTCGTGACAGCGATAGTGCCCTCGATGACACCAAAGCCATTCGGGTTGCCGCCAGCTTCAAGTTCGGCGACGGCAGCAACCAGAAAGTCACGGGCTTCTTTGAAACCGTGGACAACGTCAGCGGCACCCCGGATCGGGACCGCGATGTCTACGGCGTCGGCTACAGCTTCAAGACTGGCGACAACGTGTTCAAGGCGGCCTACTACGTCGCCGACGATCTGAGCGACGACACTGACGATGAGTCAGGTGCCTCGCAACTGTCGCTGGGCTGGGACCACCTCTATGGCAAGAACACGGTGCTGTATGTCACCGCCGCCTCGGTCAGCAACGACGACGAATCCACGTTCAAAGTGGTCGGCGTTGGCCATGATGGCGAAATCAACAGCGCAGCCGGCGCCAACAACAGTGGCTTGTCGGCGGGTGTCCGTTATCAGTTCTGATGGCAATTTAGCGCGACGATTGTCGCGCTGAGTCTTGCAACAAACGCCCCGCCCTGCGGGGCGTTTGCATTTCTGCGTCATCGTGCCGTCACGGTCCGCCGCATCGTCGTCACATTTCTGTCATGGCCGATTCACAGAGCTGTCACCCGCCCGCCCTAGCATGCCCGGCCATGGATGTCGTGCTGCTGGGTTCACCGGTTCCGAACCCTCCGCACTGACATCACCGATTCGCTCCTCACGCGATGCCTGCCGGCATCCGTACTGGATGACTGAACTGCCACACCGGTCTTGGTGATGCAGTCGCAGCCCGCGGGGGACGAAGTCTTTCGCAGTACCCCGCTGTTGGCCGAGCCCTGTTGGCAAGGCAGTGACGGCAACAAAACCGTTGCAAACAACGGCCGCTTTAGCAACAGAACGACGGCGCGCAGCAATTCGCAAGCCGTCGATAAACAACAAAACACCCTGACCCAAGAGAACGAGGAGTTTGTAATGAAGATGCGTCTGACCCTGCTGGCCGCTGCAATGGCCACCCTGAGCGCCCCGACCTTCGCCGCGTCCGCACTGGAACTGTACGGCAAGCTGAACGTCACCGTGCAAAACACCGACCTCGACACGGGCGACACCGATGCCAACGCAGACGGTGATGTCTGGGAAGCCAAGAGCAACGCCTCGCGTCTGGGCGTCAAGGGCGAACTCGGCATCGACGACGGCTTCTCGGCGTTCTACCAAGCCGAATGGGAAGTGGACAGCACCGAAACCGGTGGCGCCTCGACCCCGTTCAAGAGCCGCAACATCGGCGTCGGCCTGCGCGGCCGTGCTGGTCAGATTCTGGTTGGCCGCTGGGATACACCGCTGAAACTGGCGCAAGGCAAGGTTGACCTGTTCAACGATCTGGATGGCGATATCAAGGCCATCTTCACCGGCGAAACCCGCGCCAGCAACATCGTCTCCTACTCGTCGCCGAAAATCGCCGGCGGTCTGGTGTTCAACGTGTCGAGCATTCTGCAAGAGAAAGTCGACGCCGGCACCCCGAGCACCGAAAACCAGGACGGCCCGCTGGATGCCACCTCGATTTCGGTTGAATGGCAAGGTTCGAACCTGTTCCTGGCTCTGGCCATGGACCAGGATCACAACACTGGCACCTATGCCGAAGACTCGAAGACCACCCGTCTGGTCGCCACCTACAAGCTCGGCGATTTCCAACTCGGCGGTCTGTATCAGAAGCAGGAAGACGGTGCCGATTTCGATGAAGATGGCATGCTGCTGTCGGTTGCCTACAACGTCAACGAAGACAACACCATCAAGCTGCAACATGGCGAGTCGGACATTGGCAGCAAAGGCCAGATCGGCGCTGAAGGCGGCGAACAAACCTTCCTCGGCTGGGATCACAAACTGGCCAAGAACATCATGGTGTTCGCTTTCTACGGCGAGCAAACCTTCGATGTGCTGAGCGCAACCTACCCGGAAAAAACCTTCCTGGCCGGCGGCCTGGAAGTGAAGTTCTAAGCAAGGCTGTTGGTTGACCCGGTTCTCCCCGGTTGAAAGCGCCCTTCGGGGCGCTTTTTTTGTTGACCGAAAACAGCGAACATGACGGCCGACACGATCCGCCCGACCTGGCCTGCACCCACTACGGAGTTGCTGCAATGACAAAACATTTACTGACTGCGCTGCTGCTGGCAGCCTGGCTGCATCCCGGCCTTGCTCTGGCGGGCGAACTGCAAGTGCCGGAGCAGTTTGATGTGCTGATGGTCAACGGCAAAGAGTTTCCGGCCACGCTCAGTCGGACCAAGACGGTGGCGCTGAGCACCGGCCGCAATGTCGTGATTATCGAATTCGACAAGATTTACGATGCCGATTATGGCGACAGCCATGATCGCGTGCACTCGGCGCCATTCGCGCTGGTGTTCAATGCCGCGGCAACCGATCAGCTGCAATTGTTCGGGCCGGAACTGAATTCCGGTGCCGACGCCAAGCGCTACGTCAAAGCACCAACGGTGCAACTGTTGACAGCCGGAAACCAACCCGTCGCGCTGCAGCAACTGCCGGTGACCGAATTGAATGGCCTGCTGGTGGCAGACAACCGGGTGGAAAACAAGGCGGAACAGGGCGCGGCCACAACGATCACTGCAGCGCCCGTGATGGCCTCGGATCTGGCCGGCCCGGTTGCCAGCAAAACCGCCGCCGCACCGGATGCCCTGCAGATGCTGAGCTATTGGTGGCAACAGGCCTCAGCAGAGCAGCGCGCGGAATTTTTGCGCCAGATCACACACTGACCGCAATAAAAAAAGGTCGACAGATGTCGACCTTTTTTCGAAATGCTTTCAGGCGACGTTGGCGGTCGCTGCCTCCGTCTGAATTTTCGCTTCCGGCCGACCGAACAGATAACCCTGGCCGCCGCTGACCCCAAGCGACAACAGCATTTGCCATTGGCTGTCGGTTTCGACGCATTCGGCCAACACCGTGGCGCCGGCGGCGCTGCCGACCGCTGCCAGACCGCGGACAAAATCCTGATGACTGTGATCGGTTTCGATGCCGCGGGTCAGACTGCGATGCAGCTTGATGAAGCGATACAAACCCGGTTGCAGATAATTGGCCGAGTACTGTGGCTGGCCGACATGCTCCACCGCCAGCGCGGCACCGCAGCGATTCAGTGCTTCGAAAAACTGCTGCTCACCGCTGCTGAGTTGGCAGGCCACATGCTCACCGACTTCAAACACCAGCCGCTCGGCGAGCGGCCGGTTTTGCGCCAGATGCTCCAGCAGCCACATCCGGAAAGTCGGATCCTGAACCGCATCGTGACTCAGATTCACTGACAGCATTTGTCCCGCCAGCGGCCCGAACAGCAGTGACTTCAACACCTGATCGCAAACCATGCGGTCAAACGGCACCGCCAGTCCCACCCGCTGCGCCATCGGCAAAAACGTGGCGGCGGTAAACAATTCGCCATTGTCGCCGGGCACACGCGACAACACCTCATGAAAGGCAATGCGCCGGTCGGCGCCAATCACCACCGGGTGGTAATGCAAGACGGCCTTGCGCTGCTCGATGATCCGCTCCAGCAAGGAGCGCCAGCGCACCCGGCCCATCAGCCCGGCTTCCTGCACTTCGCCGCTTTCAAACATGTGCCAGCCGGTGGCCTGCTCTTCCTGCTGGGCAAAACGCACGGCCATGTCGGCCTCAGCCAGCAGTTTGTAGGCATCGGCGCCGGCGCGATAACAAACGGCGCCAATGTGGGCGAGCCGGCTTTCGTGCGGGTCTTTCGCATCCGTGCCATGGCTGCGTTCGACATGGCTGCTCAATTCGCGCAACAGCTTGCGGCAATAGATGTGCACTTCGCGCGCGGTCATGCCGGGCAGCAGCGCCGAAAAACTGTTGCGTTCACGCCGGGCCAGAATATGTTGCGGATACTGCGCGCTGTGTTGATGCAGCAGTTGCGCCAGCAAGCGCACCAGCTTGTCCTGCTCGACCGCATCCTGAAACGGCTCACCGAGCTCCAGCAGCACCAGCACGCCACTGGCATTGGCATCGCGCTCATGCAGCAGCACATCGAGATGGGCATCGAAATAACTGCGATTGCCAAGCCCGGTGTCACCGTCGACAAACGAACGCCGGCGCACCTGATCGATCGCCTTGACCTGGGCATTGGCGTAATCGCGGTTCTCCACCAGCAACTTGGCGAACGCCGACAGCACCGTGCGGGCATCATCGTCGGCGACCAGCGCCGGGTCGCGCTCGCCGGCAATGATTTGCTCAGCCACGACGCGGGCGCGGCGCTCGCCGGCCAGCAACCGGTGCAGCCACCAACCGCCGAGCAGACTCAAGCCAAAGCACAGCCCGGTGAGCGCCAGCCACCAGCGCCCCCACGGATAGATCTGCTGATGGTTCAGGGCGATTTCCAGTTCACCGGGGCCGTCGGGCAAATTGGCCGGCAGCCGCAGTTGCAGGGCATTCGGTGGCAGCAATTTCGCCGACGTCGGGAATTGCTCCAGCACCTCGCCGTGACCATTGCGCAGCACCAGCTGATACGGCTGCGCACGGGCAATCAATTCGGCAAAACTTTGCCGACGGGCTTCGACATCACGCCAGTTTTCAGCGGCCTGGACATGCACCAGCAAGCTGCTGAGCTCGTCATCGAGCACCGGCCATTCGCGCAGACGCTGGGCGTAGACGCCGAGCAGCAAAGTCAGCAGCAGCAGCAGCACAACCAGCAGTAACCACAAGCGACGGAACAGGGACATGGGTTTGGCGATCAGCGTGGACGGACCCAAGGTGTACCAACTATAGGCGCGGAACGGCAAAAACGGCAGGGGCCGCCGGCCGTGTCTGCGGCAGCTTGCCGGGCGCCGGAGCAGCCGGCCAGCCAGTGATATGCTTGGCCACTGCCCCTTTTTGACCGAACACCGCCATGAGCCGCGCATTCGTCAAGGAAAGTGACGGCGACGGTCCGGACGAGCTGCCCGAACTGCCGCTCAGCCCACATCCCAATTACGTCACCGCACGCGGTCTGGCGCTGCTGCAGCGCCGGCTGGCGGGCGTCGAACAGCAACTGCTTGCCTTGCCGAGCACGGCGGTCGACAGCCGGCTGGCACGCGCCGAGCTGGCGCGCGAACAGCGCTGGCTGCAAGCCCGGCTGGGCAGTGCGCGGCTGGTCAATACCCGCGCGGCGAACGTATTGGCCGGTGCCGACAGCCAACGCGATGTTCGCGTTGATTTTGGCGCCAAGGTCGAGCTGATCGACGACAACGGTCAGCGCTATCAATACCGGATTGTCGGCGAAGACGAGGCCGATCCGGAGCAGGGCCGGATCAGTTGGCTGAGCCCGTTGGCGCGCGCACTGAAGGGCGCGCAGGTGGGCGACAGCGTGCGCTGGTCGCGGCCGGCCGGTGATCGCGAGATCGAGCTGCTAGCCATCGATTTTCGGCCGGACGCCGTGACCGATTGAGCGGCTGCGCTCACACGCTCACACAATCAATACGGCTGGCCGTCCTTGTGGGCAAAGCGCCAGCTACCGTCAACAAAATCGGCGCGCAGATCATCATCCGGGTAGGTAACGGCATCACCGGCACTGCGATCGCCCACTTCCAGATACACCACCTCGGTATCGCTGCGGTTATGCAACTGATGGCCATTGCCGGTGCCGTGTTTGAACCCGGCGCACATGCCGGGCGTCAACAGCGTTTCGCCTTCGTCGGTCAGCAACGTCGGCTGGCCTTGCAGGATGTAAATGAACTCATCCTGTCTGCTGTGGGCGTGGCGCAAGGCAGACAACGCCCCCGGCTGCAATCGGGTCAGGTTGACACCAAAATTCACCAAGCCGAACACATCGCCGAGCACCCGCTTCTCGCGGCCCTGCATCAGTACGGCAAATGGCGCCGGATAGATGGACGGTTTGCTGCGCGGCGGCAGGTCAGCCGCGACCACGGCGGTAGGGATGGGTTTTTCGGACTGGTTTTGATTGGACGGGGTTTGGTCGGCTTTGATTTGCTCAGACATGCTGCCTGCTCCCAACACGGAACTCACCGCGACATCGTACTCGATTTGCTCAGCTCAACGCCGTCAACAGTCATTTTCCAGACCGTTTCGTTTGCTGCCGACGCCGGCTCCGGGTGCGGCGGCGCGGTCACGACAAAGGTGGTCGCAACGGGCCCGACGCCGACGACAAAATTGTCACCTTCAAACGCTTTCAGCGGACCGTTGACTGACGTCGTGACGCCGCCCGCCAATCGTTTGTAAGCCACGCTGCCATCGGCACTGATCACCAGCACCATGTTTTTTGCCTGCCACAGGCCGACATACGCCATTTTCTCGGCCGGCACCGGCTGACCACACGCGGTCAGCAGCATCAGCGCAACAACAATCGACATGATTTGGCGAAACATGAGCAATCCCTGCCAAGCCAGAAGCCATCGCCCAGATGACTGCGATGGCTTCCAAAAATCCGGCAGGCGACCGCCGTCAATCAGCGGTCGCCCACTTGTCGCCGTTACGGCGTTTCGGTCGGAGCGTCTTCCTGGCTTTCGGAAGTGGCTTCTTCTTGCGAGGCATCTTGCGTTTCGTATTGCGCGTCGTCTGAAGTGCCGTATTGGCTATCGTCGGAAGAAACCTCTTCAGCGCCATCCTGCGACTCGTACTGACCATCGTCCTGACCGTACTGCGCTTCTTGCGAGTCCGCTTGCTCGTCGTATTGGGCGGCTTCCTGAGCAGCGGCTTCGGCTTGCTTGGCGCGATTGACGTAATCCTGATAGGCCGGCAAGGCAATAGCGGCAATGATGCCCACGACGAATAGCACCGGCGTGACCAGAGCGCCAACTTTCACCAGTGTGCTGTTCGGGCTCGGCTGCGGGCCAAACTGGTTGGTACCGGCGGTGCCGGCAGCAAAAATCATATAGAGAATCAGACCAAGGTTGACCAAGGGCACGATCAGCAGCAATGACAACCAGCCAGACTTGTCGAGATCGTTCAGGCGACGGCGCGCCAAAATGAAGGTGACTGCCAGCATCGGGATATAGCCGAGCAGCAGCATGATGAAGCCGACGCCCATACCGCCAATGGCCATGCCAATACCGAACAGCACGGCGAATACCACATACGCCAGCAAGCTCATCACCAGCGAATACGCCAGATAACGCATGCGACCAATACGGCCATTTACCGCGAACACCTGCGGTTCGTAAGTTTCTTCCCCGGCCAGCGAATTGAGATCGGCTGCTGGTGCCGAATACGGATTTGCCATTTTTTGACTCCCTGTTTATGTAACTGCAAGCAAATACAGCTGTTGACGCGACGGCACGGACAAGCGCCTCGCCAACGGGTACTGCCACCACAACATGCTGCCAGCCTTGCGGCAAGCAGCACAACCCTAAAAACGCCTTACAACGCCCCACTTTCCTTGATATCGAGATAGCGATTGGTCAGCGTGGCGCTGAGCATCGCCGGCACGACATCGATCAGATGGTCGGCGCGCATGCCGATTTGCCGAATCGCTTCGCGGCGCTGCTGCAGATAATGGCTGGTCGCCGCATACCGCAGCGCCTCGCTGAACTGCTGCACAGGCGCGGCGATGGCGGCATCCAGCGCGCGTTCGCGCATGCTGGCACAGATGACCAGATGTTTGCGCGCCAGCATGTCATAGGCGGTGCGGATGGCGGTGTCGTCTTCGTCGCGCAGATTGGTCACCAGCACGACAAACGCCCGCTTGTGCAGCTTGCGCAACAACTGGCTGGCGGCCAGCGTGTAATCGGGCGCGACCTCGGCCGGTTGCAGGTCATAACAACCGGCAAGCAGCCGGTCCAGCCCGGCCCGACCTTTCTGTGGCGCCAGCCAGCGCTGGCTGGCACCGAAGGTCATCAAACCAATGGCATCGCCCTGTTTTTGCGCGACCAGACTTAGCGTCAAAATGGCGTTGAGCGCATGATCAAAATGATTGTGCTGCGCATCCTGCGCCAGCATCCGGCGACCGGTATCAAGCAGAAACACCACCTGCTGATCGCGCTCTTCCTGATACTCGCGGCTGATCAGCTTGCGTGAGCGCGCGGTGGCTTTCCAGTCGATGGCGCGCTGGCTGTCGCCCTGCCGGTATTCGCGCAGTTGGCGAAAATCAGTGCCTTCGCCACGCCGGCGTTTGCGCAGCAATCCGGCACTGCTGACCCGCCGATCGGTCGCGGTCAATGTGTGTCCCAGCAAGCTGGAAAAATCCGGGAAAACCTTGACGTCGCTGCCAGGCCCGAGCCTATGACCAAACTGCCAGAGCCCAAACACCGAACTGACCAGCAGATGCGGCGAACCAAAATGGCTGTCGCCACGTTGCGGCGCCGTGGCGCGGTACTGAATGCACACGCTGGCCGCCGGTGCCAGCACCGTCCGGTGCGGCATGCCTTCGATTTGCCAACCGGTCGGGTAGTCATCGAACAGCTCAAATTGCAGTTGGCGGCGATCCTGGTTTTGCACGGTCAAACTGACCACGCCGGCCACATTGACCGGCCAGACCCCGGCCAGTTGGCGCTGCACCAGCAAACGCGGTGCGCCGCGGGAACGCAGCGCATCGACGATTGCCAGCAGCGCGATCGCGATGCCGCAGCTGATCCAAATCAGCAGCACCGACGGCCAGAAACTGGCGATCAGGGCCAGCCCGGCCCAGGCAGCAGTGAGCCCGTACAAACGGCGTGACGGCGTCATCCGGCGTGGTATCCGTCAGCTGCGCGGCGCAGGAATTTGTTCGACCAGCGCTTTCAGCAAACTGTCGGTGCTGAGGCCGTCGAGTTCGCTTTCCGGCGACAGCGCAATGCGGTGCCGCAATACCGGCAGGCAGGCCGACTTGATGTCATCCGGCGTGACAAAATCACGACCGGCGATCAACGCCATCGCCCGGGCAATACGCACCAGCGCAATGGCGCCGCGCGGGCCGGCGCCAATGGCAATACCGGGCCAGTCGCGGGTCGCGCGAGTCAACTGCACCGCGTAAGCGGCCAGCGAATCGTCCACCCGGATGCGGGCGACAAACTGCTGCAGCTTGTTGACCATGTCGGCACTGACCAGCGCATTGACAGCACCGACATCGAGTCCGTCACCGATCCGGTTGGCGGTCACTTGCTGCAGCATGGCAATCTCGTCATGCTCATTCGGATACTGCATCCGGACGTTGACCAGAAACCGATCCAGCTGCGCTTCCGGCAACGGATAGGTGCCTTCATTTTCCAGCGGGTTTTGCGTCGCCAGCACCATGAACGGCGACGCCAGTTGATGGCTGGTGCCTTCAATGGTCACCTGCCGCTCCTGCATCACTTCCAGCAATGCCGATTGGGTTTTCGCCGGCGCCCGGTTGATCTCGTCAGCCAGCAGCAGGTTGGTGAACACCGGCCCTTTGCGAACACTGAATACCTGGTCTTTCAAATCAAAAATGGAATGGCCCATGACATCAGCCGGCATCAGATCCGGGGTGAACTGAATACGATTGAATTGGCCGGAAAAGGTTTTCGCCAGCGCCTTGACCAGCAAGGTTTTGCCAAGCCCCGGCACGCCTTCGATCAGGACATGACCACCGGCCAGGAAGCAGGCCAGCACTTGCTCCACCACCGCTTGCTGACCGACGACCACACGGCGCACTTCTTCGCTGAGTCGGCGGACAATTTCGCCGGCTTGCGCGGCCTTGTCGGCATTGCTTGGCGCGCTGGTCGGCGCAACGGTTTCATTGATATCAGTCATGGTGCTGTCTCATCTTCTGTAACAATTGTATTTGACGGGTAAAGGCCACCGGCAACCGTGCCGGTGGCGCCACCAGCGCCAGCTGCACCTCATCGGTTGGCAACTCACAGAGCGCGGCAATTCGGGCAATGCGGGCATCGCCCTGCAATTTGCCCAGCTCCGGCGCCTGCCGTTGCAGCGCCGCTTCAACATCGTGTCTGGCCGCCAGCAGCAGGCGCTCGCGACCACATGCCACTTGCCACAACCAGCGACCGCTGGCATCGACATGCTCCAGTTGCGCGCGCCGGGCCAGACTCGGTTCCGGCAGCAAGGGCCCGAACCGTTGCAGCGCCCGCCACAACCAGATCAGCAGCAACACCGCCACACCGATAACCGGCCACCGGTAATACTGCCAGAGCGCGTCGTACCAGGCCGGCATATCCAAATCAGTGACGATCCAGACCCGCTTGTGCTCGGGCTTTAGCTTGAGCAGGGTCAGCAGCAACTCGCCGTGATCACGATGGCCCAGTGAACCGTTGTTGAAGAAATTGCTGGCCAGCAGCACGATATGGCCATCGCCTTCTTCGTACACCCGGACCGAGCCACCGCTGGCATCGGTCAGCAGCGGCGAAAAACTTTCGTCTTCGCTGTCGAGATAAATGTTCTCGCGCGCGACTTGCAGCGGATACGCCAGCTGCGGAAACGCGATTTCATCAAACGCTATCTTCGGTTTTTTCTGGTCATCTTGCGCCGCCGGGCCGTCCTTGTCGGTTAGTGGATCGGTATCGGCCGCCGTCGCAGCGTCAACGTCGACGTCTGCATCTGCATCGGCATCGACATCGGCAGCAACGTCGGCATTGACTGAAAAGTCTTGCTGCGGCTCTGCACTGACACGGTCCTGATTGGTGACATCCGGTTCGCTTGCGCTGTCTTCTGCGGCTCCGGTATCGGCAGCGGCAGAATCAGATTCTGGCAGCGTGGCCTCCCCGCCCTCGTCGTCGGCAACCGGGGCTTTGCTCTTGCAGGAGGACAGATCGAGCTCGGCGTGCTTATCACGATCCCCGTAACGGATCGAGACACCAAGGTAGTCGCCGATCGGGTCAGTCAGGATGGCATCAGCCGGATTGGCATGATCTTTTGCATGGTCTTGGGCATGGTCTTGTGCATCCGCTTCGTCCGCTTCCGATGCGTCCTGCACGGCTTTTGCTGACGACCATTGCGGCTGGACAATCAGGGTGTTGCCGCGTGCGACCCAGGCCAGCAAGTCATCGGCCTGTTCCTCGGTGAAAATGCCACCGGCATCGGCCATGATCAGCGTGCCGTCGGGCAGCGGTTGCCGCAGCAAGGATTGCAGCGAACCATCGGCTTTCACGTCGTAATGAAAGCGTTTCAGCAATTGCGTGCTGGCCAGCATGGGATTGCGAGCCGCCTCGGGCGAAAAATGCGGCAGCGCCAGCCAGCGCTTTTCCATGAAATGAAACCAGGCCCACACCGACAGCGCCAATAACAGCACCGTCAGTCCGCCGAGCAGGATATTTTTTTTCATTCGCCGCGACGACACGCTGGCAACGCTCATGCGGGCACCTCGCGCTGGATGAACGCCTGTTGCCAATCGGCCAGCGCTGACTCGATCTGTTCGTTACCTGGCCAGCGGTCGGCAAACGCGGCGTATAGCCACAGCTCGGTGACCTCGGTCGCAACCGCGAGACCGGCAGCAGACAATTGCTGTGCGGCATGGGCGCGCTGGGCGACGCGCAGGCAATCGTTTTCCGTGGCGCCGCGAGTCAAGGCCAAACCGGCGTCACTGACCAGCCGCGACAGGGTGGCGCGATACAGTAGCGCCAGTGCCGCACGCAGCTCGCCGCGTTGCCACAACTGCCGAACCGCCGTCACCACATCGGTTGGCAGCGATTCCGGCCGAATATCCAGCCCGGCAATTTCAGTTGCTGCTTGCGCTGGTGGCTCGCGATAAAAGCTGGGGAAATGGCCGCGGTAGCGATACGCCAACCACAGCACCAGAAAGATGGCCGCCACGATCAACAGCACTTTCATTATCGTTGCGTAAAGACTGAAATCCGGCAGTTTCAGATCCGGTTTTTCTGCGGTCTTTTTCTTTTCGTTCGCATCTTTTTTCAGCGTCCAGATGTATTCACAGCGATAACCGCGCAGCTCGTCGGTATCGAGCGCCGCTTTCACCGCCTCCCGGATTTCGGCCTGCTCTGAACTGTGCGCCTTGGAGGACCATTGGAAACGCTCGG
Source organism: Permianibacter fluminis (assembly GCF_013179735.1). NCBI lineage: Bacteria > Pseudomonadati > Pseudomonadota > Gammaproteobacteria > Pseudomonadales > Pseudomonadaceae > Permianibacter > Permianibacter fluminis. The sequence goes on along the minus strand of NZ_JABMEG010000002.1, from coordinate 68,354 downwards.
CCAGCCACACCGGCGGCTCACAGGTTTTTGCCGCCGGGTTCGTTGCTGGTGCGGGTTCTGTTGTTGCGGGTGCTGCTTTTGCGGGTGCTGTTTTTGCTGGCGCCGCGCTGGCCGAATCAGGCCAAGCGCTGCCCAGCAACAGCAACGCCGACACAGCCATTGCCAGCAAGGCCGGCATGGCGACGCCCGCCGATGGTGCCGAAGAGGCCGCTGCCGGCCGCTTCAGCTGGCGCAGCATGATCTCGACATCCCAGGCTTCCAGTGTGGCGCGGCGATTCAGATACAACGTGAACGTGCAGGCGGTATAAATCGGCCCGATGATGGCGCCGCTTAGCACGCTGCCGGCAACCGACAGCAGAGCCAGCCACGCTTCTTTGCTTGCGTTGGTTGAGAAAAACATCGACAGCGGATTGATGCTGTCTTCATCGCTGAGAAAGAATCCAATGAAAGCGATGAAGCCAAACTGGATGACCATTTCAAAATGGGCACAGGCGACGCCAAACCAATACGCGGCGCTGGCCGTGTCACGGCCAATCACCTGGCGCCGGTCAGCCGCCGCTTTGCCGCGCAGCCCTTCCAGTTGCCAAATCGGTTGATACAGACCGCGGCCCGGCATGAACGGACGCCACCAGGTCAGCAAGCGAAACCAGCCACCGCGCAATTGCCCCGGCCAGGCCTTGAGTGCCGCTGCGGTGCTGACGTCTTCGCCGAATACCTGGCGCGACAGCACGTACAACGGCGCCCGTTCCAGCAGCGGCCGCAGCCACCACAACAGCAGCCACCACAACCAGACCAACTTCGGCTGCCATGCGGTCAGCAGCAGGCACAACGCCGACAGCGGCAACCACAAACCGAGCCAACTGAGCAGCACCGGTTTGCTTTGCACGCGCAGCAATTCAAAACCGAGATCCAGCGCTTGGGCGTTCGGCCGTGGCCGCAGATCCAGTTGCAATTTATCCAGTTGCATCAGCGCGTCACCCGACCGGCGAACGCGAAATAGAGCAGCACCGTCAGCCAGCAGATGCCACCGACAATAAATTTGACCGGCTGTGAAATGCTGGCGCTGGCCGACCAGAAGCCTTCAAAGAAAGCCGCCAGCACGGTCAGTAATGCCGCGCCGACAATGATCGGAAACATCCGCTCACTAGCTGCCAGCAAGGCATGCCGACGACTCAGGCGACCCGGGTGAATCAGCGCCAGACCAAGCCGCATGCCAGCGACGCCGGACAACAGCAGACCGGTGATTTCAAAACTGGAATGGGTGATGACAAACGACCAGAACACCGGTCGCGTGCTGGCATCCATGCTGAGCCAGCTGCCAACCACGCCGAGGTGCATGCCATTGGAGCCGAGACTGATCAGGGTTGGCACGCCGGCAAAAATACCGCTGGCAAAGGTCCGAAAACCAATCGAGACGTTGTTCCAGATATAAAACCCGAACATCGCCACATCGCCTTCGCTGCCGCCACGACCGACCGCCGTTTGGCCCGGCTGATACATGCCATGAAATTGATTGAGCTCGGCGCCAGACATGAAACTGTAGGCCCAGTGCGGTTTGAACCAGACCAGCAAACCGGTCACCAGCGCGACGCCGAAAAATGTCAGCGATGCCAGCGCCAGCAAGCGCCACTCTTCGCGCACCCGCTGCGGAAAAGTATGGCTCAACCACAGCCGCAGCAGCATCGGCCGCTCGATCTCCACGCCATACAAACGGCGGTGACAATCGAGCACCAGTTTTTGCAGATAATCGGTCAGTGACGGCGAGTAACCGCGCTGCCTGGCCAGTGCCAGCGACTGACACAGCCGGCGATACTGGGCCGGAAAATCATCAAGCTGTTTGGCCGAGCCGTTCAGCACGGCTTCGATTCCCGTCCACAACGCCGCTTGTTCGGTTTCGAAAGTTTTCTGCTTCATTGGGTCAGCCCGGCGGCAATGCCGCGCAACTCCGCCAGCGACGCGGCACCGGTCAACCCGGTGATCGGTTCGGCAATGCTGGCGAGTTCCTGCATCCGCTCGACCGGTAATTTCTTTTCCCGTTCAAACAGGCCGATGAGGATGCGCTGCTGCTCCGGCGTCAGCGGATAGCTGGTCGCGAGCGGCTGAACGTCGGTGAACTGGCTGCGTGCGGGCAGTTTCTCGTGATACACCACCTGAGTGCCGGCAACGATATCGCCCAGCCGGCGAAAGCGCCGATCAAGCAACATGCACAGCAGGCCGCTGGCATAAAGCATCGGCAGGAAATCGGCGACGGCGATCAGATTGCGCAGCGCCGATTCACGCCAGCCCACCGGCAGGCCATCGGCACGCAGCACTTCCAGACCAAACGCGCGTTTGCCAATCGAACGGCCACGGAAATACACCTCGCAGATCACCGGGTAGCCCCAGTAACTGACAAACAGGATGAGCCCGATCACGCCGGCGCCGAGTTTGCTGCCGGAAAAGATCCAGATGCCGAAAAACGCGATGACTAGCCAGACAATGAAATCGAGCGCCCACGCGGCGGCCCGAATGGCCGGTCCGGCCGGGGTCAACAGCAAGCGCACACCTTCCGGTGTCGTCAGAGATAAACGGCCATCCAACACAGCGATACTCGTCCTGAGTGAATCGTTGGAAAAAGCACAAGAGTGCATGTCTGCAACAGCGGGCAACCGCCAGCCGCGCCAGGCAAGAATGAGTCGGCAAGCCTGCCCGAATTGGCCATTTCTGTAAAGGCAACTGCGCCCACAATGGCCGCTGCAGCGGTGCTATAGTGCGGCCCTGCTGCAGCCAGCTGGCTGCTGGCGCGGCAACCTGGATTGCAACCGCCGAAACAGCAAACGAGGCGCCGCACTCGCCCACAACGGAATGGAGGACTACATCGATGAAAGGACTATTGCTCAGCGTGCTCGCCGCCAGCTTGGCCGGCTGTGCCAGCGTGATGCCGGAGCCAGCCGATACCACGCCGCAAAATCCCACCGCGGTCATCGCCAGCGAATCGACCCTTGGCGGCGCCATGCTGCCGAACGTCAAAGGCAAGTCGGTGCAATATGCCCGCGCCGATCGCCGTCGCACCGCCAACGATTTCCAGTTTGATAACTGGCTGCTGCGCAATACCGTCGGCCGCTTCCTGTCCGGCAATGATGAAATCCTGCGGCTGGACCGCAATCTGCACTGGGAACTCGACCAGAAAGAAAAAACCTACACCGAATGCCCGCTGAAAGGTTGCCCGCTGCCAGCGACGCCAACCCAGCCGGAAAAGCCGACCACACCGAGCCAGCCACGGCCGGAGAAGCCGGAAGAATCGTCCTGCAAACTGACCGTGCAAAAGAACACGTTCAAGGGCAACAGCCTCAGCGACAAACGCAGCATTGCCAGCGCCGATGCCCAGCTCTACCGCCTGGTCTGGTTTGTGGAACTGAAAGATCCGGCTGGCAAGAAAGCCACCAACACCGTCACCTTTGATTTCTGGAATGCCGAGCTGAAAGGCGGCATGAAAGATGCCTTGGCGATGCAAAACAACTTTGAGCAGAATTACGCCAAAGCCATGCTGGCCGGCACCGACATCCGCAACCTGATCAACAAGGACGTGTACATGGCGCTGGCCGGACTCGGCAATTCGCTCGGCCCGAAAGCGGAAAACTGGGCGGTGTCGCTGGGCAAGGAAGTGCAGAAAATGAAAGGCTATCCGCTGGCCATGAAAGTGGAATGGACCGCCACCGACGAAACTTGCGGCGCCAGCAACAAGCCTGCTGCCAGCCCGAGTCTCAGCAGCAATCCGCTCGATTGGGTAACCGGCAAAGCCAGCCAGGCCACTGCGCCAACCGGCCCGCTGGTGCAATTCACCTATGAAGTGAAGAAAATGGCCGTGCAACCGGAACGCGACAGCGTTTTTGAAGTACCGGCCAAGTTCAAGCGGACAAACTGATTGTCGGCAGGACGGCCAAAAAAAAACGGCGCCGTCAGGCGCCGTTTTTGTATCTGCAAGACATTGAGGTGCTCGCCGCCTCCCTCCCCTATAACAGCGCCCCCTCCCGCATTACCTTTCAGGGTAAAAAGCCACATTTTTATTACGTCATTTCGCTCGCTCGGCCGCTGCTGTCACTAAACACGGGATACATACCGTTGCCCACAACAATCTCCGCGCTGACGTTGAGGTCGCTTCCGTACTGTTGCCTGCCAGCAAAAAAAGACTTGGCAAAAAGCCACCAGCCAGTATCAGTCAAACGCCATCACCCAAATTGACGCGCCGCAGCAGGCCCCGGTAAAAACGGCAGAGATGAACTAATCTTCAACAGAGATACTGCTCCACAATAACAAATGGCAGGAGCAATCAGGACAAGGATGGCGTCAAGGCAAGGGTATTGAGCAGACCGCCGCAGACAGCCAATATCTTTTTCTCTCGCATCGCAAGCAAGACAGGTAGCCGAGGGGCGACCCACGTTTACGACAACGGAGTCCGCATGTTTGAGTTGCAGGCGACCAGCAGCCGCCCCCCCATAATCCTGATTGTTGATGACGTGATCGACAACATTCGAATCCTGGGCGCGATTCTGGAGGGTTTCGGTGAGCTGATGTTTGCAACATCCGGAAAAGAAGCTCTAGCACTCGCCCGCCAACAGCCACCTGACTTGGCCTTGCTCGATATCGAAATGCCGGAAATGGACGGCTATGAGCTGTTCGCTGCCCTCACTGCAGATCCACTCACCGCAAATTGTGCCGTCATATTTGTTACCGCCAGTCCGAACATCAACTATGAGCTCCAGTCACTGGCCATAGGCGGTGTCGATTTCATTACCAAGCCGCTCGACCCCTCGATTTGCCGGGTTCGCATACAAAATCATCTGCTGCTTCGTCAACGTGCAGTAGATCTTGCCAAAGCCAATACAGAACTTCGCATGCTGGTTGATCACCTGCCTGCGTTTATTGGCTATTGGAATACGGACCTGACCAATCTATTCAGCAATGACAGTCTCGGCTCCTGGTTTGGCAAATCACCTGACGAGATGCGCGGTCTCGCCATGTCCGTGGTTGTTGGAAAGGAACTGCACGAACAGCTGAAAATGCCGCTACAACAGGTCGCCCTGCATGGACAAAGCGCAGTTGATGTCAGCTTCATTGACAAGGCCGGCAGCCGACGTTACGCGAAAGCATCTCTGGTGTCGCGTCAGGATCATGGCGTACTGATGTTGCTAACCGATATTTCCTCGCAAAAGAGGGCCGAACTGGCCCTGGAAGAACAAAAAGAACGACTGCACATCACGCTGAACTCCATTGGCGATGCCGTTATTGCGACAGACATCGACAGCAAAATCACCCTGATGAATCCGATCGCCGAGGCGATGACGGGTTGGTCGCTACAGGAGGCATTGGGGCAAGCCATTGAAACGGTGATGCCCTTGATTGATGGTGAAAATGGCAATCCAATCAGCAACCCCGTCCGTATGGCAATCAAGGATCGCCGACGAGTCGGCATGGCATTGGATACAACGCTTCGTGGGCGTGAGCAGGACCACTACATAGAAGACTCGGCAGCACCAATTATCGACCACTCAGGCCGACTCTCCGGCGCCATCGTCGTTTTCCATGATGTCAGCGAAGCACGAGCAATGGCCCTTAAAATGAGTCACCTTGCCAATCATGACGCGCTGACCGATTTGCCTAACCGAGTTCTGCTGCATGACCGACTCTCGCAAGCACTGCATACCGCTCGACGCTCGGGCGCAAAAGTCGCCATGCTCATGATGGATTTCGACAACTTCAAATATATCAACGACTCTGTTGGCCATGCCGTTGGTGATGATCTGTTACAGCAGGCCGCCATACGATTGCAAAAACAGCTTCGCGGCAACGACACGATCAGCCGCTTTGGCGGCGACGAGTTCATTCTACTCATTCCAGACCTTCGCTCTGCACAAAACGCCGAAGAGGTCGCGAAGAAGCTGCAACAAGTCATGAGCCCTCCGTTTAGCAGCCCAAGCGGCCCCATTAACCTATCGCTCAGCATCGGCATCAGTCTGTTTCCCGACGATGCGGCCGACCCGGAAACCATGATGCGCCACGCCGACGTGGCGATGTACCGAGCAAAGAAAGAAGGTCGAGACTGCTTCCGGTTTTTCTCGCACGATCTGGAGGAGCAGGTACTGCTTCGCCAGCGCCTTGAAGCGCATTTGCGCGAGGCGCTCACGAATAACCGCCTTGAAGTTTTTTATCAAACCAAAGTGCAAATGAAAACCGGCGAAATAGTAGGAGCTGAGGCCCTTATTCGCATGCGCGATGCCGGAGGGCAACTCATTTCACCGGCGCAATTTATTCCGCTGGCCGAAGAAACCGGATTGATCGAAACGTTGGATAAATTGGTACTCGAACAAGCCTGCTCACAAATAGCCAAATGGAGTGAGGCCGGAAAGGCCATAAAAGTCTCTGTCAACATTTCCGCCCGGCATTTTGGCTCAGGGCTATTGCCCAATGTGGTGGCAGACGTGCTCACGCGAACAGGTATCGCCCCCTCCTTGCTTGAGCTTGAGATCACGGAAAGCTCCCTAATGGGAAACATCGACTCAGCGCAAACAAGCTTGTCAGAACTGAAGGCCCTCGGCGTCTGCTTGTCCATTGATGACTTCGGGACCGGCTACTCCAGCCTCGCCTATCTCAAGAGATTCAGCGTTGATACGGTAAAAATCGATAAATCCTTTATTCACGACATGCTGGCTGACAAAAGTGATTTGGCGATAGTAAAGGCCATTATCACTTTGAGTGAGACCTTGGGCCTTGGCATGATCGCAGAAGGCGTGGAAACGCAAGAACAAGCAGATGCCCTCATTGAGATGGGCTGCCTGTTTGGGCAGGGCTTTCTTTACTGCCGGCCAGCACCACCGGACCAGCTCTTTGGTCAGCATGGTGATGACAGTGGAGGTGCTGAGTAATGTTGAGTGAGCTGGAGAAAAACAGCGCCATTTTGATTGTTGACGACAGCATCGATGTGATTCACTTGCTGAGCCACATCCTGAGTGATTATCCAAATCTGTACTTCGCGTCAGACGCCGCCACAGCATTGGAACAAGTGCGGCTAGCTCCGCCAGACCTCATCCTGCTTGATGTCGAATTGCCGGACGCCACTGGCTACGAAGTTTGCAAACAGCTAATATCGCCCGGTAAAACACACTCTTGCGCCATCATCATGATGACGGCCAGCAGCAACATGGAAAGCGAAGCGAAGTCGCTGGAATCTGGTGCCTCCGACTTTATCGCAAAGCCGTTCAATCCGGCTTCGGTCAAGGCAAGGGTGAAAACTCAGCTGCGGCTACACCACCAATCAGCAGCCCTTGCCAAACTCGTCAATCAAGATAGCCTGACCACTCTTTACAACCGACGCTACTTTGATAGCACGGTGACGGAAGAGTTTGAGCGGCACCGTCGGCAGCGGACACCCCTTACCATCGCACTTATTGATATTGACCACTTCAAGGCGTTCAATGACGGATACGGGCATTTGCAAGGGGATGAGACACTCCGGCAGGTCGCTCTGGCCATCAACGCGTCATGTCGTCGTCCAGGGGAAACTGTGGCGCGTTATGGCGGTGAGGAGTTCGCCGTCATACTGCCTCATACCGACCTCGTTGCAGCCCAAGCGTTGGGCAGCCGTTTGTGTTTGCTTATTGGACAACTCAACCTGCCACATGCCTATTCAGGAACCGGCAAACACGTCACTGTCAGTGTCGGTCTTGCCACCAGCACTCCCGGCCCACTTGATACTGCCGTGGCGCAGATTGCTGCCGCCGATCAAGCGTTGTACCGAGCAAAATCCGCCGGCAGAAATCGGGCCGTTGCCGTGCTCACCGGATAGGTTTCTCGGTCCATAAAGTCTGCACACCATGGTCAATGCTTCTGCTGGCCACCGCCGCCGCCAACTTTTTTGCTCCCCATCATTCAGGTTGGTGGGAAACAGCTAGACTCAATTGAGCTGGCACGACGCACTGCCCTTTCTGTTATCGGCAGTCGGCCACCTCATCTGTGGGCGCCGGGCCATGGCGGTTAATGCGAGGTCAGCACGGGCATGCGTTTACATCACTATACCGGACCGCGACACCCACATTGGTTCGTTCTCACGATGCTTGTCAGCGTGCTTGCGACAGCGCTGCTGGCTTGGCAGGTCAACCGCAACAATCACCAGAAAATTGACTTTGCGCTTCGGCAAGAGACAGAGGCAATCGCGCACAAAATAGAAGACCGCTTGTATCTCTACCAATACGGATTGCGCGGTCTGCGTGGCGCCGTTTTAACGGCCGGTTCAAACCTCAGTCGCGACATTATCGCGCGATACAGCAAGACTCGAAACATTGATAAGGAATTTCCCGGCGCGCGAGGGTTCGGCTTTATTCGCAAAGTCCGCCCTGAACAAGAGCAGGCCTTCCTGGCGCTGGCTCGTGCCGATGACTGGCCTGACTTCCAGATTAGACAGATTCAGCAGCACTCCGGTGAGCGCTACGTCATTCAGTACATCGAGCCGGTGATTCGTAACATTCAGGCAGTAGGTTTGGACATAGCGTCTGAACCCACTCGGAAGCAAGCGGCGGATGCTGCAATACAAAGTGGCGAAACCAGGCTGAGTGGCCCCATTACCCTTGTTCAGGCCAGTGGGAACCCACAGCAGTCATTCCTCGTCATGATGCCGGTCTATCAAAGTGGAGAAACGCCAGCGTCGGCCCAACAGCGTGAAGCAGAAGCAATCGGCTGGAGCTACGCTCCGTTGACGATGAAAGATGTACTGTCGGATCTGTCGATTGACGCCAATCAGCTGCAACTGGTCCTTACTGATGTCACGCGGCCGGAGCAACCTGAGGAGTTTTTTCGCATTACAGGCAATAGCCAGAAAAGCCCGTCAGTGGCAATTAGCTCGGCAACCGCTGACCGTACGGTTTTTGGCCGAAACTGGCGAATTCACTTGATTGCTCTGCCCGCCTTCGAGGAGCAACTGCATACGCTGTCTCCCGTTCTCGTCCTCATCGCAGGGTCTTTGCTCAGCCTCTTGCTCGCAGGCTCGGCCAATATTCTGGCAGTCAACTTGCAGCGGCGGCGAGAAATATCGGAACAGCAATATCGACTGGCGAGCATTGTAGCCGGCTCATCCGATGGCATCATCGGGAAATCGATTGATGGCACTGTCACCAGCTGGAATGTGGGTGCGGAACTGCTTTTCGGCTTTACACCAGAAGAAGCCATCGGTCGGCGGTTGGTCGACCTCATTGTGCCGGCCGACTTGCAACATGAGGAACAGGATATTTTGTCTCGTATTCGCCGGGCTGAACGCATTGGCCACTTTGAAACGCGGAGGCAGCGCAAAAACGGCGAACTGATTGATGTGTCCGTAAACGTTTCCCCCCTATTCGACGCAAATGGCAAGGTCATTGGCGCCTCAAAGATTATCCGCGACATCACCAGTGAGAAGGCTGCCGCTATTCGAGTTCGTGAGTTAAATGAGCAACTTGAGCAGCAGGTCAGGGAGCGCACCAAGGAGCTTGGTCGCACCAACAGCCTGCTAAATGGCGTACTCAATTCAGCGACGGAAGTATCAATCATCGCCACCGGAATCGACGGCGTTATCACCGTATTCAATGCGGGCGCAGAGCGTATGCTCGGCTATGTTGCAAGTGACGTCATCGAGAAGACCACACCAGCCCCTTTCCACCTAGAATCCGAGGTGGTCGCCAGAGCCGGAGAGTTGAGCCAGTTGTACGGGCGACCGATCTCCGGATTTGACGTCTTTGTCTACAAAGCAAAAACTGAAGGTCCCGAAACCCGGGTCTGGACCTATGTGAGGCGCGATGGCTCGCACCGAACAGTCAATCTCGCGGTGACGGCCATTCGTGACGATAACAATGACATTACCGGATTTTTGGGGATCGCTAGCGACATTACTGAATTGCAGCAGCAGCGCGATGCTCTTCTATCCGCACGTGACCAATTGCTCCTGGCATCTGAGGTCGCCGACCTCGGCGTATGGACCTGGGACATAGCGAGCAACGTGCTGACCTGGAACGAGCGCATGTACCGCATTTATGACCAACCGCTGAACTTGCGTGACAGCGGCTTGCGCTACGAGCACTGGCGGGACCGCGTGCATCCCGATGATGTTGAGGCGACTGAAGGCAGGTTGCTTGCTGCGGTTCAAGGCGGCCCACCTTATGACCCCATCTTTCGCGTTGTCCGACGCGATGGCAGCACTCGATATATTCAAGCGGGAGCTCAGCTGGAGCGCGATAAATTCAACAACGTCATTCGCGTTACCGGCATCAACCGCGACATTACCGATCAAATGGAGTTGGAGGGCAGATTAAGGGCGGCAAAAGACGAGGCGGATGCCGGAAGCAAAGCAAAATCCTACTTCCTCGCCAACATGAGTCATGAAATTCGCACACCGATGAATGCCGTACTCGGCCTGACACAACTGCTGGCCAGCACAAAGCTTGACGCCACCCAGCGAAAGTATCTTGAGATGGTCCGTGTCTCGGGGGAAAATTTACTCGCAATATTGAATGACATCCTGGATTTTTCAAAAATCGAGGCAGGCAAACTCGACCTGGACCTGAAGCCATTCCGCCTGAATGATGTACTGACCGCTGTCGGAACGATCATGTCCGTATATTCCAGAGAGAAGGATTTGGAGCTTGCGATAGCAGTGGAGCCCAACACGCCTCAGCACCTCATCGGTGACTCGCTGCGGATTCAGCAAATACTGGTCAACCTCACCAGCAATGCCGTGAAGTTCACCGAGAAGGGCGAAGTGGCGGTGTTGGTCAAGCTGATTTCAACCAGCGAGACAGGTGCGCTACTGGCATTCCACGTTCGCGACACGGGGATTGGTATGACAAAGGCGCAACAAGAAAGACTGTTTGCGCCCTTTTCTCAGGCGGACGCATCAACAACACGACGCTTCGGTGGTACCGGCCTTGGACTGGCCATCAGTCGCCACCTCACCGGAATGATGCAGGGGCAAATCACCGTTAACAGCGCCGTTGGTGAGGGCAGCGAGTTTTGCGTGACGCTGCCGCTTGCATTGGATTCAAGGGCCGAGCCTACACAACCACGCTCTACGCTACCGCGCAGGCCGCTGCTGCTCATTGTCGACGATAGCGAAACCAGCAGAAGCTATCTTGGCAAGACGGTCGCAGCGTGGGGCTGGACCCCGTGCGTCTCCGATTCTATTCAATCAGCGGAGCTCATGATTGACAAGGCAAGCAAATCCGACAGTCCGTTTGACCTGGCACTGCTCGACTGGAAACTGATCGAAGCACAGGGTGAGAACAAGGTTGAGGAGCTCCGTCGACTCGCACAGCCCAGTACGTTGCGGATTGCGCTGATGGCAAACCCGTATCGACAGGAAGCGCTGTCCAAGAGGCAACAAGAAGCGGGGATCGCTGAGGCGATACTGGTCAAGCCAATTTCAGGCTCTACGCTCTATGACATTGCACTGGAACTATTGGACTATAAGGGTGTGCAGGGGCACACAAATTCTGCAGCGCTTCTCACTCCAGATCACACCGCCGCTCTAGCAGGCACTTCCATTCTTGTAGTGGAGGACAACGAGTTCAATCAGGTCGTCGCACGAGGGATATTGGAGGGGGCGGGGGCAACAGTCACGATGGCCGCAAATGGCGCGATCGCCCTTGAGATTCTGAACGCGGCACCGTCCTCATTTCATTTGGTACTGATGGATATTCAAATGCCGGTTCTTGATGGCATTTCGGCAACCCGACGAATTCGAGCGGAATTGAACCTCACGCTGCCAATTATTGCAATGAGTGCCGGGGTATTGACTGAAGAACGCGCCGCCTGCAATGCCGCTGGCATGAATGGCTTTATTGGCAAGCCCATTGAAGTTCCGCAAATGATGGCGGTCATTCAATCGCTGCTGACTGGGCAGGCGATTTCGAAAGGCTCGATGACTGCCTCGGCCCCGCTGGCAACCGATTTATCGGCCACAGTACAGGCGGAGCAAAACGTGTCTGAGCTTGAAAATAAGTTGGCATCAATGGGCAAGGACAATGCAGTCCGTCTTGCTCTCAATGCGCTGGCAAGGAAAGTATTGGAACGCGGGATGGAGCCACTCACCACCGCTCGCGCGCTGTGGAGTTCGGGACAGACCGATACGGTGGCACGGCATTTTCACTCCTTGCGGGGATCAATTGGCATGTTCGGCTCGCGCAGCTTTATCACCTGCACCGAACACATTGAAGTCGCAATTAAGTCTGGCAACACTGCAGATGTTGAGCGCCTCTTTTTACAGTTCGAGCAGGAACTCGCACAGTTACTAGCCTCCCTCAAAAGCGTGTTGGGCGTGCAAGATTCTGCCCCGGGCAATCAGCGCGAGAAGGCGTTATCAGCGACGGAGTTTGATGAATTCTTGCAGCAACTGACACAACGCAAACTTTCTGCCGCGAATCGTTATCCAGCCTTGCGTGGAAGTTTTGCTGACAAACTAAGCGACCAAGAGCTACAAAGACTGGACAAAGCGATGACAGATCTGGATTTTTCCACGGCTTTGGCCGTTTTATCACCGTTAGCATCAAACATCGATTCAGATATTGGCTAGACAGTTTTCAATACCACGTTGGGAAACCAGAGCCGAAGCCAGCGCGCGGTTTTCTCGCTGGCAGACAACTGCTTGGGCGATGCAGGCACCACGGCAGCGAAGCTGGAACTCGCCACCGCGCGGACATTGACCGCCGCGAACCGTTGTCCGGCTTGCTGATAGCAAACGCCAATCAGCACACCACATTGGCCACAGAGCAGAAATTCGGCCTGCTCCGAGCCTTGTCGAAACCGGCGTAGTTGCGTGGAATCCTCAACCGTGATGTACAGCGAGCCGGCCGGGTCCGACAACCAGGCCGCACCATGCTTGCAGCAGAAATCGCAATCGCAGGCGCGCGGCTGGTAGCTCGACGCACCGTTCGCCAGCTGCATGGTGAAGTGAAGATTGCCGCAGTAACAGCCGCCGGTGTGTCCTTGCATCATGAAAGACTGCTCCTGTTCGATTGCCTGCGTCCGCATCACGTCAATCAGTAGCCCCAACGCCCTCCCCTGCAAGGGGGGTGAAGCGAGGAATTACAAACCGTCCCAATGGACGGGCCAGGGTTGGGGGCTTTGTCGGGAATGTCCGGCAGTAACGTTGCGACAGACTACGGCACTATTCTTTTGCTCTCACGGCAAAACACTCATCAAATGAGCTGCGCCCATTTGACCTCGATTACGCTTCGCTAATCGAGGCTACGAGAGCCAGCTTACTAGCTATTCGGGTCCAGCCCCTCGCGCCGGGATTCGATATCGCTGGCCAGGCAGCTACGCAAATAGCTGCACTTTTCTCGCACGACATCGTAATCGACATCCGTTATTTTTCCACTCTTGCCTGCGGACAGCAGCGTTTGCAATTGGTCTTGTAGCGGACCGTAGCCCTGCTTATGAGTGCTCCGCGACAGATACATGCCGCCGCGCTCGTAATACCAGCCGCGTAACATCTGGCTGAAAGCCTGCAATTGCTCGTAGGTAACGGTTTGGTCGCGCGGCCATTTCGGCAGAATGGCCGTGAGTTTCCACAGCTCGCCATAGACTTCGATGCGGCGCTTGCGCAAATCCACATCGACATCACCCAGCAGCTTGTTCAGATTGGCGGCGCGATCCAGCCACAGCTTGCCAAGCCAGGCGGCAAGTCCGGCAACAATGACGGCGCTGCCACCAGCAGCAGTGATGATTGCAGCAACGACTTCGATAGGGCCCATATGACCTCCTGTGTCAGTAAGGCAGAGAAGAACAGCCCCAATAGGTCTTGTCTGTTTGACCTCGATCACGCTTCGCTAATCGAGGCTACGAGAACTGATAAACGGAGAACGAATTCAGATTGAGTTAATCTATTTATCGCTTTTCTCACGAAAGAAAAACACATGAGTTGCCAGAAGCGCCAAAAATGCTAGCCAGAACACCCATGTCGCCAGAGAATGGCGAACAGCCTGCTCCTCTGAGACATATCGAATCACTCCTTTGATGGTGACGGCAACAGGCTGCTCGGATGTTGGGGCTGTCGCACCGCTCAGCACGTTGTACTGTTGCTGCATCCCCCAAACCAGTTCAATGGCGACGCAGATTGCCCAGAAAAGTCCGATCATGTTCTTGCGTAAGCCTTTATCAGTTGGAAACTTACACAGAGCAAATCCGAGACCGAAAACAACAAGGGAAAGCACGACCAGAATGCTTGGTGTAGAAAACGCCACTGCGATAACTTTCTTCAGTTCAGACATAAGTGACTCAACTCTGCTAGTGATAGCCGAAGCAAGATTACCTGGGGCTTCGATTCTTGTCGTTTTCGATAAGTTAACAAGACACCTTTATACTCGCACCGAACTCTTTTCATCCAAGGCTCTGTGCATCTGGCGATGCTAAGTTCAAACAATCCAGGGGCGCCAGCGGACTTTCAGTTTGTCGCAGTTTGATCTCATTGGCGGAGCCTCAGCAAGCAGGAGGTCAATTCTTGGATCGCTTGCGCACCATAAATTGAAAAAAAACGGCGCCATTCGGCGCCTTTTTTTTCCATCCGTTTAGAACGGAATATCGTCATCAAAGGCCGGCTCGTTGAAGCCTTGATCGGCCATCGCCGGTTTTGCCGCTTGTTGACGACCGCCGCCTTGCTGGCCGCCGCCGTAGCTGCCGCCGCTTTGGCCGCCTTCGTCATAGCCGGCGCTGCCACCGCCACCACCGCCGCGACCATCGAGCATCTGCATTTCGTTGCAGCGGATTTCAGTGGTGTAGCGATCCTGGCCGTCTTTGTCTTGCCACTTGCGGGTGCGCAAGCTGCCTTCGACGTAAACCTTGGAACCTTTCTTCAGGTACTCGCCCATGATTTGGGCCAAGCGGCCGTAGGCCACCACGCGGTGCCATTCGGTCAGTTCTTTTTGTTCGCCGCTTTGCTTGTCCTTCCAGCTTTCACTGGTGGCGAGCGTCAGGTTGGCAATGGCATCGCCGGACGGGGTGTAACGGATTTCCGGATCTTTGCCGAGATTGCCGATCAGAATGACTTTGTTGATACCACGGCTGGCCATGGTGATTCTCCTTGCTTGCGAGGCGGGCGTATCAGTGAGAGTCCCGGTCGCGGGTGGCTGAGGTCCGGTCATTGGCGACCGGTCCGGGGCGGATTGTAGCGAGCCGGGCCGGGCCGGTCATCACGATTGCATGGCTTTCGCCGTTTCGGGCGCAGGATTTGATCCCGGTTTCGGGATTTTCCCGTTTGCTGCCGTCCCGGATTCGAAACCCGGCCGGTCCGGCGCCGCCGGGAAAATCAGACAATCCCCATGATTTCAATACGTTAGCGATATGGCACGGCGCTTGCGATATTCCCGGCATCTGCCCCCCTACGTGCATCTGCCAACACCATGACCGCCCACGCAATGGACCGCCTCCGCCCTGCCTCGACACCGCGCTGGCACAAACGCCACGCGCTCTGGCTGCTCGCCGGCCTGACCGTCACGGCGGCACTGGCATACAGCCAGATGGCATTGAACCCGGCCGGTTATCGGGTTGCCCGGGCGGCCGTCACGCTCGGTACGGTCAGCGAGGGCGCGTTTGATGTCCGCGTCCATGGCACCGGCCTGTTGCTGCCGGTCACGGTACGCTGGGTCGCAGCCCAGGTGGAAGGCCGGGTTGAACAGGTGAACGCCAAGGCTGGCAGCGCCGTCGCCGCCGGCGATGTGCTGGTCGAGCTCAGCAACCCGGCGCTGCAGCAGGCCGAGGAAGAAATCCGCTGGTCACTGGAAGCCATGCAGGCGGAATACAGCGCATTGAAAGTGGCGCTGGCCAGCGAGCAACTGAATCAGCAAACCACCGTGGTCAAAGCGGAGTTCGCCTACAACAGCGCCAAGTTGCAGCTCGATGCCGAAGCGCGGCTGATTGCCGACAAAGGCCAAGTCATTTCCGCATTGGATCACAAGCGCACCCAGCTGAACGTGCAGCAACTGGCCGAAACCCTGCGCATTGAACAAGACCGGCTCCACCATTTCGACAACAATGTTCGCGCCCAGCTGAGCGCCAAAGACGCGCAAGTGGAGAAACTGCGCAAACAGTATCTGCGTAGCAAAGAACAAGTCGCGGCACTGACGGTGCGGGCGCCGATAGCCGGCATTGTCCAAGCGCTGCCACTGGAGCCGGGCCAGCGGCTGATCATCGGCGGCAACATTGCCAAATTGGCTGACCCGGCCGCGCTGTACGCTGAGCTGAAAATTCCGGAACAGCAGGCGCGCGATCTGGCGCTGAACCAGCTCGCCAGCATCGACACCCGCATTGGCGTGGTAACAGGCACGGTCACCCGCATTGATCCCGCCGTTGCCAATGGCATGGTCAAAGTCGATGTCACGCTGACCGACGCGCTGCCCAAAGGCGCGCGGCCGGATCTGAGTGTCGATGGCACAGTGCAAATCGCTGCACTGGCAAACGCCCGGTTTGTGCCGCGGCCCGCATTGAGCCAAGCCAACCAGCAAACCCGTGTCTACCGGCTGACCGATGGCGATCACGCCGAGCGCATTCCGGTGCAGTTTGGCCAAGCATCAGTCAACGTCATTGAAATCAAAACCGGCTTGCAGCCGGGCGACCGGATTGTGCTGAACGACACCACGCTCTGGGGTGACCCGGAGCGGATTGAGTTGAACTGAATGACGGAGGCTCTGTTTAAGTCCCCGTTCACCCTGAGCCTGTCGAAGGGTGACCTGAATTACGGCGGCATATCAGCCTTCTGTGGTTCGACAAGCTCACCACGAACGGTGGTTGGCGACTTGTTCAAGGCTTCCTTAAATTGAAACAAACGCAAAGGAGAACAACATGCAACAGACCGTGATCCATCTCAGCAATGTCGGCAAATCCTTTCTCACCGACGAAGTGGAAACGCTGGCACTGAACAGCATTTACCTGAACATCAACCGCGGCGAATACGTGTCCATCTCCGGACCGTCCGGTTGCGGCAAATCGACCCTGCTGTCGGTGCTCGGCCTGCTCGATGCCGCCACCGAAGGCGAATACCAATTGGCCGGCCAGCGCGTTGACCAGTTGAACAACCGCGAACGCGCCCGGGTGCGCAACCGCGAAATCGGTTTCATTTTTCAGGCGTTCAACCTGATCTCGGATCTGAACGTGCTGGAGAACGTCGAGCTGCCGCTCAGCTATCGCGACGACCTGAGCAAAGCCGAGCGGCACCAACTGGCAATTGATGCCTTGGCCAAGGTCGACATGAGTCACCGCAGCCATCACTACCCGAGCCAGCTTTCCGGCGGGCAACAGCAGCGGGTCGCCATTGCCCGGGCGCTGGCCGGGAAACCGTCGTTGCTGCTCGCCGACGAGCCGACCGGCAATCTGGATTCGCGCAACGCCGAAATGGTGATGGATTTGCTGAAAGCCCTGCATCGCGAAGGCGCCACCATTGTCATGGTCACCCACGACCCACGCTCCGCGCAGGCCGCCCAGCGTCAAATCACGCTGTTTGATGGCCGCATTGTCGACGACAGTCTACGCAGTGACAGCCCGCTCGATGCCAGCGCACACCAGCGTACCGTCGCGGCGTAATGCGTGTTGTGGTTCGCGGTTTGCAGTTTACGACCAGCGCGCGCTGAACATTTTATTGCTGCCACATTCGGCAGCCCGAAAAAGGAATCACCGTGATGTGGCGTGAAATTCAATATGCCCTGCGTCTACTTGGCAAAACGCCGGGCTTTACTGCCCTGACTTTGTTTGTGCTGGCGGCAGGATTGGGCACGGCCATTTACATGTACGTGCTGGTGACAACACTGGCCTATGCCAAATTGCCCTACCCGGACAGCGATCGGATTGTCTCGGCCGGCGGTCTCATCAACGGCAAGGAACAAGGCGGCAACTCGGTCGGCTGGTATGACTTTCAACAGCTGAGCCAAAGCCAAACCCAGTTTGAACAGCTAGCGCTGGCACGCAACACCCACACCATGCTGTCCGGCATCGCCGCGCCGCGGCAGATAATGACTTACAACTACAGCAACAGCAGTCCGTTTGAGATAACGGCCGTGCCGGCACTGCTCGGCCGGACGCTGCAGCCGGACGACTTCACCGCCAATGCCGCACCGGTGACGGTGTTGTCCTGGCAGGTCTGGCAAAGCGATTTCAATGGCGATGCCAACGTGATCGGTCGGGCGGTCAAACTCGATGACGAACCGGCGACAGTCGTCGGCGTCATGCCACGCGATTACGCCTTTCCGGATACCGCGCAAATGTGGGTGCCGATGCGCAGTGGCGTCATGCGCCCCGGTGGCGGCCCCTATGGCCGGCTGATCGGCAAATTGAAAGCCGACTCCAGCCTCAGCGCTGCCGATGCCGAATTGAAGACCATTGCCAAACGATTGGAGCAGCAATCACCGGAAACCAATGCCAATTTCAGTTTTCAGTTGCTGCCGCATACTCAGCAGGAAATGGCCGGTTCGATGGTGATCATCGCGCTGCTGATCGGTGCCGCCATCTTTATTCTGCTGTTGGTGGTGCTGAACGCCGGCAATCTGTTGCTGGCGCGCGCCGCCGAGCGAAAAAAAGAAATTTCCATGCGTGCTGCGCTCGGTGCGCCGCGCCATCGTTTGGTGCGGGAGATGCTGTGGGAAGCATTGCTGCTGGCGCTGGGTGGCGGTTTGATCGGTCTGTTCTTTGCCAGCTGGGCCTTGCTCTGGAGCAAACAGCAGTTCTACACGATGGCGAATGTGTTGCCGTTCTGGTGGCAGTTCAGCTTCGATAGTCAAACCTTGTGGCTGGCGCTGCTGCTGACCGTGCTGACCGCACTCGGCATCGGTTTGTATCCGGCACTGCAAGCCAGCGCCGGCGATTTGAATCGCTACCTGCGCGACGGCAGCCGTGGCGCACAAAGTCTGCAGCTGACCCGGATGACGAATGTCCTGGTGGTGACCGAAATTGCGCTGTCGGTAGCGCTACTGATTGCCGCACTGACTCTGGTCGCCTCATCGCGCAATATCGCCGCCGCTGATTACGGTGCCCGCACCAATGGCGTGCTGACTGCATCGCTCGACTTGTATCGCGGCATTTATGATCAACCAGAAAACATGGTCCGGTTCAGCGAGCGGCTGGAAAATGATCTGGCGAATACGCCCGGCATCGAGGCGTTTGCCCTGTCCTGTCACGTGCCCGGTCGATACGGTCCGGTCTGGACCTATCAAGTCGAAGGGGTTGACGTGCCGGATCGGCACTACCCTAGCGCCACTCGCGTGGTGACCAGCGACCAATACTTCCGGCTGTATGGCATCAGCTTGATCAATGGTCGCTTGTTCGACAGTCGCGATCAGGCTGAAAGCGAACGCGTCGTGATTATCAGTGCCCGCTTTGCTGAAACCAATTGGCCAGGACAGGAAGCCATCGGTAAACGCATCGATCTCGGCTATCAACACGCCGACGACGCGCGCAAATGGTATACGGTGATCGGCGTGGTCGGTGATGTGATTTACGGCGCCCCGCAATCCGATGTGGCCACGCTGCCAGAATTCTATCTGTCGTTCCGGCAACTGCCCGACGAAGACATGATGATTTCGCTGGCGACCAACGGCGAACCGATGGCGCTGGCATTGCCGCTCACCAGTGCCGTGCAGCGCATCGATGCCGATCTGCCGTTGCAGGACATCATGAGCCTTTCGACCCGTCTGGATCGCAGTGTTGCCGGCCTGCGCTTTGTCGCCAATTTGTTCCTGGCTTTCGCGGCGCTGGGCATATTGCTGGCCGGCAGCGGCATGTACGGCGTGATTGCCCGCGCGGTGGCACTGCGCACGCAGGAGCTCGGCGTTCGCCGCGCGCTTGGCGCACCGGAAGACCATATCCTGCTGCTGTTGCTGCGTCAGGGCGGGCTGCGTTTTGTCATCGGCAGCGTGATCGGTGTCTGCCTCGGGCTGCTGATGACCCAAACGGTCGCCTCCATCCTGTACGCAGTCGACGACGCCCGTCTGCTCATTACCGTCGCCGTGTTGCTGCTGGTCGGCGCCTTGGTTGCCACCGCAACGTTGGTACCGGCGTGGCGCGCCATTCGGCTGTCACCGGCATCGGCCCTGCGCTATGAGTGAGCACCGGGCCGGGCTGTTGCGAGGGCCGGCCCGGTAGTAAGATGAATCGGCCGCAGTGAATTAATCACCGCTGCATGACACATCGCCAGACCGGTTGCTCGGTGCCAATTGCTGGAATATCCGGTGGCCGGAATTGCTGCCGTGATCAGAAACGGTAACGCATCGGGCGCTCGGCGCCCGATTTCTTTGGAATACGCATGACTGCCACGATCCTGATAGCCGATGACGACAGCAGTGTATTGAGCGCACTGCGCCTGCAGCTGAAAGCGGCCGGCTATCGCTGCGACACCGTCAGCACGCCCGCCGAGGCATTGGCCGCGCTGAAAAAATCCGATTACGCCTTGCTGTTGATGGATCTGAATTACGATCGTGACACCACATCCGGCAATGAAGGCATGGCGTTGATCCGCGCCGTGCGCGCGCTGGATACCGATCTGCCGATTGTCGCCATGACCGGTTGGGGCACCATCGACATTGCGGTCAGCGCGATGCGCAGTGGCGCCAATGACTTCATTGAAAAGCCGTGGGACAACACCCGGCTGAACACCATCATCCACAACCTGATTCAGCTCGGTAGCGAGCGCCGCGGCAGCGCCCGGCTGAGCCAGGAAAACGCGCTGCTGAAACAGGCCGCCCAGCACGACAGCTGGCTCGGACAATCGGCGCCGATGCAGCAGCTGATGAAGAAAGCCGCCAGTGTGGCCGGCACCGACATCAATATTTTGTTGACCGGCGAAAACGGCACCGGCAAAAGTCAGTTGGCGCAGTGGCTGCATCAGCATTCGGCCCGCCATGCCCGCAGCCTGGTCAATGTCAACATGGGTGCGATACCGGAAAATTTGTTTGAAAGCGAATTGTTCGGTCATCAAAAAGGCGCCTTCACCGATGCCAAGGAAACCCGGCTCGGTCGCTTCGAGCTGGCCGATGGTGGCACCCTGTTTCTCGATGAAGTCGGCAACCTGCCGTTACCGCAGCAGGCCAAGTTGCTGCGCGTGCTGGAGAGCGGCCAATTTGAGAAAGTGGGCAGCAGTCGCAGTCAGCATGTCGATGTCCGCATCATTGCGGCGACCAACGCCGATTTGCCGGCGCTGGTGCGCGATGGCAAGTTTCGCCAGGACTTGTTGTATCGGCTGAACGGCATTGAGCTGCACGTGCCGGCACTGCGTGAGCGCGACAGCGACATCGATCTGCTGGCGGATCATTTCTGTCAGCTTTACGCCAACAAGTATCAGCGCGACCAGCTCACGCTTGCCACCGACGCCCGTGCTGCGCTGCGCGAACATTATTGGCCGGGCAACGTCCGCGAATTGCGCCATTGTCTGGAACGCGCAGTGCTGCTGGCACGCGGCCAGCAAATCCAGCGCAGCGATTTGGCGCTGCCGGAACCGGCAGGCCACGGCCACGTAAACGCGGCAGCCACTGGCGCTGCCGCCGCAACCGCCGCACCGGACTGGTCCGGTTTGACGCTGGACGAAGTGGAAAGGCAGCTGCTGACCGCCGCACTGAAAAAACACGATGGCAATGCCATGGCCGCCGCCAAGGCCCTAGGGCTGAGCCGTTCGGCGTTTTATCGCCGGCTGGAAAAATTTCAGCTGTGAAAGCGCTCGCCGCGTTGCAATCGCGCTGGTTTTCGGCGCTGGAAACCCGGCTGGCATTGCTGGTGCTAGCCGCCGGTGCGCCAGCGGTTGCTGCACTGTGTTGGCTGCTGTGGTCGCAGCCACTGCTGTCGCTGCATCCGCGTTTGCTGCTGACGGTACTGGTGACCTTGCTCTGGCTCGGCAGTGCCTGGGTGTTACGGCAACGGCTGGCGAACCAATGGCGCATGCTGAGCAATCTGGTTGAGGCGGTGCGGCTGGGCGATTTCAGTTTGCGCGGCCGGGTTCAAGGCGATGCCGGCGGTTACGGCGAGCTGGTGCAGGAAATCAACAGCCTGGCGCGGCGTCTGCGCGATCAGCGGCTGCGCACAGAAGAAACCCAGCGCCTGCTCGACAAAGTGATCCGCGATATCGATGTCGCCATTTTGGCGTTTGATCCGCAGCAGCGGCTGACCCTGGCCAATCCCGCGGCGTGCCAGCTGCTCGGCGCCGACTGGCCCGCGCTGCAGCAACGCCCGGCGAGCGAATTGGGTGTGCTGCCCTTGCTGGCGGAAGCAGGCCAGCGAGTAATGGATCATGAGTTCGCTGGCGCCACTGGCATCTGGCGCGTGCAGTCGGAAATTTTCATGGAACAGGGCCAGCCGCAGCAACTGCTGTTTGTCACCGATTTGAAGCGGGTGCTGCGCGCCGAAGAGCTGAATGCCTGGAAACGGTTGATCCGGGTGCTGAGCCATGAAGTGAACAACTCGTTGGCACCGATCGCGTCGGTCAGCGCCAGCCTGCAAAGTTTGTTGGCCGCTACGTCGAGCACCGCGCCCGCAACGTCAGATAGCGCCACCAATGCGTTCAGCAAAGCAAGCGCATCACGTGCAGCAGACTTTTCCACTACAGCAGATTCTTCCGTTACAGCAGACGCTTCCGGTGTAGCCGATACGTCCTTTGCAATCGATACGTCCCATGAAAAAGCAATGGCAAGCAGCGGCGACGCGCTCGCCTCGCTCCGTGACGATTTGCAGGAAGGTCTACAGGTGATACACCTGCGCGCGCAAAGCCTGACGGAATTCATTCGCCGCTACGCGGATCTGGCCCGGTTGCCACCACCCAACAAGCGCCCGATAAGTGTCCGGGACTTGCTGGCCCGGCTACCGGCGCTGCTGCCGGAAACTCCGCTGCAGATGCAGTTGCCGGAACCGGCGGTAACGCTGTTTGCCGACCCGGTGCAACTGGAACAACTGCTGATCAATTTGCTGAAAAATGCCCGCGAAGCCATGGCGGCTGCCCCGGCGCCGATCGAACTGCTGGCCGATGTCGACCGCCAGCAGTTGCGTTTGCAAATTCGTGATCACGGCCCCGGCCTTGGCAACAGCGCTAACCTGTTTGTGCCGTTTTATTCGACCAAGGCGGGCGGTTCTGGCATTGGCTTGGTGCTGAGTCGGCAGATCGCCGAGGCCCATGACGGTACGCTGCAATTGCGCAATCGAAACGATGGGCCGGGCTGCATCGCTGAAGTGCGGTTGCCGCTGAGCCTGTTGTGAATAGCTTGTTGTGAATAGCGTGTCGTAAATAGGCTGTTGTGAAAGGCAAATCACAACTGGCCAATCCGTAAACGTCAGTCAGATGACGCCGCGAAGAGGGTTGCTCGTGCTTATGTCACCGAGGCCGCTCGGTGACGTTTCCGTCAGGACGGCCGCGCCGTCAATTCTTTCAGTTCGCGCTCGCTGAGCCGACGCGCGTCATAGCGCAGCTCGACGGTTTGTTGCTCGGGCCGCAGGATCACGTCAATCACACCATCCAGCGCCTGCATGCGCGTTGCCAGTTCGGCCAGGCTCTCTTCAGGCGCGCGCAACTGCAGCGCCTGCCAATGCGGCAACGGTTGTTGCCAGATGGCGATCAGGCACCAGAGCAAGGCGGCGGCACCGGCCAGCGCCAGCACCATGCCGGCACCGGCGTGTTGCAGCACGATGCCGCCGAACGCGCCACCGACAAACGCACCGAGAAATTGCGCGCTGGCGTAAAACCCCATCGCGGTTCCTTTGTGACCGGCCGGGACAATGCGCGACAGCCAGGACGGCAATGACGCTTCCAGCCAGTTGAACGCCAGAAAATACAGCGCCAGACCGGCGACCAGCACCGGCAGTGACGGCAGCGCGAGCATGGCCAGCGCGATTGCCATCAGCAGCACGCAACCGAGCAGAATCGGTTTGTGCCAGCTGCGTTTTTCGGCGAGCCGCAGCAGCGGCGCCATCAACAGCGCACCGGCTATCAACACGGGCAAATAGATATGGGCATGGTCGGCCCGGCCAATGCCAAACCCGATCAGTTTCTGCGGCACCACCATGAACATTGCCGTCATGACAAAGTGCAGCACGAAGATGCCAACGGCCAGACGCGGCAGATCGCCCGCGCGCAGCAGCGGCCATAGCGTCGCCCAGCGAGCTTGGCCGTCGCCGGCAGCGACCGCCGTCTGCGCCGTCGGCAACGCGGTGTGGGTGATCAACAGGCCGATCAGCGCCAACCCGACAGTCGCCCAGAACACGGCTGCAAGGCCGCCGAGACTCGCCAGCAGCGGCCCGCCAAGAAACGCCAGGATGAAGGCGGCACCGATGGTCATGCCAATGATTGCCATGACCTTGCTGCGCCGGCGTTCGTCAGTCAGGTCGGCAGCCAGCGCCATCACCGCACTGGAGACAGCTCCGGCGCCTTGAATGGCGCGGCCGACAATGACCCCGTAAATGGAGTCCGACAGCGCGGCGACCAGCGCGCCCAGTGCGAACAACAGCAAGCCGAGGGTGATCACCCGGCGCCGGCCCCACGTATCGGACAGCCGGCCGAGCGGAATCTGGAAACAGGCCTGCGAGAAACCGTAAATCCCGACGGCCAGCCCGGCCAGGGTTGGGGTATACCCGTGCAGGCTGGCGCCATAGGTGGTCATGACCGGCAGCAACATGAAAAGGCCGAGCATGCGGAACGCAATGATCGCGGCGAGCGTAAACGCGGCGCGACGTTCCACTGCTGTCAGACGGGTGTCAGGAGTCATACCGAATCTACATGCATTTACGGATAAACTAGGAACCGGGCGCGGATTCAACCGGGCCGCTATAGTACCAGCTTTTGCTGCGCCGCCCCGGCGCGGCGTTTCCCCACCCACGCCTTTCCACATAGGCTTCCGGCAGAACCGATACGCATGGACAAGATCCTGATTCGTGGTGCCCGCACCCACAATCTCAAGAATATTGATTTGGATTTGCCGCGCGACAAATTGATTGTGATCACCGGCCTGTCCGGTTCCGGCAAATCCTCACTGGCATTTGACACGCTCTATGCCGAAGGCCAGCGCCGCTATGTCGAATCGCTGTCCGCTTACGCCCGGCAGTTTTTGAGCCTGATGGAAAAGCCGGATGTCGATCACATCGAAGGCCTGTCGCCGGCGATTTCGATTGAACAGAAATCGACCTCGCACAACCCGCGTTCGACCGTCGGCACCGTCACCGAGATTTACGATTACCTGCGTCTGCTTTATGCCCGCGTCGGCGAACCGCACTGCCCGACCCACGGCATCAAGCTTGATGCCCAAACCGTCTCGCAAATGGTCGATCGCATTCTGGAGCTACCGGAAGACAGCAAGCTGATGCTGCTGGCGCCGGTGATACAGGATCGCAAAGGCGAACACCTCGGCCTGATGGTCGAGCTGCGCGGCAAAGGTTTTGTCCGTGCCCGCATCAATGGTCAGGTGGTCGAGCTCGCGGATGCACCCAAACTGGATGCCCGCAGCAAACACACCATCGAAGTCGTGATCGACCGGTTCAAGGTCCGGGCCGATCAAGCGCAGCGGCTCGCCGAATCCATAGAAACCGGTTTGAAGCTGGCCGACGGCCTGCTGAAAGTCGCGTTCATGGAAGAAGGTAACGACAAGAGCAAACGCGAAGAGCTGCTGTTCTCGGCCAAGCACGCCTGCCCGCAGTGTGGCTTTGCCCTGTCGGAGCTGGAACCGAAAATCTTTTCGTTCAACAGTCCGGCCGGCGCCTGCCAGACCTGCGACGGTTTGGGCATTCACTCCTTCTTTGATCCCAAGCGCATCGTTGCCGATGCCGACAAGACCTTGTCCGAAGGCGCAATCCGCGGCTGGGACAAGCGTAACGTGTTTTATTTTCACATGCTGCGCAGTCTGGCCAAGCACTACAACTTTGACCTCGATACCCCGTTCAACAAGCTGAGCAAGAAAGCGCAGGACGTGGTGCTGTACGGCAGCGGCCGTGAAGTGATCGACTTTCATTACTTCAATGATCGCGGCGACACGGTCGTGCGCCGGCATCCGTTTGAAGGCATCGTCGCCAACTTCGAGCGCCGCTACAAAGAAACCGAATCGCAGCAGATCCGCGATGAACTGTCGCGCTTCATGACCACCCGGCCCTGCCCGGATTGCGGCGGCTCCCGGCTCAACGAGGCCGCGCGCAACGTCAAAATCAAAAAACTGAGCCTGCCGGAATCGGCAGCAATGTCGATCTCGCAGTGCAAGGAGTTCTTCGACAACCTGAAGCTGACCGGTCAACGCGGCAAGATCGCCAGCAAGATTCTGCAGGAGATTTCCGCCCGGCTCGGTTTTCTGGTCAACGTCGGTTTGGAATACCTGACGTTGGATCGCAGCGCCGAAACCCTGTCCGGCGGCGAAGCGCAGCGGATTCGCTTGGCCTCGCAGATTGGCGCGGGCCTGGTCGGCGTCATGTATATCCTCGATGAACCGTCGATTGGCCTGCACCAGCGCGACAACGAGCGGCTGCTGAAAACGCTGACCTATCTGCGCGACATCGGCAACACCGTAATCGTGGTTGAGCACGATGAAGATGCCATCCGTAGCGCCGACCATATCGTCGATATCGGCCCCGGTGCCGGCGTCCACGGCGGTGAAGTGGTCGTTTCCGGTAGCTATGAAAAGATTTGCGCGGCCAAGGATTCACTGACCGGCAAGTACTTGTCTGGAAAACTGGAAGTCGCCATCCCGAAAAAGCGAACCCCGGCCGACCCCGAGCGCAAGCTGACGCTGTACGGCGCCAGCGGCAACAACCTGCAGAAAGTGAATCTGGAAATTCCGGTCGGTCTGTTCACCTGCGTGACCGGTGTCTCCGGCTCCGGTAAATCGACGTTGATCAATGACACGCTGTACCGCATTGCCGCGATTGAACTGAACGGTGCCGAAGCTGACCAACCGGCGCCATATGACGGCATTGAAGGCATGGAGCTGTTCGACAAAGTGGTCGATGTCGATCAAAGCCCGATTGGCCGCACGCCGCGCTCGAACCCGGCCACCTACACCGGCCTGTTCACACCGATCCGTGAATTGTTCTCGGAAACCAAAGAAGCGCGCGCCCGTGGTTACGGCCCCGGCCGATTCTCGTTCAACGTCAAGGGCGGTCGCTGTGAAGCCTGCGAAGGCGATGGCGTGCTGCGGGTGGAAATGCACTTTCTGCCCGACATCTACGTGCCCTGCGACGAATGCAAAGGCAAACGCTACAACCGCGAAACGCTTGGCGTCGGTTACAAAGGCAAAAACATTTCCGAAGTGCTGGCCATGACCGTCGAAGACGCCCGCGCCTTCTTCGATGCCGTGCCGTCCATTGCCAAGAAACTGCAAACGCTGGTCGATGTCGGCCTGTCCTACATCACGCTCGGCCAAGCCGCGACCACGCTGTCCGGCGGTGAAGCGCAGCGGGTCAAGCTGGCAAAAGAACTCGCCCGCCGCGACACCGGCAACACGCTCTACATTCTCGACGAGCCCACCACCGGCCTGCACTTCCACGACGTCAAACAGCTATTGAAAGTACTGCATGAGCTGCGTGATCACGGCAACACCATCGTCGTGATCGAACACAACCTGGACGTGATAAAAACCGCCGACTGGCTGATCGACCTCGGCCCGGAAGGCGGCAACGGCGGCGGCCGCATCATCGCAGCCGGCACGCCAGAGGACGTCGCCAAAAGCAAAGTCTCGCACACGGCGCGTTTTCTGAAGCCGCTGCTGGAGCGCGGCAATAGCAGCAGCAAGAAGAAGTAAAATCGGGTTGCTGGTTGGTTGAAAAGGAAAAGCTGCTCAGCGGCCTTTACTTTTTCATATCAGTGGTGATTGGTTCATCGTCCGAACCACGGCAGCCACAGGTTTAATTGACCGGTGACTGCCGGCCACCCAAACTAACTGGCCGGGGCAGCCATGGCTCTGGGTGGCAGCTTCCGGCCAGAGGAGGACTTTCCGATTTCTGCCGAAAGTCTTCGTTGAAGGTCAGTTGTAGGTTGGGCTAAGGACAGCGAGGCCCAAGACCGTTTCTCGCGCTGATGCTAAATTGTTGAGCTAATCAGCCCAACCTACCGAGCTGGGACTTTGCTACGCGTCGCAATGCCTCTTAGCTCGGGATTAGCATTTTTTCGGAGCCGCTATTGAATCCATCGGAATTTGAAGGTCGACTAAATTTGATCATCCCCTCTGATGATGCATTTCACATCGACGCTCTGGCGGCGTTTGTTGAAGAAGCGGGTGATGTGCGCAGTCACCCCCAAACCGCATCTGCCATATTTGAGTATATGGAACGCTATTCAACTAACGATCTTGGAAGTCCCGGACCTTTGGTTCACTTTCTAGAGAAGGCGTTCCCGAGCTATACCCCGCAACTCGTTGCATCGATTCGACGTCGCCCAGTCTTCTACACGCTCTGGATGGCGAATCGCATCCTCAATGCAAAGATAGATGTCAATACACGGAAATTACTGACCGAAGCGCTCAAGGTCGCCAGCAGTCACCCAGAGGCCTCTGATAGAGAAAGGCAACAAGCAATTGAGTTTCTCGCTTTGCATGCCCAGTCGATGGGCTAGCCATTCCCTCCCGTCAGACGATAGCAAACGTAGCCAGGATGAAATGCAATGGAATCCGGGGATGTTCTCAGCGATCCCGGATTTCGCTGCGCTGCATCCGGGCTACATTGGCTCCAAGTCCGCAATCGCTTGATTGGGCCGTCTTAATATCACGCTAGCAAATGTTTGCCGCCCTGCGTCGAGCGAACCACTGAATTGCCTGAACCAACGCGGTTGCCAGCAGCACGCCGCTGACATTCGCGACCATGTCCAGCCAATCGAACGAGCGGTTGGGCACCATGAGTTGCAGCACTTCCAGCAACGCACCGAACGCGGCCAGCGCGGGCACCAAGAGCCAAACTCGCCGGGCATAGGCGAAGCCGCCGAGAAAGGCCAGGCCGCCGTGGCCAAGCAGGTGCAGCAGTTTGTCGTTGCTGCCGATGGGCGGCAGCGAATCGCCCGGCGTTAACGAACCGATGGCAACGGTGGCGCAGGCAAGCCAGAACAGCGTTTTTTGCAGGGTGTTGGACCAGCGCATTTTTATTCCTTGCTTTCAGCACACAAAAAGAAACCCGCAGTTGCGGGTTTCTTTTTGTGTCACTGTGTTCAGACTTTGGTGACCAGTACGTCTTCCATCACCAGGTACTGCAGCTCGGAACCGAAGAACATGTTCAGCGCATCGGTCGGTGAGCAGACCATGGGTTCGCCACGGCGGTTCAGTGAGGTGTTGAGGATCACTGGCACACCGCGCAGTTTTTCCAGCTGCTCAATCAGCGCGTAGTAGCGCGGGTTGGTGTCCTTGCTGACCACTTGGGCGCGCGCGGTACCGTCCACGTGCACGACTTCCGGAATCTTGTCTTTCCATTTGTCAGCGACCTTGAAGGCAAAGGTCATGTACGGCGCCGGGTGTTCGGTTTGCAAAATGTCTTTTGCCGCCCGGTCGAGCATGGACGGACAGAACGGGCGCCAGCGTTCGCGGTACTTGATCTGCAGATTGATCTGCTCGGCGATGCCCGGGTGCGACGGATCGCCGAGAATCGAGCGGCAGCCGAGCGCGCGCGGACCGAACTCCATGCGGCCCTGGAACCAGGCAACCGGATTGCCTTGCGCCAGAATTTCCGCAGTCTTCTCGATCGCGTTCGGCAGCACGGTGAATTTCGGCTTGGACGGATGCGCCTCGCAGGCTTTGACGCATTCTTCGGTGCTGAATTTCGGGCCGAGGTAAACATGCTTCAGCGGCTCAACTTGATCACCGAGTTCATGCGCCACAAATGAGGCCGCGCCGATGGCGGTGCCGGCATCGGAAGCGGCCGGTTGCACGAACAGCTCTTTGACGTTCGGCATTTCGATCAAACGCTGATTCAGTTTGACGTTGAGCGCAACGCCGCCGGCAAACACCAGCTTGCCGGTTTCGCGCAGGATGTCGCCGAGATAATGTTCGACCAGCTTCAGCGTGACATCTTCCAGCAGCTGCTGCATGGCCGCAGCGTAGTCGATGTAAGGGTCGTCAATTTCGTCGCCATGGCGCGGCTTGCCGAGCCATTCGATCAGCTTCGGCGAGAAGTAATAGCCGGTGCCCTTCTCATCTTTGTAGCGACGCAGGCCAATGGTGTTGACCAGCGTGGTATCGACTTTCAGATCTTTGCCGTCGCAGTAAATCAGCCGCGAGAAATCAAAACGCTTGGGGTTGCCGTACGGCGCCATGCCCATGACTTTGAATTCGCCATCGAGCATTTCAAAACCGAGGAACTGGGTCAGCGCGCCGTAAACGCCACCGATGGAATCCGGATCGTAGAATTCCTTGATCTTGTGGATCTTGCCGTTTTCGCCGTAGCCGAAAAACGTGGTGGCGTACTCGCCTTTGCCATCGATGCCGAGAATCGCGGTTTTTTCTTTGAAACCGGACAGGTGATAAGCCGAGCTGGCGTGAGCCAGATGGTGCTCGACGCTGACGAACTTGGCCGCCGGATTGGGAATGCCGAGCTGCTGGCACATGTCGATGACGCCGTCGCGGTTGCGGCGGAAATGGCGGTTGCCGTTGAGCAGGCCATCGAGCGCGCGGTCCGGCGCATACCAGTAACGCTTGGCGTAATGCCAGCGCGCCGGGCTGCCAAACAGGCCGACTTCATCAAACGGGAAGGCAATGCGGTCGACTTGCTCTGGCTTGATGCCGGCAAAGTCGAGGCAGAATTTGGCGGCTTGCAGCGGCCATTTTTGCTTGGCGTGCTTGTCGCGGATAAAGCGTTCTTCTTCCGCTGCGGCAACCAGTTTGCCGTCGATGTACAGCGCTGCCGAAGGGTCATGGCGCAGGGCGCCGGACAGTCCGAGCACGATCATGGTTCTGCTCTCAGTGGGGGCCGTGAGGTGGCCGACAGATTACGAAGTTCCGCCGGCCGGCGCCAGCGCGGCGACGGCGGCAGGGAACGCGGGACCAGAATGCAAAAAGCCGCTCGAAAGCGGCTCTTTGCGACCAGCACGGAACGATTACTCGCCCTGCGCTTCGACTTCTACCGGCTCGACATCAACAGCCGGACGGTCAACCAGCTCGACAATCGCCATCGGCGCTTTGTCGCCAGTGCGGAAGCCGGCATGCAGAATGCGCATGTAGCCGCCCGGGCGCTTTTCATAGCGCTTGCCGAGTTCAGCAAACAGCTTCTGCACCGTTTCTTTCGAACGGGTGCGGTCAAACGCCAGACGGCGGTTGGCATGGCTGTCCTGCTTGGCCAAGGTGATCAGCGGCTCGATAACGCGACGCAGCTCTTTGGCTTTCGGCAGGGTGGTACGGATAACTTCGTGCTCGACCAGCGAGTTGGCCATGTTGCGGAACATGGCGCTGCGGTGAGCGCTGGTGCGCGAAAACGCGCGGCCGCTGCAAAGGTGACGCATGGGACTTTCCTTCTAATCTCGCTGGCCTTATGGCCGTATCAAACTGTTCAGTTCTGCTCGCTGAGCAAGCTGGCCGGCGGCCAGTTTTCCAGACGCATACCGAGCGACAAACCGTGCGCAGCCAGCACGTCTTTGATTTCGGTGAGCGACTTCTTGCCCAAATTCGGAGTCTTGAGCAGCTCCACTTCGGTGCGTTGAACCAGATCACCGATGTAGTGAATGTTTTCGGTCTTCAGGCAGTTAGCCGAACGAACCGTCAGCTCCAGATCATCGACCGGACGCAGCAGGATCGGATCAAACGCCGGCTCGGACTTCTTGGTCTCGACCGTACGCTCATCCTTCAGCTCGACGAAGGCGGCCAGTTGCTGCTGCAGAATGGTGGCAGCGCGACGGATCGCTTCTTCCGGCTGAATCGTGCCGTTGGTTTCCAGATCGATAATCAGCTTGTCGAGGTCGGTGCGCTGCTCAACACGAGCGGCTTCGACCACGTAAGCGACACGACGGACCGGGCTGAACGAAGCATCCAGCAACAGGCGACCGATCGGACGCTCGTTTTCTTCAACCAAGCGGCGGTTGCTGGCCGGCTGATAGCCAAGGCCGCGTGCCAGCTTGATGGTCATGCTCAACCGACCGCCTTTGGTCAGGTGGGCGATGACGTGATCCGGGTTCAGGATCTTGACGCCGTTGACCAGTTGTAGGTCGGCCGCCTTGACCACGCCTTCACCGCTCTTTTGCAGGGTGACGGTGGCTTCGTCGCGATCTTCCAGCAACACTGCCAAACCTTTCAGGTTCAACAGGATTTCAATGACATCTTCCTGCACGCCTTCCAGCGTGGAGTACTCGTGCAGTACGCCGTCGATCTCGGCTTCGACGGCGGCACAACCCGGCATCGAAGACAGCAGGATGCGACGCAGCGCATTGCCCAGCGTGTGGCCGAAGCCACGCTCGAACGGCTCGAGAACAATCCGGGCGCTCGCGCTGCCCTGGGTCTCGATCTTGATCTGGCGCGGTCTCAGCAATTCGGTCACGTTGCCGTGCATGGTTCAGGCGTCTCCTAAGACTGTTTTCGCGCTCGGTAAACGCGGGTTTACCGAGGGCAAGGATTACTTGGAGTACAGTTCGACGATCAGCGCTTCGTTGATCTCGGACGACAGATCCGAACGCTCAGGCACCGCTTTGAAAGTGGCGACCATTTTGCCTTCGTCGACTTCGACCCAATGCGCTTTTTCACGTTGACCGGACAGCTCCAGAGCGGCCTTGATGCGCAGCTGGCCTTTGGCCTTCTCACGCACTTCAACGGTATCGCCCGGCTGAATCTGGTAGCTCGGGAAGTTCACGACCCGGCCATTGACCGCGATCGAACGGTGCGACACCAGCTGACGGGCTTCGGCGCGGGTAGCACCAAAACCAGCACGGTAGACAACGTTGTCAAGACGGCTTTCCAGCAGTTGCAACAGGGCTTCGCCAGTGTTGCCTTTGCCAGCCGAAGCTTGCTTGTAATAGTTGCTGAACTGACGCTCCAGGATGCCGTAAATACGACGGACCTTTTGCTTTTCGCGCAGCTGAACGCCGTAGTCGGACAGACGCTGAGCTTTCTCACCGTGCTGGCCGGGCTTCTTGTTCAGACGATCGCGGCATTTGCTTTCGATCGCGCGGACGCCGCTCTTGAGACCAAGATCGGTACCTTCGCGACGCGACAGTTTAACTTTCGGGCCGATATAACGAGCCATAATTCTCTACTCCGAGATTCTTTGCGCTGAAACGCTTACACGCGACGCTTTTTCGGCGGACGGCAGCCGTTATGCGGAATCGGGGTCACGTCAGTGATATTGGTAATCTTGTAACCCACTGCGTTCAACGCGCGCACAGCGGACTCACGACCCGGGCCAGGGCCCTTGACGAACACTTCGAGGTTCTTCAGGCCGTATTCCTTGGCGGCAGTACCCGCCTTTTCCGCCGCGACTTGAGCCGCAAACGGCGTGCTCTTACGCGAACCGCGGAAGCCTGAACCACCAGCAGTGGCCCAGCTCAGGGTGTTACCCTGGCGATCAGTGATCGTCACAATCGTGTTGTTGAACGACGCATGGATATGAGCCATGCCATCGACAACGTGCTTTTTAACGCGCTTGCGCGCGGTGCGAGCAGCAGGTGCTTTACCCATCGTATTAATCCCGGGATGTCAAACTTAGACTTTAATCGGCTTGCGCGGGCCCTTGCGGGTGCGAGCATTGGTCTTGGTGCGCTGACCGCGGAGCGGCAGGCCCTTGCGGTGACGAATGCCACGGTAGCAACCGAGGTCCATCAAACGCTTGATGCTCATGGACACTTCCCGGCGCAGGTCACCCTCGACCGTGAACTTGGCCACTTCGGTACGCAGCGACTCAACCTGGCCTTCATTGAGCTCCTTGACCTTGAGGGTCGGGGCAATGCCAGCCGAGGCGCAGATGCTTTGCGCACGGGTGCGACCGATACCATAAATGGCAGTCAGTGCGATCACCGTGTGCTTGTTGACCGGGATGTTGACGCCGGCAATACGAGCCATGGAATAAAACTCCTAACCTGAGTTGGCTGGCAGAAGGGCGCGGGATTTTAGCCGCGCTCCTGCCAGATTGCAACTTTTCTAACCAAATCGAAGGCTTAGCCCTGACGCTGCTTGTGCTTGGCGGTCTCGCAGACCACCCGGACCACGCCATCACGGCGGACGATCTTGCACTTGCGGCAGATAGCCTTTACCGATGCACGAACTTTCATCTTGGCACTCCTCGAAACTCTACTTTCACCGATACTCGGCGTGTACCACAGTTCCAGTCTTATTGGGTCACACGCCCAGCCGGACCGATACCGCGGAAATTCGCTTTCTTCAGCAGTGATTCGTACTGCTGCGACATCAGATGCGCCTGCACCTGGGCCATGAAGTCCATGACCACGACCACGATAATCAGCAGGGAGGTGCCGCCAAAATAGAAAGGCACGTTCCAGATCTGAATCATCGCTTGCGGCAGCAGGCAGACGGCGGTCATGTACAGGGCGCCAACCAGGGTCAACCGGGTCACGACCTTGTCAATGTACCGGGCAGTCTGCTCACCAGGCCGAATGGCCGGCAAAAACGCCCCGCTCTTCTTCAAGTTCTCGGCGATATCGCGTGGGTTAAACACGATGGCCGTATAGAAGAAGCTGAAAAACACAATACCAACCGCATACAGAATCAGGTACAGCGGCTGACCCGGGCTCAGCGATGCAGCAACATCCTGCAGGAAGCTGGTCACCATGCCGTCACCCTTGCCACCGAACCACTGCACAATCGTGGCCGGGAACAGGATGATGGACGAGGCGAAAATCGCCGGAATCACACCCGCCATGTTGATCTTCAGCGGCAGATGGCTCTGCTGGGCCTGGAACAACTTGCGACCCTGTTGACGCTTGGCGTAATTCACCACGAGCCGGCGTTGGCCACGCTCGATGAAAATCACCACTGCCGTTACCGCTACCACAATCGTGACCAGCACGATCAGGGACACCGGTGACAACTCGCCCTGGCGGACGTTTTCAAACGTCTGACCCAGCGCGGTCGGCATACCAGCAACGATACCGGCGAAAATCAGCATCGAGATACCGTTACCGATACCGCGTTCGTTGATTTGTTCACCCAGCCACATCAGGAACATCGTACCGGTAACCAAGCTGACGACCGCGCCAAAATAGAACGCGAAGCCAGGGTTCGGAACGAGGCCCGGGGCAAAGTGCGGGAAGTTCAGCGCAATCGACGTCGCCTGGAAAGTCGCCAACAGTACCGTGCCATAACGGGTGTACTGCATCAGCTTGCGCCGACCGGCTTCACCTTCCTTCTTCAACGCTTTCAACGGCTCGTACACAAAGCCCATCACCTGAATGATGATCGAGGCCGAGATGTACGGCATGATGCCCAGTGCGAACACGGATGCTCGCGACAAGGCACCACCGGAAAACATGTTGAAGAACTCCAGCAGCGTACCTTTCTGTTGCTGCATCAAGGCAGCCAGCACACTGCTGTCGACGCCTGGCACCGGCACATAAGCGCCGACACGAAAGACGATCAGCGCACCCACCAGAAACAGGATGCGCTTACGCAGTTCGGTCAGGCCGCCGCTGAGCTTGTTAGCCATGCCGCCGACGTTCGCCATTACTGAGCAACCTCAGCGTCTTCAACCTTGCCGCCAGCAGCGACGATGGCATTGCGAGCACCTTCGGTCACACGAACACCTTTGACGGTGACAGCGCGCGAAATCGCACCCGACAACACAATCTTGGCCGAGTCGGAATCAATCGCGATGACATTGGCCGCTTTCAGGCTGACCAGATCAATCGTGTTGCCCGGGACCAGCGCCAGCTCGCTCAAACGCACTTCCGCGTGCTTGAGCTTCTTCAGCGAGACGAAGCCGAACTTCGGCAAACGACGCGCCATCGGCATCTGACCGCCTTCGAAGCCGATCATGTGCTGCGGGCTCTTACGAGCGTGCTGGCCTTTGTGGCCCTTGCCCGAAGTCTTACCGTCGGTCGAGCCAATGCCGCGACCCAGACGCTTCGGCTTCTTCTTGCTGCCGAAGGCCGGGGAAATATCGTTAAGGCGCATGGATTACTCCTCGACCTTCACCATGTAATAGACCTGATTGATCATGCCGCGTACTGCCGGCGTGTCGATCAGTTCAACCGTTTGATGCATCCGCTTCAGGCCGAGGCCGAGCATCGTCGCGCGATGCTTGGGCAGCTTGTGAAATTGCGAACGCACTTGCGTAACTTTGATCGTTTTAGCCATGGCGATTAACCCAGAATCTGTTCAACAGTCTTGCCGCGCTTGGCCGCAATGGCTTCAGCAGAAGACATTTCGGTCAGCGCCCGCACAGTGGCGCGCACGACGTTGACGGAGTTGGTTGAACCGTAGCTCTTGGCCAGAACGTTTTTGACGCCCAGCACTTCGAACACGGCGCGCATCGCACCACCGGCGATGATGCCGGTACCTTGCGAGGCCGGCTGCATGAACACAGTCGAAGCGCCATGGGCGGCTTTGACCGGATGCTGCAGCGTGTGACCGTCTTTCAGTTCAACACGGACCATGTTGCGCTTGGCTTGCTCCATCGCTTTCGCGATGGCAGCCGGGACTTCACGGGCCTTGCCGCGGCCATAGCCGATACGGCCCTGGCCATCGCCAACCACGGTCAGCGCGGTGAACGAGAAAATCCGACCACCTTTGACAACCTTGGCAACGCGGTTAACGGCAACCAGTTTCTCGACCATACCGTCGGCGCTGGTTTGTTGCTGCTCTTTCATAGCCATCTTCAAACCCTTAGAACTGGAGGCCTTTGGCACGAGCGGCGTCCGCCAATGCCTTGACCCGACCGTGATACTGGAAGCCGGAGCGATCGAACGCGACCGTAGTCACGCCCTTGGCCAGCGCCCGCTCGGCGATCAGTTCGCCAATCTTGCTTGCCGCTTCGACATTGCCGGTGTATTTGACCGCGCCACGAACTGCCTCTTCGACAGTCGATGCTGCGCAGACGACCTGACCGGTTTCGCCGGAGATCAGCTGGGCATAGATATGACGCGGGGTACGATGCACCACCAGCCGGTTGGCACCCAGGTCGGCAATGCGACGACGAGTGGCAGCGGCGCGACGGAGACGAGTTACTTTCTTGTCCATATCTACACCTTACTTCTTCTTGGCTTCTTTCAGCACTACGACTTCGTTGTCGTAGCGCACGCCTTTGCCTTGATACGGCTCCGGCGGACGGAAACCACGGATGTTAGCGGCGGCTTGGCCGACCATTTGCTTGTCCGTACCGGCGACCAAAATTTCGGTCTGGGTCGGGCAGGTCACAGTCAGACCGTCCGGAATCTCAAACACCACCGGGTGCGAGAAACCGAGCGTCAGGTTCAGGTTTTTGCCTTGAACCGCCGCACGGAAACCCACGCCAACCAGGTTCAGCTTGCGCGTGAAACCTTGGCTGACACCAGTGACCAGGTTGTTCACCAGCGCCCGAGCCGTACCGGCTTGCACATTGGCTTTTTCAAAACCAGCGCGCGGGGCAAACGTGATGACATTGCCTTCAACTTTCACTTCCACGGCGTCGTGCAGCGTATGGCTCAGCGAGCCCTTCGCGCCTTTGACCGTGACGACATTTGCCTTCACCGACAGCTCTACGCCCTTCGGGAGTTCAATCGGCTTCTTACCGACACGCGACATCTTCGCTACTCCTTAAGCTACGTAGGCCAGCACTTCACCGCCGTGACCGGCAGCGCGTGCGGCGCGATCGCTCATCACACCC
The DNA here is from genome assembly GCF_013179735.1 of Permianibacter fluminis. Classification (NCBI taxonomy): domain Bacteria; kingdom Pseudomonadati; phylum Pseudomonadota; class Gammaproteobacteria; order Pseudomonadales; family Pseudomonadaceae; genus Permianibacter; species Permianibacter fluminis. Next base: position 30,653 of record NZ_JABMEG010000002.1, on the reverse strand, counting down.
TTGGAGGTGGAGACAATCGCGATGCCGAGGCCACCCAGTACTTTGGGCAGATCCGACAAGCTCTTGTACACGCGCAGGCCAGGACGCGAAACGCGGTCCAGACGCACGATAACCGGCTTGCCTTCGAAATATTTCAGGCTGATGGTCAGCGTGTTCTTGCCGTCCACCGAACTCTGTTCCATACCCGCCACATAGCCTTCATCCAGCAGCACTTTCGCGATTGCTGTCTTCAGCTTGGAACCAGGCATGGTCACCACTTTTTTGCCGGCTGATTGCGCATTGCGGACGCGCGTCAGCATATCGGCGATGGGATCTTGCATGCTCATCGTCTAAAACTCCGCGCCAACCTTACCAGCTGGCCTTGGTGAGACCAGGAACTTCACCACGCATCGCCGCTTCACGCAGCTTGATACGGGAAAGACCGAACTTGCGCAGGAAGCCGTGCGGACGACCGGTGATGCTGCAGCGATTCTTTTGACGAGTCGCGGCGGAGTCACGCGGCAGCTTTTGCAGAGCTACCAAGGCAGCCCAGCGGTCTTCGTCAGAAGTAGCCGGGTTAACGATTGTGGCCTTCAGTTCCGCACGCTTGGTCGCGTACTTCTTGACCAGCGCAGCGCGACGCTTTTCGCGCTCAATCATCGAGGTTTTTGCCATTTGTCAAAGCCCCTTAATTGCGGAACGGGAACTGGAAGGCGGCCAGCAGAGCACGGCCTTCTTCGTCAGTTGCAGCAGTGGTGGTGATGGTGATGTCCATACCGCGCACAGCGTCAACCTTGTCGTAATCAATCTCGGGGAACATGATCTGTTCCTTGAGACCGAGCGAGTAGTTGCCACGGCCGTCAAACGACTTGCCACTGACACCACGGAAGTCACGAACGCGCGGCAGCGCAATCGAAACCAGACGCTCGAGGAATTCCCACATGCGCTCACCGCGCAGGGTCACCTTGCAGCCGATCGGCATGCCATCACGAAGTTTGAAGTTCGCGATCGACTTGCGGGCCTTGGTCATCACCGGCTTTTGCCCGGAGATGGCGGTCATATCGGCCACCGCGTTATCCAAAATTTTCTTGTCGCCGACCGCTTCACCAACACCCATGTTCAAGGTGATCTTGGTGATACGTGGGACTTGCATGACTGACTGGTAGCCAAACTTCTCTTGGAGCTGTTTGACGACGGTGTCACGATAATAGCCTTGCAGTTTCGCCATTTCTCTCACCGATTACACGTCAATCCGGGCGCCGTTCGATTTGAACACACGCACCTTCTTGTCGCCTTCAACTTTGTAACCGATACGATCGGCTTTGCCGGTCGCCGGATTGAAAATCGCCACATTCGACACGTGGATGGGAGCTTCCATTTCCACGATGCCGCCCGGCGCCTGAGTCAACGGATTCGGCTTCTGGTGCTTTTTGACTTTGTTCACGCCTTCGACGCGAATTTTTTCGCCAAGCACTGCGCTAACCTTGCCGCGCTGACCCTTGTCTTTGCCAGTCAGGACGATCACTTCATCGCCAGATTTGATCTTTGCCATTGTGGTCACCCTTACAGCACTTCCGGCGCCAGCGACACAATCTTCATGAACTGCTCAGTGCGCAGTTCGCGTGTCACGGGTCCGAAAATACGCGTACCTATCGGCTGCATTTGGTTATTCAGCAGCACGGCCGCGTTGGTATCAAAGCGGATCAGCGAGCCGTCCTGACGACGGACGCCATGCGCAGTGCGCACAACGACGGCGTTCAGTACTTCGCCTTTCTTGATCTTGGCGCGCGGAATTGCTTCCTTCACCGAGACCTTGATGACATCGCCGATGCCGGCATAGCGGCGCTTAGAGCCGCCCAGCACCTTGATGCACATCACTTTCTTGGCGCCGCTGTTGTCAGCGACGTCCAGGATGGTTTGCATCTGGATCATGGTTTACGTCCCGCCTTAGCTTGCGCGTTCAACGATTTCCACCAGCGTCCAGAACTTGGTCTTGGACAGCGGGCGGGTCTCTTGAATGCGGACGACATCGCCGGCACGGCATTCATTTTGTTCATCATGAACGTGCAGCTTGGTGGTGCGCTTCAAGTACTTGCCGTACTTGGGGTGCTGCACCTGGCGCTCCACGGCCACAGTGATGGACTTGTCCATCTTGTTGCTGACGACTTTGCCGACCAGCGTACGCTTGATAGCTTCTTCGCTCATTAGGCACCTGCCTTCTGCTTCAGCACGGTTTTAACCCGGGCAATATTGCGACGGACCACCTTGAGCAGGTGCGACTGCTTCAGTTGACCAGTCGTGGCCTGCATGCGCAGGTTGAACTGTTCACGCTGCAATGCAGTCAGCTCGGTGTTGAGCTCGGCTTCGCTCTTGTTCACAAATTCGTTCGCTTTCATCACATCACCGTCCGCGTCACGATCGTGGTCTTCAGCGGCAACTTGGCGGCTGCCAATTCGAAGGCCTCTTTGACCACTTCAAACGGAATGCCTTCCACTTCGTACAGCATCTTGCCCGGTTGGATGTTGGCCACCCAGTACTCGACGCTGCCCTTACCGCTACCCATACGCACTTCCAGCGGCTTCTGGGTGATCGGCTTGTCCGGGAAAATCCGGATGTAAATCCGACCGGCACGTTTCATGGCACGGGCCATGGCACGACGGGCGGCTTCAATCTGACGCGCAGTGAGGCGGCCACGGCTGGTTGCCTTGAGGCCGAATTCGCCGAAGCTGACTTTGTTACCGTTGGTGGCAACGCCAGTATTCCGGCCCTTCATCTGCTTGCGGAACTTGGTACGTTTCGGTTGCAACATGGCTTAAGTTCCTCAGCTCTTTTCGGCCTTGGGCGCGCCACGACCGGCTGGTTTGCCGTCGCGGCTGGCCGGCTTGCGATCACCAGCCGGCTTGCGATCACCGGCTTTGCGTTCGCCACCAGGACGACGCTCGCCAGCTTTACGCTTCGGCTGCTCTTCACGCTCACGGGCCGGAGCACCGGTTTCGACCGGACGGCCGTCACCCAGCACTTCGCCTTTGAAAATCCAGACCTTGACGCCGATCACACCGTAAGTGGTGTGAGCTTCGCCGGTCGCATAGTCGATGTCGGCGCGCAGGGTGTGCAGCGGCACACGGCCTTCGCGGTACCACTCGGTACGGGCGATTTCAGCGCCACCCAGACGACCGGCAACCATGATCTTGATGCCCTTGGCGCCGGCACGCAGTGCGTTCTGCACCGCACGCTTCATGGCGCGACGGAACATGACACGGCGTTCGAGCTGTTGGGCAACCGAATCGGCAACCAGCTTGGCATCCATTTCCGGCTTGCGGACTTGTTCGATGTTCAGCGTGGTCGGCATGCCGCTCAAGGCCGAAACCTTGGCGCGCAGCTTGTCGATGTCTTCGCCTTTCTTGCCAATCACGATGCCCGGACGAGCAGTGTGAATGGTGACCTTCATGGTCTTGGCCGGACGCTCGATGTCGATACGCGAAATCTGCGCCTGCGCCAACTCTTTGTTCAACCAGGTGCGAACCTGATGATCGGCGGCCAAATACTTGGCAAATTCTTTCCGCTCGGCGAACCAGGTCGAGCGCCACGGTTGGGTGATTCCGAGACGGATACCAACCGGATTAACTTTCTGACCCATTACTTGCTCCCCCGGCGATCCGAGACCTTCACCAGAATGTGGCAGGTGCGCTTGACGATGCGATCACCACGGCCTTTGGCGCGCGGGCTCATCCGCTTGAAGCTCGGACCTTCGTCAACCATCACCGCCGACACGCGCAGTGCGTCAATGTCAGCACCATCATTGTGTTCGGCGTTGGCAATGGCCGATTCCAGCACTTTCTTCACCAGGCCGGCGGCCTTGCGCTCGCTGTAAGCGAGAACATTCAGGGCCTTGTCAACGGACAGGCCGCGGATTTGATCCGCTACCAGGCGCACTTTCTGCGCCGAGCTGCGGGCACCGCGATGAATGGCTTGCGTTTCCATCACTCAACCCCTTACTTCTTGCCGGCTTTCTTGTCCGCAGCGTGACCCTTGAACGTACGGGTCGGCGCGAACTCGCCAAGTTTGTGACCGACCATTTCGTCGGAGACATACACCGGCACGTGCAGCTTGCCGTTATGTACCGCAATGGTCAGGCCAACCATTTCCGGGCTGACCATCGAGCGACGCGACCAAGTCTTGATCGGGCGCTTCTCGCCTTTGGCAACCGCTGCTTCGACCTTCTTCAACAGATGCAGGTCAATGAACGGGCCTTTTTTCAGTGAACGTGGCACAGGAATACCCTCACATTACTTGCCGCGACGGCGCACGATGAACTTGTCGGTGCGCTTGTTCTTGCGCGTCTTCTTGCCCTTGGTCTTCCAACCCCACGGCGACGTCGGGTGACGACCACCGGAGCTGCGACCTTCACCACCACCCATCGGGTGGTCGACCGGGTTCATGGCGACGCCGCGAACGGTCGGGCGAATACCGAGCCAACGCTTGGCACCGGCTTTACCGAAGCTCTCGAGCATGTGCTCGGAGTTACCGACTTCACCAACGGTGGCACGGCATTCGGTGTGGATCTTGCGCATTTCACCCGAGCGCAGACGCACGGTGCAGTACTCGCCTTCACGGGCGACCAATTGCACAGCGGCGCCAGCCGAACGCGCCAACTGCGCGCCCTTGCCCGGCTTCATTTCAATGCAGTGAATCGTCAGACCGACCGGAATGTTGCGCAGCGGCAGGGTGTTACCGGCCTTGATCGGCGCAGCATCACCGTTCTGCAGCACATCACCCACTTGCAGACCTTTCGGCGCAATGATGTAGCGGCGCTCGCCATCGGCGTAGCACAGCAGGGCAATGTGAGCGGTGCGGTTCGGGTCGTATTCGATCCGTTCAACTTTCGCCGGAATACCGTCCTTGTTGCGCTTGAAGTCAACCAGGCGGTAATGCTGACGATGACCACCACCGATGTGACGGGTGGTGATGTGACCGTTGTTGTTACGGCCACCGGTTTTGTTCTTGCGTTCGACGAGAGCTTCAACCGGACCGCCTTTGTACAGGCCGTCGGTCTTCACCTTCACTACGAAACGGCGACCCGGGGAGGTCGGCTTCATCTTGATAAGTGCCATTGTCGCTACCCCTTAGGCCTGGTCGCCAAACACGCTGATGGCATTGCCAGCAGCAAGCTTGATGTAGGCTTTCTTCCAGTCAGACCGACGACCTTTTTTCAGGCCCTGGCCCTTCTGCTTGCCTTTCACGTTGACGGTGGTCACACGCTCAACTTTGACGTCGAACAGTTTTTCGACGGCAGTTTTGATTTCGTGCTTCTCGGCGTCACGCAGCACCTTGAACACAACCGTGTTGTTCTGTTCAGTGCACAGGTTGGCCTTTTCGGAGACGTGCGGTGCCAGCAGCACCCGCATCAGACGTTCCTGGTTCATGCCAGCATCTCCTCGAACTGCTTGACCGCACCGACAGTCATGATCACCTTCGCGAAGGTGAGCAAGCTGACCGGGTTGACCGCGTTCGGGTCGACCACATCGACGGTGTGCAGGTTGCGCGCCGCGAGGTACAGGTTTTCATCGACGTTATCGGTGACGATCAGCGCATCAGCCGCGTCCATGCCGTTCAGCTTGTCAGCCAACAGCTTGGTTTTCGGGGCGTCAACGGCGAAGCTGTCGACGACGATCAGACGGCCCTGGCGTACCAGTTCCGACAGAATCGCGCAGATCGCGCCGCGGTACATTTTCTTGTTCACTTTCTGCGTCCAGTCTTGCGGACGGGCTGCGAAAGTCTTACCACCACCACGCCACAGCGGCGAGCGAATGGAACCAGCGCGGGCACGACCGGTGCCTTTCTGTTTCCACGGCTTCTTGCCACCGCCGGAAACTTCGGCGCGGGTCTTTTGTTGCACGGTGCCAGCACGGCCGCCTGCCAAATAGGCAGTCACAACCTGGTGCACCAGCGCTTCGTTGAATTCACGGCCGAACGCAACTTCCGACACGTTGATCGTGCCGCCGTTGCCGCCTGTCAGAGTCAATTGCATCGTTACGCTCCTACGCTCAGGCCTTGGCCGCCGGCTTGACGATTACGTCAGCGCCGTCGAAACCCGGGACTGCGCCCTTGACCAGCAGCAGGTTGCGTTCAGCATCGACACGCACGACTTTCAGGCATTCGACAGTGACCTGTTCGACGCCGTAGTGACCGTACATTTTCATGCCTTTGAACACGCGACCCGGGGTCTGGCGTTGGCCGATCGAGCCCGGCACCCGGTGCGAAACCGAGTTACCGTGCGTATTGTCCTGACCACGGAAGTTCCAGCGGCGGATGGTGCCGGAGAAACCACGGCCCTTGGTCACGCCAGTGACGTCGACCATTTGGTCAACCTGGAACAGGTCCACCTTCAGCTCACCGCCCACGGCCAAACCGTGGTCAGCAGCAGCACGGAATTCCCACAGACCACGGCCAGCGGCAACGCCGCTCTTGGCAAAGTGGCCGGCTTCCGGCTTGTTCAGGCGGCTTGCCTTTTTGCTGCCGGTCGTAACCTGGACAGCGACATAACCATCAGTTTCGACGGCTTTGACTTGGGTAATGCGGTTCGGCTCGACCTCGATGACGGTCACCGGAACCGACACACCGTCGTCATTGAAGACGCGGGTCATACCGACTTTGCGACCCACTAGTCCGATTGCCATGACGTATTCCTCTACAAGGATGATTCGCGGGACTCAGATCAGCTAAGGCTGATCTGAACGTCCACGCCAGCGGCCAGGTCCAGCTTCATCAGCGCGTCAACCGTTTTGTCGGTCGGCTCGATGATGTCTACCAGACGCTTGTGCGTGCGAATTTCGTACTGGTCACGGGCATCCTTGTTCGCGTGTGGCGAGGTCAGGATGGTGTAACGTTCTTGCTTGGTCGGCAGCGGGATCGGGCCGCGCACTTGCGCGCCGGTCCGCTTGGCCGTGTTCACAATTTCCATCGTCGACTGGTCGATCAAACGGTGATCGAAAGCCTTCAGACGAATACGGATACGTTGCTTTGCCATCGCGATGGCACTCCAATATAAAGAGCGAAAAAAGAAGAACACCGCACTCCCTTCCGCTTCGTCCGGGGGGCGGTATTCCTTAAGTTCAGTCGGACTCCAATTGAGCCCGTTGTCAGGGACGGCGATGCCAAGATACTGGTCAACCGTCACCAACTCCGGTCAGTCGCACTGCTTGCCGAGGCAAGAACAGGCCTGTCCGGGGGAACTACCTAAAGAGCACTTCTCAAAGGCCGCGGGATAATAACGGCGCTTTGCCGGCTTGTCACGCAAAACTTGCGCGGCGAACCGGATTTCGTCAGTACCGGGCCGGGCCTGAGCCAGACCCGGTACTGACGTTTTACTGATTAGGCAATGATCTTGGCAACAACGCCGGCGCCAACGGTACGGCCGCCTTCGCGAATCGCGAAACGCAGACCGTCGTCCATCGCGATCGGGGCGATCAGGGTCACCACCATCTTGATGTTGTCGCCCGGCATCACCATCTCGACGCCTTCCGGCAGTTCGATGGCGCCCGTCACGTCGGTCGTACGGAAGTAGAACTGCGGACGGTAGCCTTTGAAGAACGGGGTGTGACGACCGCCTTCTTCTTTCGACAACACGTACACTTCCGATTCGAACTTGGTGTGCGGCTTGATCGAGCCCGGCTTGGCCAGCACTTGACCACGCTCGACGTCTTCACGCTTGGTGCCGCGCAGCAGCACGCCAACGTTGTCGCCCGCACGACCTTCGTCGAGCAGCTTGCGGAACATTTCGACGCCGGTGACGGTGGTCTTGACGGTGTCTTTCAGGCCGACGATTTCGATTTCTTCGCCGACTTTGACGATGCCGCGCTCAACACGACCGGTCACCACGGTGCCGCGACCCGAGATCGAGAACACGTCTTCGACCGGCAGCAGGAACGGCTTGTCAATCGCGCGCTCCGGTTGCGGGATGTAGGTGTCCAGCGCTTCCAGCAGCTTCATGATCGCTTGTTCGCCGAATTCGCCTTGGTCGCCTTCGATGGCGAGCTTGGCTGAACCGCGGATGATCGGGGTGTCGTCGCCCGGGAAGTCATAGGCGCTCAGCAGTTCGCGCACTTCCATTTCGACCAGCTCGAGCAGCTCGGCGTCGTCGACCATGTCGCACTTGTTCAGGAACACGACGATGTACGGCACGCCGACTTGGCGCGACAGCAGGATGTGTTCGCGGGTTTGCGGCATCGGACCGTCAGCAGCCGACACGACCAGCACCGCGCCGTCCATCTGGGCGGCACCGGTGATCATGTTTTTGACGTAGTCAGCGTGGCCCGGGCAGTCAACGTGCGCGTAGTGGCGGTTGGCCGATTCGTATTCGACGTGAGCGGTGTTGATGGTGATACCGCGCGCGCGCTCTTCCGGCGCCGCGTCGATGTCCGCGTAGTTCTTGACTTCGCCGCCGTACTTGCGCGCGGTGACAATGGTCAGCGCTGCCGTCAGCGAGGTCTTGCCATGGTCAACGTGACCGATGGTGCCCACGTTCACGTGGGGCTTTGTACGTTCAAACTTTTCCTTCGACATAGCGATCTGCCTTCTATTTTCAGGTTTTGACGTTTGTATTGGTTGACCGGTCACGGCAGTGACCGGTCGCCCCAGTGGTTATTTTTTGCGAGCAGCAACAACGGCTTCAGCAACGTTATTCGGCGCTTCCGAATAGTGCGCAAACTCCATCGAGTAAGTCGCACGACCCTGGGTCGCGGAACGCAGGTCAGTCGCATAACCGAACATTTCGGACAGCGGCACCTGAGCCTTGATTGCCTTGATGGCACCCGGCAGATCGTCCATACCCTGAACGATACCGCGACGACGGTTCAAGTCGCCAATGACGTCACCCATGTAGTTTTCCGGGGTTTCGACTTCGACTTTCATGATCGGCTCAAGCAGCACCGGCTTGGCTTTCAAGCAACCTTCCTTGAAGCCCATCGAGCCGGCGATCTTGAACGCCATTTCGTTCGAGTCGACGTCATGGTACGAACCGTCGAAAATCGTGACTTTGACGTCAACGACCGGGAAGCCGGCGATGATACCGTTCTTGATCTGTTCCTGAACGCCCTTGTCGACCGCCGGAATGTATTCCTTCGGCACAACACCACCAACGACTTCGTTGATGAACTCATAGCCCTTGCCGGTTTCGTTCGGCTCGATGCGCAACCAGCAATGACCGTACTGGCCACGACCGCCGGATTGACGTACGAACTTGCCTTCCTGCTCGACCTTGGCGCGAATGGTTTCGCGGTAGGCGACCTGCGGCTTGCCGACATTGGCTTCGACTTTGAATTCACGCTTCATGCGGTCGACGATGATTTCGAGGTGCAGTTCACCCATACCCGAAATAATGGTCTGGCCCGACTCTTCGTCAGTGTGCACGCGGAACGACGGATCTTCCTGCGCCAGACGGCCCAGTGCGATACCCATCTTTTCCTGGTCGGCTTTGGTCTTCGGCTCGACGGCGACGGCGATAACCGGCTCCGGGAATTCCATCCGTTCCAAAATGACCGGATGATCCGGATCACAAATGGTGTCACCGGTGGTGACGTCTTTCAGACCGACGCAAGCGGCGATGTCGCCAGCGCGCACTTCTTTGATTTCTTCGCGCTGGTTGGCGTGCATCTGCACCAGACGACCAATACGCTCTTTGCGATCCTTGACCGTGTTGTACACGCCCGAGCCGCTTTCCAGCACGCCCGAGTAAACCCGGATGAAGGTTAGCGAACCGACGAACGGGTCGGTGGCGATCTTGAATGCCAACGCCGAGAACGGCGCGTCATCGGTAGCCGGACGTTCAACCATGTTGCCACGGTCGTCTTCGCCCTTGACCGGCGGAATGTCGACCGGCGACGGCAGGTAGCGAACCACGGCGTCCAGCATCGCTTGCACGCCCTTGTTCTTGAACGCCGAACCGCACAGGGCCGGAACGATTTCGCTGGCAACAGTACGCTTGCGAATGCCGGCGTGAATTTCTTCTTCGCTCAGCTCGCCTTCTTCCAGGTACTTGTTCATCAGCTCTTCCGAGGCTTCGGCGGCGCTTTCGACCAACTGCTCGCGCCACTTCTTGCACTCGTCCAGCATGTCCGCCGGGACGTCTTTCAGGGTGAACTTCATGCCCTGCGACTCTTCGTCCCACCAGACAGCTTTCATCGAAACGAGGTCAACCACGCCCTTGAAGTGTTCTTCCTGGCCGATCGGCAATTGCAGCACAACGACGTTGGCGGCAAGACGCTCTTTCATCTGGCCGACCACGCGCAAGAAGTTGGCACCGGTACGGTCCATCTTGTTGACGAAGGCCAGACGCGGCACTTTGTATTTGTTGGCCTGACGCCACACGGTTTCCGACTGCGGCTGAACGCCGCCGACCGCACAGTAAACCATGCAGGCGCCGTCGAGTACGCGCATCGAGCGTTCGACTTCAATGGTGAAGTCCACGTGCCCGGGGGTGTCGATGATGTTGATGCGGTGTTCGGCAAAGTTGTTGCCCATGCCTTTCCAGAAGGCAGTCACCGCCGCCGAGGTAATGGTGATACCCCGTTCTTGTTCTTGCACCATCCAGTCGGTGGTAGCGGCACCATCGTGCACTTCACCGATCTTGTGGCTTTTACCGGTGTAAAACAGCACGCGTTCAGTCGTGGTGGTTTTACCGGCGTCAATGTGAGCGCTGATACCGATGTTACGGTAGCGCTCGATAGGAGTCGTACGAGCCATTGCTTGCTCCAAACTATTTGGATTGTCGCTGACGCACCAGAGTGACCAATGCGTCAGCGAATGCGATTACCAACCGGCGTGGCAAACACCACGCACTCGCCTTGCCGGCGAGCTCCCGCTTACCAACGGTAGTGCGAGAACGCCTTGTTGGCTTCCGCCATGCGGTGCACGTCTTCACGCTTCTTGACCGCGGCGCCACGGTTCTCGACGGCATCGAGAATTTCGGCAGCCAGACGCTCGGCCATGGACTTCTCACCACGGCTACGGGCGGCATCAGCGAGCCAGCGCATGGCCAGCGCTTGCTGACGGCTGGAGCGGACTTCGACTGGCACCTGGTAGGTGGCACCACCGACGCGGCGGGATTTCACTTCCACCAGCGGACGGACGTTGTCGAGTGACTTTTCGAAGATACCCATCGCGCCAGTAGCGTCGACGTTCTTCTTGCTGGAAATGAGTTCAATGGCTCCGTAAACAATCTTTTCGGCGACCGATTTTTTACCGGATTCCATGACCACGTTCATAAACTTGGCCAGCACATGACTACCATATTTCGGCTCAGGCAGGATTTCCCGCTGAGCAACTACGCGACGACGCGGCATTGCTATCTTCCTTCATCTTCAGGTGAGTCCGGCATGGGCGAGCGTACATCGTGACGATGACAGCCCGGCGAAGCCGGCCTTACTCGCATCAATCCGGGCTTGCGCCCAATCAATGCACCTAAACGGTTTGCTTCGGGCACGTTTGTGCCGAAGTGCTACGGCACCAGACCGGAACGGTCCAATGCTTACTACCAGTGACGCAGAGCGCCGCCAGCTTATTTCTTCGGACGCTTTGCACCGTACTTCGAACGGCTCTGCTTACGGTCTTTAACACCGGCAGTGTCGAGCGAACCACGAACGGTGTGGTAACGCACACCTGGCAAGTCCTTTACCCGGCCGCCGCGAATCAGCACGACTGAGTGTTCTTGCAGGTTGTGGCCTTCACCGCCGATGTACGAAATGACTTCGTAACCGTTGGTCAGACGCACTTTGCAGACTTTACGAAGGGCCGAGTTCGGCTTCTTCGGGGTGGTGGTGTACACACGGGTGCAGACGCCGCGTTTTTGCGGGCAGTTCTGCAGGGCCGGTGACGGGGTCTTGCGCTTGATCTCCTTGCGGGGACTGCGCACGAGCTGGTTTACGGTCGCCATTGAAAACTGAACTCCAAAAATGAGAGCAAAAGCCCTTCGGCCGGAAAACCGGCTTGTAAAGGGGTGCGGAATTGTAGAGATGAGCGCAAGGGGCGTCAAGAAAGCCCGTGCTCCCAGTCCAAGGTTTCCACTGACCAGTTAGACAGAAAGGCCAGCGGGTGCTGGCCTTTCTGGTACTAACGACTTCAATCAACTGCTGACCGAAGCGCTTACTCCGCGGAGGAGCTGAGCGCATCGCGCAGTTCTTTCTCGGCATCGGTCGCGGTGACGGTCGGCTCGATGACCTTGCCTTCCAGACGACGACGACGACGTTCTTTGTGGTACGCCAGACCGGTACCGGCCGGGATCAGACGACCGACGATGACGTTTTCTTTCAAACCGCGCAGATCGTCGAACTTGCCACTGACCGCTGCTTCCGTAAGGACGCGGGTGGTTTCCTGGAACGACGCGGCCGAAATGAACGACTCGGTTTGCAGCGAGGCCTTGGTGATACCGAGCAGCTGACGCTCGAAAGTCGCGACGACTTTGCCGGCGGCAATGAGACGATCGTTCTCTTCCAGAATCCGCACCGCGTCCAGTTGCTCGCCTTTCAGCAGCTTGCTGTCGCCGGTCTCGGCCACGACGCCCTTGCGCAGCATCTGCCGCACGATGACTTCGATGTGCTTGTCGTTGATCTTCACGCCCTGCAGACGGTAAACGTCCTGCACTTCGTTGACGATGTAGTTCGCCAGGTGCGAAATGCCTTTCAGGCGCAGGATGTCGTGCGGATTTTCCGGACCTTCGGAAATCACGTCACCCATTTCAACGTTTTCGCCTTCGAACACGCCGATGTTGCGCCACTTCGGAATCAACTCTTCATACGTCTGCGAACCATCATGCGGCGTAATGATCAGGCGGCGCTTGCCCTTGGTTTCTTTCCCGAACGAAACGGTACCGGAGATTTCGGCCAGAATGGCCGGCTCTTTCGGTTTCCGGGCTTCGAACAAGTCGGCGACGCGCGGCAGACCACCGGTGATGTCACGGGTCTTCGAACCTTCCTGCGGGATACGGGCAATCGCATCGCCCTCGCCCACGGCCGAGCCGTCTTCAAGGTTGATGATGGCGCCGGCCGGCAGCGAATACTGGGCGACGATATCGGTGCCCTTCAGCTGCAGATCCTTGCCCTTCTCATCGACCAGACGAATCGCCGGACGCATTTCTTTCGCGCCACGCTGTTTCGGATCGGTCACTTCAATGCTCGACAGACCGGTCAGTTCGTCGGTCTTGCGGGTGAAGGTCACGCCTTCAACCAAATCGACAAACTTAATCTTACCGGCCACTTCGGTCACGATCGGGTGGGTATGCGGATCCCAGTTCGCGACGATGTCGCCACGATTGATCTTGCTGCCGTCTTTGACCGACAGCACCGCACCGTACGGAACCTTGTACCGCTCTTTCTCGCGATTGTGTTCGTCGAACACGGTGATTTCGGTCGAACGCGACACGGTGACATAGGTGCCGTCTTTCTTCTGCACCAATTTCGGGTTGGCCAGACGAACCGTACCGTTGTTCTTGACCTGCACCTTGTTTTCGGCCGACGCACGCGATGCCGCACCACCGATGTGGAAGGTACGCATGGTCAGCTGAGTGCCCGGCTCACCGATCGACTGCGCGGCGATAACACCAACCGCTTCGCCGGCGTTGACGATATGGCCACGGGCCAGATCGCGACCATAGCAGGCAGCGCAGACACCGAAACGGGTTTCGCAGGTGATCGGCGAACGCACGACCACGTGATCGATGTTGCTTTCTTCCAGCTTCTCGACCCAGCGCTCGTTCAGCAGCGTGCCAGCATCCGCCAACAGCTTGTCGGTACCCGGAACATAAACGGCCTCGGCCAGTACGCGACCGAGCACGCGCTCACGCAGCGGCTCGACCACGTCGCCACCTTGAATCAGCGGCGTCATGTGCAGACCGTTGACCGTGCCGCAATCGCTTTCGGTGACCACCAGATCCTGCGCGACGTCAACCAGACGACGGGTCAGGTAACCGGAGTTCGCAGTCTTCAGCGCGGTGTCGGCCAGACCCTTACGGGCACCGTGAGTCGAAATAAAGTACTGCAGAACGTTCAGACCTTCACGGAAGTTCGCCGTGATCGGAGTTTCGATAATCGAACCGTCCGGCTTGGCCATCAGGCCCCGCATACCGGCCAGCTGACGAATCTGCGCCGCGCTACCGCGCGCGCCCGAATCGGCCATCATGTAAATCGGGTTGAACGACTTCTGCTTTTCTTTCTCGCCCTTGGCGTTGATCACATCAACGAAGGTCAGGTTATCCATCAGCGCTTTCGAGACCCGCTCGTTGGCACGTGACCAGATGTCGACGACTTTGTTGTAACGCTCACCGGCGGTAACGAGACCAGCACCGTACTGTTGCTCGATCTCTTTCACTTCCGCTTCCGACTCGGCAAGAATCTTCTTCTTCTCGTCCGGAATGGTCATGTCATCGATACCGACCGAGGTACCCGAACGCGTTGCGTAAGCAAAGCCGGTGTACATCACCTGATCGGCGAAAATGACGGTCGCTTTCAGACCGAGCACGCGATAGCAGGTGTTCAGCAGTTTCGAAATCGCTTTCTTGGTCAGCGGCGTGTTGATGAGCTCAAACGGCAAGCCCTTCGGCACCACATCCCACAGCATGGCGCGGCCAACCGTGGTGTCATGCACCTTGGTCGACTCGGTAACCTTGCCTTCTTTATCAATCACTTTTTCGTACAGCCGCACTTTGACGCGCGCATGCAGGTCAACCTGACCGGTACGGAAGGCACGATGAACTTCAGCGGTGTCCGCAAACACCATGCCTTCGCCCATGCCATTCACTTTGTCACGGGTCATGTAGTACAGACCGAGCACGACGTCCTGCGACGGCACCACAATCGGTTCACCGTTGGCCGGCGACAGAATGTTGTTGGTCGACATCATCAGTGCGCGCGCTTCGAGCTGGGCTTCCAAGGTCAGCGGTACGTGCACCGCCATCTGGTCACCGTCGAAGTCGGCGTTGAATGCGGTCGTAACCAGCGGGTGCAGTTGAATCGCTTTGCCTTCCACCAGCACCGGCTCAAACGCCTGGATACCGAGACGGTGCAGCGTCGGCGCGCGGTTCAGCATGACCGGGTGTTCGCGAATGACTTCTTCGAGAATGTCCCAGACCACCGGCTCTTCGCGCTCGACCATTTTCTTGGCGGCTTTGATCGTCGTGGCGAGGCCACGCGTTTCCAGCTTGCCAAAAATGAACGGCTTGAACAGTTCGAGCGCCATTTTCTTCGGCAGACCGCATTGGTGCAGACGCAGCGTCGGGCCGACCACGATGACCGAACGGCCCGAGTAGTCGACGCGCTTGCCGAGCAAGTTCTGCCGGAACCGGCCTTGCTTGCCCTTGATCATGTCGGCCAGCGACTTCAGCGGGCGCTTGTTCGAACCGGTGATCGCGCGACCGCGACGACCGTTGTCGAGCAGCGCATCGACCGCTTCTTGCAGCATCCGCTTTTCGTTGCGGATGATGATGTCCGGCGCGTTCAGATCGAGCAGACGCTTCAAACGGTTGTTACGGTTGATCACGCGGCGGTACAGATCGTTCAGATCCGAGGTCGCAAAGCGACCGCCATCCAGTGGCACCAGCGGGCGCAGATCCGGCGGCAACACCGGCAGCACGGTCATGATCATCCAGTTCGGCGAATTACCCGACTCAAGGAAGGCTTCCAGCAGCTTCAGCCGCTTGGTCAGCTTCTTCAGCTTGGTTTCCGAGCTGGTTTGCGGAATTTCTTCGCGAATGGTTTCGACTTCTTTCGGCAGGTCGAGACCTTCGAGCAGCGCCCGAATCGCTTCGGCACCCATCTTGGCATCGAACTCGTCACCGAATTCTTCCAGCGCGTTCAGGTATTCCTCTTCGCCCAGCAGCTGGCCACGCTCCAGCGTGGTCATGCCCGGCTCGATCACGACAAACGCTTCGAAATAGAGCACCCGCTCGATATCGCGCAGCGTCATGTCGAGGATCAAACCGATACGGCTTGGCAGCGACTTCAGGAACCAGATGTGGGCAACCGGCGAGGCCAGTTCGATGTGACCCATGCGATCACGGCGAACTTTTGCCAGCGCGACTTCGACGCCGCACTTCTCGCAGATGACGCCGCGGTGCTTCAGCCGCTTGTACTTGCCGCACAAGCACTCGTAATCCTTGATCGGGCCAAAGATCTTGGCGCAGAACAAGCCATCACGTTCCGGCTTGAACGTGCGGTAGTTGATGGTTTCCGGCTTCTTGACTTCGCCGAACGACCAGGAGCGGATCATGTCGGGCGAGGCAAGACCGATGCGGATGCGATCGAATTCGCTAAGCGTGGTCTGCTGCTTGAACAGGTTCAACAGGTCTTTCATGGCTTCCCCGTTTCTTAAGTTGCACTGGTGTGGATGGCAGCGCCGCTGCCATCCACACTCGCCCTATCAGTTTGAGTCTTCCAGCTCGATGTTGATGGCCAGCGAGCGGATTTCCTTCAGCAACACGTTGAAGGATTCCGGCATGCCGGCTTCCATCTTGTGGTCGCCATCGACGATGTTCTTGTACATGCGGGTACGGCCGTTGACGTCGTCTGACTTGACCGTGAGCATTTCCTGCAGCGTGTACGCAGCGCCGTAAGCTTCCAGCGCCCAGACTTCCATTTCCCCGAAGCGCTGACCACCGAACTGCGCTTTACCACCGAGCGGCTGCTGGGTAACAAGCGAGTACGAACCGGTCGAGCGCGCGTGCATCTTGTCGTCGACCAAGTGGTTCAGCTTCAGCATGTACATGTAGCCAACGGTGACCGGACGCTCGAAGGCATCACCGGTGCGGCCGTCGTACAGGCGCATCTGGGTTTTGGAGCTGTTGAAGCCGAGACGCTCGGTCCGCTCATCACCGCTTGGGTAAGCGATGTTCAGCAGCTTGAAGATCTCTTCTTCTTTGGCACCGTCAAACACTGGCGAAGCGATCGGCACGCCACCTTTCAGGTTTTTGCCGAGGTTGATGACTTCATCATCACTGAGCGATTTGATGTCGACCTTGTTGGCAGCTCCGTCGTTGTAAACGCTTTCCAGGAAGCCGCGCAGTTCTTTCACTGCTTTGGCACGTTCCTTTTCCAGCATTTCTTCGATGCGACGACCCAAGCCACGCGCAGCCCAGCCCAAGTGAGTTTCCAACACCTGACCGATGTTCATACGCGACGGCACGCCCAGCGGGTTCAGCACGATGTCGACCGGACGACCATCGGCCATGTGCGGCATGTCTTCCACCGGCACAATGGTCGAGATCACGCCCTTGTTACCGTGCCGGCCGGCCATCTTGTCACCCGGTTGCACGCGGCGTTTAACGGCCAGGTACACCTTGACGACTTTCAGTACGCCCGGGGCCAGATCATCACCCTGCTTGAGCTTGTCTTTCTTGTTCTCGAAACGCTTGTGGAACACGTCTTTCTGTTCTTCGACGTAGTTCGCCAGCGCTTCCAGCTGTTGTTGTTTCTGTTCATCGCGCAGCTGAATCTGCAGCACTTCACCGCGTTGCAGCGAGTCCAGGAACTCGGCATCAACAGCGACGCCCTTCTTCAGCTTGCCCGGGCCTTTTTCCGCGACTTGACCGAGCACCAGATTGCGGGCACGGGCAAAAGCGTTGTCTTCGAGAATGCGCTGCTCGTCCAGCAAGTCCTTGCGGATCTTGTCGAGCTGGGCCTTTTCGATTTCCGCGGCGCGCGAATCTTTTTCGACGCCATCACGGGTGAACACTTGTACGTCGATGACGGTACCGGCCATACCGGCTGGCACGCGCAGCGAGGTGTCTTTCACATCGCTGGCTTTTTCACCGAAGATCGCCCGCAGCAGCTTCTCTTCCGGGGTCAGCTGGGTTTCGCCCTTCGGCGTTACCTTGCCGACCAGGATGTCGCCCGGCTGCACTTCGGCACCGATGTAAACGATACCGGCTTCATCCAGCTTGCCCAGCGCCTGCTCGCCAACGTTCGGAATATCCGAGGTAATTTCCTCAGGTCCGAGCTTGGTGTCACGGGCGATACAGGACAGTTCCTGAATGTGAATCGAGGTGAAGCGATCTTCCTGAACGACGTTCTCGGACACGACGATCGAGTCTTCGAAGTTGTAGCCGTTCCACGGCATGAACGCGACCAACATGTTCTGGCCAAGGGCGAGCTCACCGAGATCGGTGGACGGACCGTCCGCCAGCACATCACCGCGCGCGACCACATCACCGACGTTCACAATCGGACGCTGGTTGATGCAGGTGTTCTGGTTCGAACGTTGGTATTTGGTCAGCGAGTAAATATCGACACCCGCTTCACCGACGTTCACTTCCGCATCGTTGACGCGAATGATGATACGGCTGGCGTCGGCAAAATCGATGACGCCACCGCGCTTGGCGATGATGGCAACACCGGAGTCAACGGCTACAGCGCGCTCCATGCCGGTGCCGACCAGCGGCTTGTCGGCACGCAAAGTCGGAACAGCCTGACGTTGCATGTTCGCACCCATCAGGGCGCGGTTGGCGTCGTCGTGCTCAAGGAACGGCACCATCGCGGCCGCGACCGACATGATCTGTTGCGGCGACACGTCCATGTAATTCACCTTGTCCGGTGTGGACAGCGTGAATTCGCCTTGATGGCGGACGGTAACCAGATCTTCGTTCAGGCGACCTTCTTTGTCGGTGCCGGCGTTGGCCTGGGCAATGATGAACTGGCTTTCGTCATAGGCCGACAGATAGTCGATATCCATCGTGACTTTGCCGTCCACCACGCGACGGTACGGCGTCTCGAGGAAACCGTACTCGTTGGTGCGGGCAAATACCGACAACGAGTTGATCAGACCAATGTTCGGGCCTTCCGGTGTTTCGATCGGGCAAACGCGACCGTAGTGGGTCGGGTGCACGTCACGCACTTCGAAGCCGGCGCGCTCGCGCGTCAGACCACCAGGTCCAAGGGCCGAAACGCGGCGCTTGTGGGTGATTTCCGACAGCGGGTTGACCTGATCCATGAACTGCGACAACTGCGAGCTGCCGAAGAACTCTTTCACCGCTGCCGAGACCGGCTTGGCGTTGATCAGATCCTGCGGCATCAGGTTTTCGCTTTCAGCTTGCGACAAACGCTCTTTGACCGCGCGCTCAACCCGGACCAGACCGACCCGGAACTGGTTCTCGGCCATTTCACCGACCGAACGGATACGACGGTTGCCGAGGTGATCGATGTCATCGACCTGGCCACGACCGTTGCGGATTTCGATCAGCGTGCGCAGGGCAGCGATGATGTCATCCTTGGTCAAGACGCCAGAGCCAGTCACTTCTTCGCGACCAACGCGGCGGTTGAACTTCATCCGACCAACGCGCGACAGATCGTAACGGTCTTCACTGAAGAACAGACCATTGAACAGCGTTTCCGCGGCTTCTTTGGTTGGCGGCTCGCCCGGACGCATCATGCGATAGATTTCGACCAGCGCGTCGAGCGGGCTCTTGCTCGAATCAATTCGCAGCGTGTCGGAAATGAACGGACCTTGATCCAGTTCGTTGGTGTACAGCGTGCGGAACTCGACCACACCGGCAGCACGAACTTTACCTAGGATTTCCTTGGTGATGATCGCGTTGCATTCGGCGATGACTTCGCCGGTCTTGGTGTTGATGATCGACTTGGCCAGCACTTTCTCAAACAGGTACTCATCCGGCACGGCCAGACGGGTAACACCGGTTTTTTGCAGTGCGGCGACATGACGAGCGGTAATACGGCGACCGGCTTCGACAATGGTCTTGCCGGTGTTGTCGACGATATCAAATGCCGCGGTTTCACCGCGCAGACGATCGGCCACCAGCTCCAGCTCGAAGCTTTCGGCGCCAGCGTGGACAACGTTGTGCTGGAAGAACATGTCCAGCATCTGCTCGTTGGTGTAGCCAAGCGCGCGCAGCAGGATCGAAACCGGCAGCTTGCGACGACGGTCGATACGGACAAACACGCAGTCTTTCGGATCGAATTCGAAATCTAGCCAGGAACCACGATACGGAATGATCCGTGCCGAGAACAGCAACTTGCCCGAGCTATGCGTTTTGCCTTTGTCGTGTTCGAAGAACACGCCAGGCGAACGGTGCAATTGCGAGACGATGACGCGCTCGGTACCGTTGATGATGAAGGTACCGTTTTCGGTCATGAGCGGAATTTCGCCCATGTACACTTCTTGCTCGCGGATGTCCTTGACGGTACCGGCCTTGGCTTCCTTATCGAAAATCACCAGGCGGATTTTGACCCGCAGCGGCGCGCCATAGGTCAAGCCACGAATCAGACACTCTTTGACATCAAACGGTGGCTCACCGAGATGCGAGGCGACATATTCGAGAGTCGCGTTGCCCGAGTAACTGCTGATCGGGAACACCGACTGGAAGGCCGAATCCAGACCGGAGGCCATTTTGACAACGCCATTGCTGCCATAAAGGAACTGCCGATAAGAATCCAATTGAATCGCCAGCAACTCCGGCACTTCAATGATCTTGGCCTGTTTACCGAAATCCTTACGGATCCGTTTTTTCTCTGTATACGAGTACGCCATCTCACGTCCTCACTCGACTAAACCCACCGACAATCGGTACTTGATACGGTGCTACCGACTATCCCCGTGCTGCGCCAACCCTGGACCGCCGGGTTTGCTCCCCGTCAGACCGCAAGGCCGTATCAAAACGCAACCTGCTCAACACGCCTGCCAAGCGCCCGCACAAACGCGGGTTCTCGCAAGCGGCAAAAGGCCGGTGGCGTTTTGCCACCAGCCCAATGCACAGCGACTGGAATGGTCCAGATCGCCCAAGCGAAACCTTACTTGATTTCGACCTTGGCGCCGGCTTCTTCCAGCTTCTTCTTGATGCCATCGGCATCGGCCTTCGAGACACCTTCTTTGACGGTGCTCGGCACGCCTTCGACCAGGTCTTTGGCTTCTTTCAGACCCAGGCCAGTGATTTCGCGAATCACTTTGATGACGTTGACCTTGTTGGCGCCGAAATCGGTCAGCTTGACCGTGAATTCGGTCTGCTCTTCCACGGCAGCAGCAGCGGCCGGGCCAGCAGCAACAACGGCGGCAGCAGCCGACACGCCAAACTTCTCTTCGATCGCCTTGACCAGCTCGACCACTTCGCTGACGCTCATCGCGGCGACGGCGTTAACGATATCGTCTTTCGACAGAGCCATTGCTCATTCTCCTGCAAACAATTCTAAAAGGATGATTACGGTTACGCTGCTTGCTTCTGGTCGGCAACAGCCTGCAGAACCCGCGCCACTTTGGACGGGATTTCGAGCAGGGTGCGGGCCAGCATTGCGTAGGCTTCGTCTTTGGTC
Source organism: Permianibacter fluminis (assembly GCF_013179735.1). Classification (NCBI taxonomy): domain Bacteria; kingdom Pseudomonadati; phylum Pseudomonadota; class Gammaproteobacteria; order Pseudomonadales; family Pseudomonadaceae; genus Permianibacter; species Permianibacter fluminis. The sequence goes on along the minus strand of NZ_JABMEG010000002.1, from coordinate 9,375 downwards.
GGCAGGCTGGCCAAAAAGTCCAGCTGCTTGCCATCCATCAACTTGCCTTCGAACGCCAGTGCGGTGACCTTGAATTTGTCATTGCCCTTGCTGATTTCCTTGAGCACGCGCGCGGCAGTTGCCGGCTCGTTCAGGGAGAAAGCGCAAATGACCGGGCCAACCAACGCTGGTTGCAGGCAGGCGAAATCGGTGCCTTCTACTGCGCGACGCGCCAACGTGTTGCGTACAACTTTGATGTACACGCCTTGTTGACGAGCTTTCACGCGCAGCGAGGTCAGTTCGGCGACCGTGAGACCACGGTATTCGGCCAACACTGCTGACGTCGCTTTGGCCGCAATGACCGCGACTTCGTCAACAATGGCCTTTTTGCCTTCGAGACCAAGTGCCACTTGATTCACCTCCACATGTTCCGTCTTGCAACGGAACCGCCATGTTTGAATCACCTCAGGCCGAAACCCGGAGAGTGACTCCCCCACGGTGGACCCTCTCAGAGAATGAGTCGGGTATCACCGTCTGCGCAGGGTGTCGTATTAAGTTGCCGCCACCTGCTCAGCAACCCCTGCGGTCTTTGACGGTTGCCGTATCCGGCACTGCATTCGGTGAAGAACGCGGCGCCGCACGGCAACCCAAAGAACGTTCGGGTGCGCGTACGCACCCGCAAATCAGTTACTACCTAAACCGGCGATTACTCGCCGATGTTCAGGCTGCCCGCGTCGACCTGGACGCCAGGGCCCATGGTGGTCGACAGGGAAATTTTCTTCATGTACTGACCTTTTGCGGTCGCCGGCTTGGCGCGACGCAGGGCGGTCAGCAGGGCTTCGAGGTTTTCGCGCAGGGCGTTCACTTCGAAGCTCGACTTGCCGATGGTGGCGTGAATGATACCGGCCTTGTCGGTACGGTACTGGACCTGACCGGCTTTGGCGTTTTTCACGGCCTGAGCCACATCAGCAGTCACGGTGCCGACTTTCGGGTTCGGCATCAAACCACGTGGGCCGAGGATCTGGCCGAGGGTACCGACCACGCGCATCGCATCCGGAGAGGCGATAACGAGATCGAAATCCATTTTGCCGGCTTTGATGCTGGCAGCCAGGTCGTCCATACCAATGATGTCAGCGCCAGCGGCTTTCGCAGCTTCGGCATTTGCACCCTGGGTGAACACGGCCACACGAACGGTTTTACCGGTGCCGTTCGGCAACACGGTGGCGCCGCGCACGACTTGATCCGATTTCCGCGGATCCACACCGAGGTTGACGGCAACGTCAACGCTCTCAACGAACTTCACTTTGCTGACTGACTTCAGCAGGTTCAGCGCATCGTCAGCCGCATACACTTTGCTGCGGTCAACGGCGGCACGAATGGCTTTGGCGCGCTTGGTAAGCTTGGCCATGATTAAACCTCCACCTCGACGCCCATGGAACGCGCGGTACCGGCGACAGTGCGCACGGCCGCTTCCAGATCAGCAGCGGTCAAATCCGGTTGCTTGATCTTGGCAATTTCTTCCAGCTTGGCGCGGGAAATCTTGCCGACTTTCTGGGTGTTCGGACGCGACGAGCCACTTTCCAGACCAAGCGATTTCTTGATCAGAACAGAAGCTGGCGGCGTCTTGGTGATGAATGTGAAGCTGCGATCGCTGTACACGGTGATAACGACCGGCAGCGGCAGTCCTTTCTCGACCTTGTCGGTCTGAGCGTTGAACTGTTTGCAGAACTCCATGATGTTGACGCCCTGCTGACCGAGCGCTGGGCCGATCGGCGGACTTGGGTTGGCCATACCGGCCTTGACTTGCAGCTTGACGTAAGCTTGTACTTTCTTTGCCATGAGTGAAAATCCTCATTGGGTTCGAACGCGCCCACCGATATCAAGATTCACATCCGATACGGGGAGGCTCCCCTTTCGATGTTCGCTTCTACGGCCACTTGACCAGCAGAAACGGCATCAGGCCGATTGCCTACGCAATCAGCCCTTCTCGACCTGACCAAAGTCCAGTTCCACCGGAGTGGAGCGGCCAAAGATCAGGACCGAAACTTTCAGACGGTTCTTTTCGTAATCGACCGTCTCGACCACACCGTTGAAATCCGCGAACGGACCATCGGTGACCCGGACCATTTCGCCCGGTTCGAACAATACTTTCGGCCGCGGCTTTTCCGAACCTTCTTCGACCCGATGCAGAATCGCATCGGCTTCTTTGTCGGAAATCGGTGCCGGCTTTTCTGGCGTGCCACCGATGAAACCGAGCACGCGCGGGGTTTCCTTGACCAAGTGCCAGCTCTCTTCGTTGAGATCCATCTGCACCAGGACATAACCCGGGAAAAATTTGCGTTCGCTTTTGCGTTTGCTGCCACCGCGAAGCTCAACGACTTCTTCGGTTGGCACCAGCACTTTGCCAAACAGGTGCTGGAGACTGTGCATTTGAATGCGCTCTTCCAGACCTTTTTTCACCCGGTTTTCAAAACCGGAATAGGCTTGCACCACATACCACCGCATCGCCATTGTCGTTCTCCTTTTAGGCGATGATGAAGCCGAGCGCCCACACCAGCAGCCAGTCAACCAGCCACAGGAACAGCGCAATCACAACCACGAAAATCGCAACGATGATGGTGGTCTGCACGGTTTCCTGGCGAGTCGGCCAAACGACCTTGCGAATTTCAGTGCGCGCTTCTTTGGCAAACTCCAAGGCATCACGGCCTTTCTGGGTTTGCAAGGCGACTACCGCGGCCACTGCCAGCGCAACGATCACACCAATCGCGCGGAAGTACCAAGCCTGCTCGACGAAGTACTGGTTGCCCACGACTGCCACAGCAATCAAGAAGGCCACCAGAATCCACTTCAAGGAGTCCAGGCGAGTCGGAGTCTGTTCAACGTTGGTCGTCATGTCCTGTCGTCTCGTGCCCGGAGGCATAGCGCGCATCAGCGCGTTTTTTTACCGCTTGTCTGGCCGCGCCAGTGGCGCGGGCAAACAAGAAAATGGCAGGCCAGGAGGGCCTCGAACCCCCAACCTTCGGTTTTGGAGACCGACGCTCTGCCAATTGAGCTACTGACCTAAAATCGTGAAACGGTTTGGCTTGCCAACTTGACGCCGTTTCCCGTCAAGCTGTCTTCCTTTTTGAGGAAGCGGCGGGAGGGGTTAGCTCCCGCCGACTACTGCAACTGCAAATTAGGCAATGATCTTGGCAACAACGCCGGCGCCAACGGTACGGCCGCCTTCGCGAATCGCGAAACGCAGACCGTCGTCCATCGCGATCGGGGCGATCAGGGTCACCACCATCTTGATGTTGTCGCCCGGCATCACCATCTCGACGCCTTCCGGCAGTTCGATGGCGCCCGTCACGTCGGTCGTACGGAAGTAGAATTGCGGACGGTAGCCTTTGAAGAACGGGGTGTGACGACCGCCTTCTTCTTTCGACAACACGTACACTTCCGATTCGAACTTGGTGTGCGGCTTGATCGAGCCCGGCTTGGCCAGCACTTGACCACGCTCGACGTCTTCACGCTTGGTGCCGCGCAGCAGCACGCCAACGTTGTCGCCCGCACGACCTTCGTCGAGCAGCTTGCGGAACATTTCGACGCCGGTGACGGTGGTCTTGACGGTGTCTTTCAGGCCGACGATTTCGATTTCTTCGCCGACTTTGACGATGCCGCGCTCAACACGACCAGTCACGACGGTACCGCGACCCGAGATCGAGAACACGTCTTCGACCGGCAGCAGGAACGGCTTGTCAATCGCGCGCTCCGGTTGCGGGATGTAGGTGTCCAGCGCTTCCAGCAGCTTCATGATCGCTTGTTCGCCGAATTCGCCTTGGTCGCCTTCGATGGCGAGCTTGGCCGAACCGCGGATGATCGGGGTGTCGTCGCCCGGGAAGTCATAGGCGCTCAGCAGTTCGCGCACTTCCATTTCGACCAGCTCGAGCAGCTCGGCGTCGTCGACCATGTCGCACTTGTTCAGGAACACGACGATGTACGGCACGCCGACTTGGCGCGACAGCAGGATGTGTTCGCGGGTTTGCGGCATCGGACCGTCGGCAGCCGACACGACCAGCACCGCGCCGTCCATCTGGGCAGCACCGGTGATCATGTTTTTGACGTAGTCAGCGTGGCCCGGGCAGTCAACGTGCGCGTAGTGGCGGTTGGCCGATTCGTATTCGACGTGAGCGGTGTTGATGGTGATACCGCGCGCGCGCTCTTCCGGCGCCGCGTCGATGTCCGCGTAGTTCTTGACTTCGCCGCCGTACTTGCGCGCGGTGACAATGGTCAGCGCTGCCGTCAGCGAGGTCTTGCCATGGTCAACGTGACCGATGGTGCCCACGTTCACGTGGGGCTTTGTACGTTCAAACTTTTCCTTCGACATGGCTGCCTCCGCGAGCGCGTAACTAGAACTACGCCGTTAAAAATGTGCCCATTTGGGCATTAACACAAACGGGCCGCCGCAAACGTGCGGCAGCCCTCAGCCGGGCCATTCGACCCGAATCCTGGTGCTGATATCCGGACTCGAACCGGAGACCTCTCCCTTACCAAGGGAGTGCTCTACCTACTGAGCTATATCAGCAACATCCTGCGCTCTTGCGAGCCAGTGTTGCTGGAGTGTGGAGCGGGTAGCGGGAATCGAACCCGCGCTACCAGCTTGGAAGGCTGGAGTTCTACCATTGAACTATACCCGCGCGTTCCGAAGCCTTGCTTCGTCGAACCCGCGCCAGCCAAGCCGGCGCGTGCTCCCATCAACTCGTTGCTGCAACACCAAAATCTGGTGGAGGGGGAAGGATTCGAACCTTCGAAGGCAGTGCCGTCAGATTTACAGTCTGATCCCTTTGGCCACTCGGGTACCCCTCCGGGTACTCCTTATTATTTACTCACCTTGCGGTTGGCTGAGCCCGGCCGCAAAGGCCGCGCATTCTGCCAACCTGGCCGGGGTTTTGCAAGCTGCGTCAGCCGCTTGCTGTCGTCCCGGACGGGGCGTCCTTTGCGAAATGATGGTGCTGGCTGTGGGACTCGAACTCACGACCTACTGATTACAAGTCAGTTGCTCTACCGACTGAGCTAAGCCAGCATTGGGCTCTTGAATTTGCCTGACTGCGCTGCTCATTCCGAGCCACACCGACTGACACACCCAACAGCTTGCTTCCCGCAAAGGGGCGCAAATTCTACTGTCCTGAAGCCGCCGGCGCAACGTCATTACACGAAACAAGTTGCTGATTTATCACGGGGCTGGGCGTTTTTTCGCCAGTCCAGCGCCATAACTGGCGTTGCTGGCTTTCGGTACGGATGCGCTCGATACCGCGAGCATCGCCAATCCCGGCCGCCTTCAGCTCGGCCAGCTTGGTCTGCAGCGACTCTTCCTTGCTGAACAAGCCGAGCGAAACTCCGCCGACCTGCGGCCCCTTGTTCAGGAACGCCGCCTCCAGCCCTGCGGCCTTGAGCTCGGCCAGACGCGCCAAGGTCTGTTCCCGACTGGCCTTGCCGGGGATGTAGACCAAGTAGCTGCGGCCCGTTTCCTGTTCGCGGGTTTCGGTTTTGACCACCAACGCTGCGGCATCCGGTGTGGCGGTGTCTGGCTTTGCCGGGGCAGGCTGCCAGTCGGTCCAGGCACAGAACGGCACCGGCGCAGCGGCGATCGGTTGCATAGTTGCAGAGGCGCCCGGCACCGCCCCGGCGCCGTTTGCTGCGGTACCGGTGGAGACGGGGGTTATAGCGCTGGCAGCGATGCTGTTGTTGCCGTTCGCGCTGTTGCCATTTGCGGCGCTGCCGGCTGAGGTAGTGGTCACTGCCGCCGCCGGGTCGGCAGGCGTTACTGGCTCGCTAGCGGGCAATTCTGTGGCAACGGCAGCGGTGCTAGCGCTCACTTCGGCGGACGTTGCGGACTCGGAGACCGGCTCGACCGCGGAATCGTCTGATGCCGCTACCGGAGTTATCGAGTCCTCATCCAGCAATTCGATGGCATGGTTTTCCGTAGCCGGCGGCTTCGCCACCACGGCCGGCACCTCCGGCTCGCTGGCCCACCAGCGCCAGCCAAAAATCAGCACGTTTATCAGCACCAGGCTGATGACGATCCAGCGCACCGACCTTACTCCCGATGTTCATGCAGACGGGCATACTCGCGCAGCCCATCCAAGACCAGCTGCGCCCGCCAACTGGCCGGTCGCGGCAAAAACGGCTCCAGCAGCGGACCATCGCCGCCACAGAGCAGCAACCTCGCCGAAGCACAGCCAGGCCAGGCCTCTGTCAGCACGTAGCGCAGGTAACCGGCGGCCATGGCCAAAACGCCCTGATTGACCGCTTGATCGGTACTGACGCCCGGCGACACCGACCGACTGGTCTGGGGCTCGGCGCGCACGGCGGCCGTGCCGCGCCGCAGCGCCTGTTCCAGCAAGCTGACGCCGGGCACGATATGACCGCCACGATGACGACCATGCTCGTCAACCCAGTCCACCGTGATCGCGGAACCGGCATCGATCACCACAACCGGGCCGCACGCTTCCCGCCATGCCGCCAACATCGCCAACCAGCGATCCACGCCCAACCGCGCCGGCTCGGCATAGCTGTTGTGCAAACCGCCCATGTGCGCGGCACTGACCGCCCAATGCACGCTGGCACAACCGGCCTGAGCACAGAGAGCATCAATTTGCGCCCGCAACGTTGCGCTGGCGACACTTGCGACCCAAACCTCGGTGCGAGCCGGCAGCTCCGCCCAAATCGGCGCGGCCGCCAGCGTGTCGCCGCTGCCATGCAAGGCGGCACCGGCAATCACGCCATCGGCGCTGTCCAGCTGCCATTTGATTCGGGTATTGCCGACATCCAGCCACAACATGGGTGCGGATCTCTTGCGGAGCAGACTGAGGAAAAGGCCCTGTTTTACCAGAAAGCAGGCAAGGACCGTGAGTAACGCCGCGACAAATCCGGCATCGATTGCTGCGCTAAGCCGACCCGCGCAGCGACACTTCACCAGCAACAATGGCACGTCGACCGCTGTCGGTATCAAGCAACAGCGCGCCACGCTCATCAACCCCGACAGCGATGCCACTTTGCTGCACATTGACGCCGGTGATCTGCACCGGCCGGCCACGAAACTCATCGCGCGCTGACCACGCCGCGGCGAACGGCGCGAATCCTTCCTCGGCAAACTGCGCCAACGCCTGCGCCAGCCGCAACAGAATGCCGGCGACAATGGTGTTGCGCGACGGCAGCTGTGAATGCAACTGGCGCAAATCGGTCCACAACTGATCAATTGTCTGCGCCGAATCGCTCGGCATTTTGACATTGATGCCAAAACCGACCACTGCGGTGCACGGGCCGCCAGCATCACCGGCCAACTCGATCAGGACACCACCGAGCTTGTGGCCATCGGCGCGCAAATCGTTTGGCCATTTCAATTGCACGCCGGCAATGCCAAGCGCTTCCAGCGCTTGTGCGATCGCCAGGCCCACCACCAGACTCAGCCCGGACAAGCCTTCGAGACCGCAGGGAAATTGGCGTTTGATCGAACAATAAATATTGCCGGCAAACGGCGAAACCCAAGCGCGGCCACGGCGACCACGGCCGGCGGTTTGCTGTTCCGCCAGCGCAACGCGCAAGTTCGATTCGGTCGGGCGGTCATCACTCAAAAAGAACGCATTGGTGGAATCGATGCGGGAAAACACCTCTAGGGAGGCCAGTTCAAGCTGCCCGGCCAGTGCGGCATGAATCGCCGCGGCATCGAGCAGATCAAGCGGCTCGCGCAGGCGATAACCGCGTCCGGGGACCGCTTCCAGTGCGATGCCGAGTTCGTCCAGCGCCTGCAATTGCTTCCAGATAGCGGCCCGGGAAATACCCAGCCGTTCACCCAACTCGGTGCCGGAATGTTCGCGACCATCGGCGAGCAATTGCAGCAAGGCGGTGGGAATAGGCGCGGCGTGGGCAGATGACAATGTCACGGCAAATCCTTGGCAACACGAAACAGAAAATCCGATATCAACAGGGCAAGTGATTCGCTCATCGAGATCGCAGCGACTTACAGCGTAGCGCCGATAATCCAGACTTCCGGCTCCAGCGTTACACCGAATTGTTGCTGGACTGTGTCACGCACTTCCCGGGCCACCGCCAGCAAGTCGGCACCGGTGGCCGCACCGAGATTGACAATGACCAGCGCCTGGCTTTCATGGGTGCCAGCTTGGCCGCGACGAATGCCTTTCATGCCGGCTTGCTCGATCAGCCAGCCGGCCGCGAGCTTCACCGAGCCATCCGGTTGCGGGTAATGCGGCATGGCGGGATAGCGCTGCAACAACGCATTGGCGGTTGCGTTCGACACCACCGGATTTTTAAAAAAGCTGCCGGCATTGCCCAGCACCGCCGGATCCGGCAAACGCGCCCGCCGCACCGCCATCACCGCGTCGGCCACCTGGCGCGCAGTCAACCCGGATTTCGGCTGCGCGGAAGTTGGCGCGGCGGCCTGCTTGGCAAGCTCCTTGGCCAGACTATCGTAGTCGGTTTTCAGCGGCGCCTGCCGGTGCAGCAGCAAAGTGATCTCGGTGATGAGGTATTGGTCCTTGAGTGCGCGCTTGAACACTGAGTCGCGATACCCGAGCTGCAATTCCGTTTTGTGGAAATGACGCAAATTACCGCTCGCGATCTCCATCGCCTGCACCGACACCAGACAGTCAGCCAGTTCGACGCCATAGGCGCCGATGTTCTGAATCGGCGCGGCACCCACCGAGCCCGGGATCAACGCCAGATTTTCCAGACCGCACAAACCCTGCTCAAGGCTCGCCAGCACCAGCTGATGCCAGACCTCACCGGCACCAGCAGTGACCAGTACGTCGTTATCAGCAATGGCGGTATAGCGAATTCCAGTCAACGCAGGCTGAATGACAAACGCATCGAGTTGCGGCGCGACAAACAAAAAGTTGGAGCCGCCACCGAGAATAAGCAGCGGCAAGTTCGAGCGCTGCGCTTCCACCAGCGCGGTGCGCAAAGAGTCAAGACTGTGTGCCTGCACAAACTGCTTTGCGCGAACCTGCAGTCCGAAGGTATTGGTCAGTGCCGCGTTGGGCAGAATCATTGCACTGGCTTTCCGCATTTGAGGCATGGATGGCGCGTCATTATGGCCGGATCAGCCAATCAAAAACACCCGGCACCATGCACGACCATCATTCGGTCCATCGCAAAATTTGTCGCCGCCGAACGTGCATCGGCATCGAATCACGCAGAAATCACTTCCACCGCACGGCAAATTCCAGCCGTAAAAGCACAAAACCCCGGCCTTGTGGACCGGGGTTTTGTGCTTTGCATTAAGAGCTTGGCGATGACCTACTTTCGCATGAGACAAGCCCACACTATCATCGGCGCTGAGTGTTTTCACTTCCGAGTTCGGAAAGGGATCGGGTGGTTCCCACTCGCTATGGTCGCCAA